>JAFYXE010000110.1 GCA_017546275.1 Bacteroidales bacterium | reverse complement strand
TGGAGACCTTCGTCTTCGCAACTCATACGGCATCAACATCACAAGAGTCAACCGTGCCGGCATCGACCTGCTTCCTTCACGTAAGCTCCGCCTTCAGCTTGGTGACAAGCTGACCATCGTCGGAGAAGCACGTTCAGTGGAGAACGTGAGCATCATCCTCGGAAACGAGTCGAAGCAGCTCAAGAATCCGCATCTGCTGTCGCTCTTCATCGGAATCATCCTCGGTCTCGTGCTCGGAAGCATTCCTATCGTGATCCCTGGCATCAGCACTCCGATCAAGCTCGGCATCGCCGGAGGTCCGATCATCGTAGGTATCCTTATGGGAGCGTTCGGTCCTAGATTCCACATCGCCACCTACACAACCAGAAGTGCAAACCTTATGTTGCGTCAGCTCGGTCTGACCACCTATCTTGCAGGACTCGGTCTCAGCGCCGGAGCAGGATTCTTCTCGACAGTATTCACACTTGAGGGACTTCAGTGGGTCCTCACAAGTATCCTCCTCTGCGTGGTTCCTGTGCTGACAATCGGTTTCATCGCAGCACGAGTGCTCAAGATGGACTATGCTGACAATGTAGGTATGCTCTGCGGCGGTATGGCGAACCCGTTCGCCCTCGACTATGCGGGTTCCGGCTCAGACGGAGACGACCCTGCAGTAGCCTATGCGACCGTCTATCCTGTCAGCATCTTCCTCAGGGTGATTTCAGCTCAAATCCTGATTCTCCTGTTAGGTTAGCCGGATTTGTTTTCCTATATTCGCGGACAGAATAACACTAAACAACAATCATAATGAAAAAGACCCTTATCATCCTGTCTGTACTCCTCGCCGCAGTTGCCTGCGCGCCGAAGGATGCACAGACGCTCAGTGTCGTACCTTATCCTAATGAGGTGACTTTCAAGACTGGAGAGTTCTGCGTTGCAGGAGCGCCAGTTAGATACGAGGCAGCAAACGACGACTATTCAAAGGCTCTGTTCAACTCTTTCGCAGAGCAGCTCACTCTTGTGACAGGCGTCGAAAGCGCCGTATATGAAGGCAAGGCCGGAAACGGTTTCTCTTTCGTGCTTGACACAGAAGTTCCTCACGAGGCATACACAATCGCTGTCACCAAGAAGGGTGTCACTGTAAAGGCTTCCGGAATCAGCGGTTTCAACTATGCAGTCCAGACATTGAAGCAGATGCTCCCTGCAGAGGTTTACGGAAAGGTTACCGCTGCAGACAAGAACTGGAACCTCCCTTGCGTAAAGATCAACGATGCACCTAGATTCAAGTATCGCGGTCTGCATATGGACGTTTCACGTCATTTCTTCGACAAGGCCGAGGTAATGAGATATCTCGACGTGATGGCTGTGCACAAGCTCAACACTCTCCACTGGCACCTCACAGACGACCAGGGCTGGAGACTTGAGATCAAGAAGTATCCGCTCCTCACAGAGGTAGGCTCAATCCGTAAGGAAACCATCGTCGGACACCTTTTCGAGAACAACGTCTATGACGGAAAGCCTTACGGCGAAGGATGCTGGTACTCTCAGGAGGATGTCAAGGAGATCATCGAATATGCGGCTTCAAAGGGCATCACTGTGATTCCTGAGATCGACCTTCCAGGACATATGCTCGCAGCTCTTGCAGCATATCCGCAGTACGGATGTACAGGTGGTCCATACGATGTATGGGGACGCTGGGGCATCGCTGACGACGTGCTTTGCGTAGGACGCGAGGAGACAATGCTCTTCCTCGAGGACATCCTTGCAGAGGTATGCGACCTCTTCCCTGCCGAGTATATCCACATCGGAGGAGACGAGTGTCCTAAGGTACGTTGGGAAACCTGCCCTCATTGCCAGGCAAAGATCAAGGAGCTCGGACTTGAGGATGACGACCGTTTCCAGGCAGAGCATTATCTTCAGGGATATGTGACTTCAAGAATGGAGAAGTTCCTTGCCGAGAAGGGCAAGAAGCTCATCGGATGGGACGAGATCCTCGAAGGCGAACTTGCCCCTAATGCGACAGTAATGTCTTGGAGAGGAGTTTCAGGCGGTCTTCAGGCTGCACGTATGGGTCACGATGCGATTATGACTCCTAACACTTATTTCTATCTCGACTACTATCAGTCTCTCGACAAGGAGAACGAGCCTCTCGCTATCGGAGGTTACCTTCCTGTAGAGAAGTGCTACTCATATGAGCCGCTCGCTAATGGTATGACAGAAGAGGAGAAGGCACACATCATCGGAGTGCAGGCAAACCTCTGGACAGAGTACATCCCTACAGCCGACCAGCTTTACTATATGCTTCTTCCACGTCTCGCTGCACTTGCAGAGGTTCAGTGGTGCCAGCCTGAGAACAAGAGCTGGGAGAGATTCTACGAGAGCGCTGACGAGTTCTGCGGCATCTACGACGTCCTCGGCTATACTTACGGAAACCACATCTTCGACACAAGAGGAGACTTGAAGGTGAACCGCGAGAAGGGCTGCGTTGAAGTCATCCTTGACGCACAGGGAGAGACTCCTATCAGATACACTCTTGACGGAAGCGAGCCTTGCGAGGACTCACCGCTCTACACCGGGCCTATCGAGGTCCGCGAGAGTTGCGTGGTCAAGGCAAGAAGCCAGAGAGGCCAGATGTCAGGCAGAACATACACAAAGACTTTCACAGCTCACAAGGCTATGGGACGTCCGGTTGAGACTCTCACTGCTACACATCCGAACTACACATTCAGCTGCCCTGACCTCCTCACAGACGGTCTCATCAGCGCAGGTCCATACAACAGCGGCGAAGTGGCAGGATGGTACAACCAGCCGTTCGAGGCTGTAGTGGATATGGGTGGAGCGACTTATTCAGAGGTGACACTCTGCACTATCGTATTCAAGTACGACTGGATTATGAACGCAAAGGACTTCACAGTGTACACTTCCGAGGACGGAAAGGAATACACAGAGGTTGCCCATATGGACATCACATCACCTGACAACATCGACGAAGGAAACGGTTGCATCGACCATACCCTCACATTCGACGAGACATCAGCCAAGTACCTCAAGGTAACTGCAGGCTGCATTACAGAACTTCCATCTTGGCATCCGGGAGCCGGAAATCCAGGCTTCCTCTTTGTCGGAGAAGTTGTCGTGAAGTAAGATATTACATTATTGGAAACCAGATAAAGACGGCGCAGTCCCACAAAGCGTGTGAGATGATGATGGCGCCGAGTCTTTCAGGAAAGCAGCGGTACGCCAGGCCCCAGATAAGGCCGGCTACCGCTGCTGCCATTATCAGCATAAAGTTGAACTTCGAGATGTGGACAAGGCTGTATACCAGGGTAGTCACGATGAAGCCCATATTAGGGTTCCAACGCGCAGAAAGTCCCTTCTGGATGTAGCCTCTCCAGAAGATCTCCTCAGCGGGGCCGATGATGAAGAGCATAAGAAGAGTCAGCACAAGCGGATTCTCTCCTTCCTTCATTCCATAGATTGTGTCTACCTGTGGACGTGCGAAGTCGAACAGGAGGGTCGAGAAGAATTCTCCGAGCCAGAACACACCCCAGAGGGCGGCAGCAAGCAGTACGCCTATCACGATATCGGAAAGGCCGAAGCGGAGGTCTTTCCACCAGCCGGGCGCAGCCCAGGTGGAATAGAGCGTAAGCGCAGCGCCAGAACAGGTCATCATCACCCAGAAGTTGATGTGAGGCGCTGTCCAGGGTGAGAACATTATAGTCCAAAGAACGGCTGCCAGGCAGATGCCGACAGCCGGTCTTGAAAGGTTTATTTCCTTATTCATATTTAGTTGAAAATGAATCTCGCAGCTACGAATGCAACAGAAAGGAGGGTAGAGAAAAGCAGCTGGAGATTTGCTGTTCTCACGTCAAGGTCTGCGATGATCTCCGGTGTATCCTCTGAAGTGCGGAGCATTGTAGTCGCACATCCGAAAGCAACAGGAAGAGTCATAAAGACGATGATTGTATGCAATGGAAGGAAGCCGGCGATTGAGGCGATTGCCACCCATACGAACGGGAAGATCATCTCGAATGCATAGAATCTTGCAGAGCTCTTCGGACCGAGAGTCATCGCCATTGTCACGATGCCGGCGCGCTTGTCTGTAGCGACGTCACGTGTGTTGTTGCAGTGAAGGATACCGTCTGTGATGAGACCGATAGGAAGGGCGATCATAAGCACGCTCCAGTCGATGGCACCTGTCACTGTAAGTGATGTTCCGATTGTAGGAAGGAATGCGAATGTGAGGATGATGTCAAGGTCTCCCAATGCATTGAATTTCAAGTAAGGATAAGCGAGTGTGCAGGCAACTCCGGCGAGGCCGATCCAAAGGAGTGGAAGGCCGGTGAGAGCGAGGAGAGCGATACCGCAGGCAACTCCTGCTGCGAGAAGACCGATCGCAAGGTTGCGGATCTCCTCAGGCTGGAACATTCCGGTTGTAAGGGTCTTCGCTCCGAATGTATCTTCAGCGTCAACCTTTTTCTTATAGTCGAAATAATCGCTCCAGGTATTTCCGGCAAGGTGGAAAAGGACCATTCCGAGAAGTGTAAGTCCTGCATTAAGCCAATTGATTTCAGCGCCAGTCCAGAAAAGGAAGGCAACGGTGGTGATGATAGGCATTGCAGAAGCCGGAATCGACCAAGGTCTTACAGCAATCATCCATTCACCGAAAGAGTGTTTTTTCATACTAGTTTAAATTTTAACGCCACAAATATAACAAAAATAATAAAGATAGAGCCCTCTCGATTCACATCGAAAGGACTCCGCAATTCTAACCTAAAACTTAACCTATGAAAAAACTATTCGGTTTAAGTTTATTGCCAATTCCGTGCCAAAAGTTTCTTGATCTGGTCCGAAATGACATTTTATTATAGGTAATTCAATATATCTTTGATTCCGTCCACGACAATGATCCTGTCTGACTCTGGCATATCCATCAACTCGTGTGCCCAGGTCATTTCGTGAGGAGTGTTGATGGCCCAGCCTCCGATATTGACCACCGGCGCTATATCCGACTTGACCGAGTTGCCGATCATCAGGATCTCAGACGGGTCGAGATCGTTCTTGGCTGCAAGCTCGAGATAGTTGTTCTCGTCCTTGTTCTCCATCACCTCGCAATGGTGGAAATATTTCGCAAGACCGGACTTGCGGTACTTCGCCATCTGCTCCGGAAGGTCACCCTTTGTCGCGACAATGAGCTTGTAGCGGCCCTGAAGCGCCTTCAAAGTCTCCTCCACATCTTCCATTATCTCCAATTCGTGGAATGCGAGTTCTGTAATGATCTTCTTGACACCATAATATATATGCTCCGGCATCGTACCTCCGCAAAGCTCAAGCGCTGCGTCGGTCATACCGATCATATATGTCTTCGAACCGTAGCCGAAGAGAGGAATGTTGTCCTCCTGCTTCTGCCAGAGCAGTTCCTGCACACCCTCGGGAGTGGTATAGTCGGCGAGAAGCTCGATGAACTTCGCTTCAGCCGCCCTGAAGAAACCTTCATTCTCCCACAGAGTATCGTCTGCGTCAAAGAATATCGTGCTGAATTTTCCTTTGAGATCTGCCATTACTCTGCCGATGTGGTGTCCTTAGGCTCCTCTGCCTGTACGGGCTCAGGAAGACCTGTCTGCTTTACTGAAATGATGATGACGTCATCATATGGTCTGTCATAACGGTCTGTATCGACATTTGCGATAGCATCGATCACCTCGAGTCCCTCAGTCACCTCACCGAAGATGGTGTACTGTCCGTCGAGATGTCTGCAGTTGTTCTCATCGTGAACGATATAGAACTGCGAACCGGAAGAAGCCTTGCGAGGGTTTGCCATATCACCCTTGCGTGCAGCTGCAAGAGCACCCTTCTTGTGAGTGTACTCGCTTACGAACTCTGCCGGTACAGTGTAGTCAGGGCCACCTGTTCCCCACTGGTTGATGCGAGCTGTATCTCTTGAATACGGGTCACCCGCCTGAATCATAAATCCAGGTATCACTCTGTGGAATCTGATGCCGTCATAATAGTTCTCCGAAACGAGCTTTACGAAGTTGTCTCTGTGCTGAGGAGTCTGGCTGTAAAGCTTCACCTTCATTGTGCCGTGAGTTGTTACAATCTCGAACTCAGGCTCTTCCTTTCTAAGTCTTTCCATTTCCAATGCCAATTTAGTGCTGTCGTCCAGCTCTGTTTCTGCCGCATTTCTCTTACCGTTGAATGAGTTGCAGGACATAATCGCCGATGCTGCCACAGCCAAAATTATGGTTATAAATACTGTTCTTTTCATATCGTTAAATGTTATCACGCAAAAATAACTAATTTTGCGTTCATTATGGCAAATCCCTTGAAACAATTGGCCGGCCAGACTGTAATATATGGTCTGAGCACCATTCTGGCCCGCATCATAAACTTCCTTTTCGTTCCTATCTATACCCGTCTCCTCACACCTGAAAGCTATGGTGTGGTTACGGAATTTATGGCATACATCGCTGTGCTCCAGGTCGTATTGGTACTCGGCCTTGAGACCGGATGCTTCCGCTTCGCTAACAAGGAGGGTGTGGAACCGAAGAGGGTGTATTCGAATGCATTCGTTACGGTCTTCTGCGTCAGCGCGACCTTCCTTGCGCTTATGATCGCCTTCGGCTCGCCGATCGCCTCAGCTCTCGGCTACGAGGGCTACGGGGCCTGCGTGAGGTATATGGGCGGTATTCTGGCCCTGGACTCCATCACAGCCATCCTTTTCGCAAAGTTGAGACAGGAGAACAAGGCTCTGAAATTCGCAGCCATCAAGACAGCGAAGATCATCACCGAAACAGCAGCAAATCTCGTGCTCTTCCTGTGGTTCCCGAAGCATATCGAATCGGCGAAATGGCTTCTGGAGTTCATCCCGGGCACACCTGACTTCAGTTATGTAATCTTCGCGATCTTCATCAGCTGCGTCGTATGTACACTGCTTTTCATCCCGGATTTCCTGAAGTTAAGCTTCAGACTGGATCCTAGGCTGCTCAGACAGATGCTCGCATACTCGCTTCCTCTTATGGTCGCAGCCCTTCCGGGAGTCATCAACGATTTCCTTGACAGAATCCTTTTCAGATATTTCGACACCAATGCAGAGGCCTGGAGATCGAGCCTGGGACTTTACCAGGCTGCAGTGAAGCTCGCTGTGATTATGAACCTGTTCATCCAGATGTTCCGCTATGCAGCCGAGCCGTTCTTCTTCCGCAGAGCGAAGGAAAAGGATTCACGCCAGCTCTACGCATCGGTGCAGGAATACTTCACCGCCTTCTGCGGCCTCGTGTTCCTCGGAGTCATATTATATATAGACATCATCGCTCTCATTCTCGGCCCTCAGTTCCGTTCGGCAGTGGGAGTCGTTCCTGTGATGCTCCTGTCATATATGATCCTCGGTATGCTGTTCAATGTATCGATGTGGTACAAGCTTTCAGGAAAGACGAATATGGCCATCTGGATCACTCTTGCAGGCCTTGCTGTCACAGCAGTGGTGATCATCGCATTTATGCCTAGGTATTCATACTGGGCAGCGGCATACGGCCACCTTGCAAGCTACATCGTGATGTTTGCAGTGAGCTCACTCCTCGGAGCGAAGTACTACCCTATCCCGTACAGATGGGGACGTCTGCTCGGCATCTTCGGCCTTATGGGCGCAGCCTACGGCGGATCACTCCTCATCGACCAGGCGTTCTTCGCCGATGTAGTCTTCGGTCAGTCATCGACAGGGCTGTTCGCCGCCAAGCTCGGCGTCCACACCGCCCTCATCCTGGCCTACCTCGCCGCCACCTGGCGCCTCATCCGCAAATAACCCGCCTGCAGCGTGAAATGCAAACGCCTATAGGTCAGCAACTTACAGAAACTGCGTGCCGCCAAAGGGGAGCACGCAGTTCTTGTAACACGCTACAGGACAGCACTTTACATTTCACGGTTGATATAAAAGAAAAAGGAGATGACGGTGAAGTCATCTCCTTTTATTGTGTTGGCATAAAGCCTGAAATTAGTCAGCGAGTGAGATTCTCTTGAATGAGACAATCTTAGCCTCTGCGTCAGCTGCCTTAACGACATCCTTAACTGCAGTCTTGCCATCACCCATCTGGTAGCCCTGCTCCTCGAGAGTCTGCTCCTTGAAGAACTTCTGGAGACGACCCTTAGCGATGTTTGCTACCATCTGCTCTGGAAGGTTAGCTGCCTTCTCTGCAGATACGGTCTTGATGATCTCGCGTGCCTGCTCAGCCTGCTCAGCTGTGATCCAGCCCTTAGCCTGGTTAGACTCGATGTGAGCCTCGCTGTCTACGTGTGCAGGGTTGATGCCAGCCTTTGTGAGAGCTGCATCTACTGCCTTCTGTACGAGCTCCTCCTTAGTCTTCTCAGTTGCAGTCTTAAGCTCAGTGTCGATAACGCTCTGTGGTACTGAATCTGCTGATACAGCTACAGGGTTCATTGAAGCTACCTGCATAGCAACTCCCTTAGCCACCTGAGCATCGAACTCCTTGTTGAAACCAACGATAGCTGCGAGCTTACCGTTGATAGCGTGGATGTATGCTGAGATGTAAGGTGCCTCTACAGTCTCGTATGCTACGATAACGTGCTTCTCACCTGTCTTACCAGTCTGCTCAGTTACAGCTGCCTCAACTGTTCTTCCATCAGCGAGTACGCAAGCCATAAGGGCCTCCTTGTCTGCTGGGAAGTTAGCGATAGCTGTCTCAGCGATAGCCTCAGCGAGTGCCTGGAACTCAGCGTTCTTAGCAACGAAGTCAGTCTCGCAACCGAGAGCGACTACGATAGCCTTTGAACCTGCAACCTTAGCGATTGCTGCACCCTCTGAAGTCTCGCGGTCAGCACGCTTAGCTGCTACGAGCTTACCCTTCTCGCGGATGATTTCCTTTGCGCGCTCGAAGTCACCGTTAGCCTCAACGAGTGCCTTCTTGCAGTCCATCATACCAGCGCCTGTCATCTGACGAAGTTTTGCAACTTCTGCTGCTTTAATCTCCATTGTAGATAGATGTTAAAAGTGTTACACTTAATTACTCTGCTGGAGTCTCTTCAGCTGCTGGCTTAGCGCCCTTGCGAGCACGGAGCTTCTTGCCTGCTGGCTGCTGCTCTGCTGCCTCTGGAGCCTCTTTCTCCTTCTCGAGCTTCCTTTCGTCCAATCCCTCTTTGATTGCGCCGCAAAGTGCTTCCATGATGTAAGCGATAGACTTTGCTGCATCGTCATTTGCCGGAATCACATAATCAATCGGAGTAGGATCGCAACAAGTATCAACCATAGCGATAACCGGAATATTAAGACGATTTGCCTCCTTAACGGCGTTCATCTCCTTCTGTACGTCTACTACGAAAAGTGCTGATGGGAGACGGCTAAGATCGCGGATAGAACCGAGGTTCTTCTCGAGCTTAGCTCTCTG
>JAFYXE010000109.1 GCA_017546275.1 Bacteroidales bacterium | reverse complement strand
CCAGAGGTTCCAGCAGCTTTTGCTGAACTCGTTTGGAGCGCAGCCGTTCCATTCGGTGGCGGACAGGACAGAAATATGACAATGGACTCCGAGTATGTTTACGTAGCTCAGTCAGCTGGTGGAAACGGTGTCATCAAGGCATACAGCATCGCTGACGGTTCTTATGTAAAGGACGTAAAGGTTGCTACCAAGGTGTCAGTTTCTTCAAACGGTACTCACGCTATCTCTTGTGTAAGAGTAATGCCTAACACTGATGCTTCTATCAACGGTGGAAAGGATGTACTCGTTGCTTCTAACCTTACAACTGGTGACGGCACTGCAAAGCTTACTGTTTATGTATGGGCAAACGGTATCGATGCAGATCCTAACTACTATGTGATTGACTCAGGTACACGCCGTCTTGGTGACAAGTTCACAACAAGAGGAACAATCCAGGCAGGTGAGCTCCTTTTCTTCGACTACAATGATGGTGGTGTAGTTATTCGCGTGAATATGAAGGACGGTGTTGCAGGTCTTTGGGGAAACCCTGACCTCGCTTATGCAACAGGACGCTACGCTATGCCTATCGCCGGTGCAAACAACATCGGTGAGTGCACAATCCACCCAGATGCAACATTTGACGCAGACGGCAATCCAACAGCAGCTCTCCTTACTACAAACGTAGCTGGTAAGTTCTTCACTCAGACTTCAGGCAACGCTTATGAGCTTTCAGCTTGGGGTGCTGATCCAGAGCTTGGTCAGACATTCGGTTACAACTTCTTCTCTCACAACGACAAGGACTATATCGCATATGTCAAGCTCGCTGCTGATAGAAATTCAGCAACTCTTAATGTTATCGAGGACGTAAACGGTGCAGCTGACTTCAAGGGTACACTTGAGGCTAAGACTGGTCTCTTTACAGCTCCTGTAGAGGGTACAGGCAATGCAGGCCACGGTGTGGCTGACTGCGCTACAGCAGTAGCTGGTGATGTAAGATACATCGCTGTGATGGCACAGAACATCGGTATCTCAGTTTACAAGCTTAACTAATCGATCCCGATTAAAATATCAGAGGCTGACCAAACGGTCAGCCTCTTTTTGTTTTATAGAATCTTGATTACCGCTCCGATATCCTTGTCCTCGTTCCAGAGCCATACAAGCCCGTCCTGGGAGATCTTCTCCACAGAGTAGGTGAGTCCCTCCTGTGTCTTTACGTCGTTGTCTGTGGTGTATTCCAGGTCTCCCTTCACCTTCTGTCCCTCGGAATCAGGCATCGTGCTGAATTTGAAGATGAACCACTCCGATACCTGATCGTCCATCGCTCTGAACTCCTTTCTCTCATCGTTGAATCCAAGCTGCCAGGTATTCTCTTCGTATCTCAACTGGTCCACTCCCTTTATAGTGAGGGATATCTCATTGCGGGGCAACAGTATCTCTTCCGGCTGATATCTGTCACAGCCAGTGGCCGCAGCAGCCAGTACAGCTATATATATAAATGTCCTTCTCATATTATTCGTTGATGTTTATTGTCTTCTCAAGAATGTCGACGCTTCCGTCTTCCCAATAGATGTATGCCTTCAGGATACCGTTTTCAGTCAGAGTGTAGTATCCGTCGCCTTCTGACTTGATTCCCTTTCTGTTGAATGTCCATTCAATCATCTGGGCCTCTGCTGCATTGTATACTCTCAAGGCTACTCTTGTGCCCTTGTCATATGTGCCGTTCGAGTTTGCATTGCCTTTGCCGAGGTAGATGTAAGGCCACTCTACAGGCGCCTTGCGGCTTGTCATAAACGATGTGCTCTTGGCTTCACCCTTGACATCTTCGATCTCAAAGTATATAGAAGCAGTGTAAGTCTTGTTGCCGGCAGCAAGGCCTTCAAGTGTGAGGGAATACTTGCCAGGCTCGTATGGTGCGACTTTCACGGTCTCTGTTTCCTGGCCGGTTCTTCCCCAGGCAACTGTTGCCTCGCCCTCATATACTCTATCGCTCTCGAACCTTATGATAGCTGCATCCATAAACGCCTCTGTGCGTATGTTTGCAGCCACCGGAGGAGTCTCGCCCGGGAATCCGCTTACACAGAAAGTGATGCTTTCACCGTTACGCTGGATGTCTGTGATTATGACGTCTCCCTTCTTTCCACTCCACCAGCTGAGTCCCGGGGTGGAGTCGAAAGTCAGTGAATTTGTTGTGCTGTATGGGAAGAATATGCCCTTGATGCTCTGTATCCTTGTCGCATAATCATAGCTGCTTGTGAACTTGTCGGATCTTGCGTCAGCCTCGATAAGATCGGCGCACTGGTGTGACTGAAGAGCGTTCACGCTGTTCTGCTTGTTCCACCTGCTCATATGGGAAGCAGTCTTGTCAATATGGTAGACAAGCAGACCGCTTCCTCCTATATATGCATCCCAACCGCTTGTGCCTCTGTTCTCGATCAGATAGTATTCGCCCTTGTTGTCGGTGTCCAGTCTGTAGAACTTTCCGCCCTTGCCGATAGGCTCAAGTGTGTAGCTTCCGTTGGCGGTGATGGTTATAGCCTCGCCGAGACCCAGGATTTCCCTTTCTACAGCATTGTAATATGGAGGCGTGTTGTTGTCGTTGTTCATATTTCCGCCGTCCATAAGCGCTGTCCAGGTCCAGGTTCCTCCTGCCCATCCACCGGTGTCGTAATCGGTGTCATAGAGGTCTGGAAGGCCAAAAGTATGGCTGTACTCGTGGCAGAAGGTACCGATGCCGGCAAGTAGGTTCTGCTGTCCTATCGCCATAAGCTCTGCAGTGCAGGCATATCTGTCAATGACTTTTCCATTAAGTGTGAGGTTGATGCCTGCTCCGGTCTTGACGTACCACGCGTGTGACCAGATAAGGTCGCTCTGACTTGGATACTCGGCCTCGTCGCAGCCTGCGAAGAATACGAACACATTGTCCACCTCTCCGTCGTTGTCGTCGTCATAGAGGGAGAAGTCAATTCCGCTTGCCGCTGCGAGTTCACAGGCTTCCTGCACCATCTCTGCAGGCCTTACATCGTTGCCGTAGCCGTCATTTGCTCCGTAATATGCTCTTCTTTTAGTAAGGGTGACGATCTCGCTCACATCAAAACTGAAATCGAACTTTCCCTTGAACTGGTCGTTGAAGTATTCCATCGCCGATCCTGTCGCTCCGTTGCGGCTGTATCCCTCCATAGTCAGGAGATTGACGAAGTCCTCTCTTGTGTGCTGGAAACTCACATCGGAATACTGTGCAAGGATGACGATGCCGTGACGCTTCTGCGCCTCCTGTCCGCTGGTGTTGGCGCCAAGAAGCTGAAGAGAAGGTGCCTTGCTCTGCATAACCGCACGCTTTATCTCCGCTTTATATGAAAGTACTTCGTACGGAATGTTTCTTGCCTGATTGAGTATGCTTGATGATACCTTGGCTCCTATGCGGTGTCCGGTGTTTTGCATCTGACCTTCCATATCATAGGTCGCATAGCACCACCAACCCTCTTCATCCTGGATGATTGCACATCCTTCTGCGGTAGTCTTGATGCGATAGAACTCGTCTCCTCGGCAGATGCCCTGGAATGTTGTGCCGTCAGGCTGCGTGAAGGTGGTCATACCTGGTCTGACTGGCCTTGCGCCTGCGCAGACAGAGATAAATAGCAATATTAGGATAGTATAGATAGTGTTTTTCATCTTTTGGGCGTTTTTGTTTGATAAAAGGTTCTTATCTTTGCAAACGAATTGCATATTTAACCATTTTTTATGAGACGAACAAGATTTGTTGCCTTGATCATAGGGGCAATGACGCTTTTTGCGGCGTCAGCCAATGCCCAGCAGAGTACGATAGATGCCATTAACCGTTTCGGAAGATTCGATGACTGGTGCATCAGAGAAGTCAAGGAATCAGCCATCATCGGTGGAGCGACAGAAAGCCTCTATGAATTCTACGGCAATCAGGAGACAGTCTTCACTGGAAAGACTCCTTTCAAGGCGCCGGAAGGCTATATCTGGAGAACAAACAATGTACTTGCCGTAGTTGCCGGAGTCGTCAAGACCAACAATACGGTCTTCCCGGAGAAGAGAGGAAACGGCTACTGCGCAAGGATCGAGACGCATATTGAAGAGGTGAAGGCCTTGGGTATCGTCAATATGGATGTAACCTGTCAGGGCGCAATCTTCGTAGGCTCGCTTCCTGAGCCGATCACAACCACAAAAGATCCTATGGCCAAGGTTATGTATGGCGTGCCGTTCACAGGCTGTCCCAAGTCGATCAGGCTCGATATCAAGGCAGATGTAGGCTATGAGGTAATCAGGGGCACAGGATTTTCAAAGCTCAAGCCTATGGGTTACAACGATGCGGCTGAGATCACAGTGCTTCTTCAGAAGAGATGGGAAGATGAGGAAGGCAATGTACACGCACTCCGCGTAGGTACCGCCATCTGGAGGATTTCTGAGGACATTCCGGAGTGGATCAACGGCTATGATATCAAAATCGAATATGGCGACATCACAGGCAAGTCTTTCTACAGGGACTATATGGGAATGAAGACAGACCCCGAGACTGCTTTCCACGCAATCAACAGCAACGGCAGGAATGTCATCATCCAGGAGGACGGATGGGCACCGCTCGGAACAGAGCCGACCCATCTTGTCATCAACATCATATCGAGCTGTGGTAAAGCCTTTTATGGAGGCGTCGGAAACACAGTTTGGATCGATAATGTGCAGGTTGTGATGTAAAAGACGGAAATTTTAAGAAAAAAGATAAATTTTTTAAAAAAGATTTGCAACATTTCAGAATCTTGTTGCATCTTTGTAGCAGGTTTAGGTTTTAGTACACGTTTAAGGGGCTGTGAAGCAGTGATGCTTTCAGCCCCTTATCATTTTTTCCGGTCCTGAGACCTAGAACATATTTCTCTTTTTGAATACCCAGAAGATAGCCAATGTCGATATCGCCATCAGTATGAGGACTATGATCCACGACCATCCTGATACTCCGATCCATCCGAACGACACGTTCATTCCGAAGAAACTGGCAATGAGGGTAGGAGGCATCAGCATCAGTGACACGAGGGTGAACACCTTCATAATCTTGTTCTGATCGAGGTTGATGATACCCAACACAGTGTTCTGCAGGTACTCGAGACGCTCGAAACTGAAGTTGGTGTGGTTGATCAGTGATGAGATGTCCTTAAGAAGCACGTTGAGTCTTGGCTGATACTCCTTAGGATAGCGTGCACTTTTCAGGATGCTTGAGATAACCCTCTGCTTGTCGACGATATTCTCGCGGATGAGCATTGTATTGTCCTGCAACTGGTTGATGTCAATGAGGAATTCCTCGCTGATGTCTTCTCCCAAGCTCACTTTCTTGTTGTACTGGCTGATCTCCTTAGAAACGAGCTCTACCATATCCGCATCAAGGTCGATACGCTGCTCCAGAATGCTGAGGAACGCGATATGGCCTGAGCAATACATCTTAGGGAAGGCGAGGAGCCTGCGCTGGAGGTCTGTGAAACTGCGGAGTGGACATTCTCTCAGAGTAGTGAGAATGTCGCCAGAGAGAATGAAGGAAACGGTCTCTTCATTGTACTCTTCCGGTCCAGGGATGAGGAAGCTGGTGTTTGCGAAGATCGCCTGATCTGTCTCTGAGAATCGTGATGAAATCTCGATCTCTTCAGCTTGTGCCCTGTTCTGTATGGTAGTTCCAAGGAAATGCTCGGTAGCCCTTTTCTCATCTCCGGATGGAGAGAAAAGGTCAATCCAGATAACATCTTCGTATGGAATGGTAGCGAAGTCAGCTTCCGACTGGGAAACCATCATCTGTCCGTCTTTCTTGTAGAAAATCTCAATCATACCTCGTCCGTTTTGTGTTCCGGCCCAGTCGTCGGAACGAGTTTGCATTACACGAAACAGGCTTGTGTGCAATACACAAGCCTACAAATTTATCTTTTTTATTTTAAAAGTCCAAATTTAGCTGCACTCAGGGTTTGAACAGCTGACGATTTGCGATGGAACGTCCGAGTGTCAGTTCATCGGCATATTCAAGATCGTCGCCGAAACCGAGACCTCGTGCAAGTGCTGACACCTTTACTCCGTACTGTGATATCTGACGGTAGATGTAGAATGATGTAGTCTCTCCCTCCACGTCTCCGCTGAGTGCAAGAATGACCTCTGTCTGAGCTCCTTCCGGCCCTTTGACGCGCTCGACAAGTTCTGCGATGGTGAGGTCGGACGGACCTATGCCGTTGATAGGGGAGATGATGCCTCCGAGGACGTGGTACACTCCGTGATATTGGCCGGTATTCTCGATGCTCATAACGTCACGGACGCTTTCCACTACGCAGATGGTGTTACGGTCGCGTGACTTGTCACCGCAGATCGAACAGGTCTCCTCGTCGGATATCATCCTGCATATGCGACAGTATCTCACATCGTCACGCAGACGGTCTATGGCAGATGTGAAATGATGCACATTCTCTGCCGGCTGCTTCAAAAGATGCAGGGCTAGACGGAGGGCGCTGCGGCGACCGACTCCGGGAAGGGAGCTGATTGCGTCTACTGCGTCTTCAAGCAGTTTGGACGGATAGTTTTCCTTATATGCCATAGCTGTGATATCTTGTCAGTTCGTCAATAGGTGACTTGATGAATTTCACGAATTCGATTCCGTATTTCTTTCCGATGCTCTGAAGGATTTCACGGCAGGCGTATCCGAATGAGCCTACGACTCCGATTCTTCTTGCAGCATCCTTGTCCTGTGCAGTCTCTGCATATCTTGAGAGTGCACGTACTATGAATCCTTCAAGACACTCCTCAGTCAGTCTCTGAACGTATGGATGTGAGAAGCGCTGAGTGATGAACGGGGCTATCGAAGCCATAAAGGCTGATGCTGCCTGCTCCTTGTAGACCTTGCGGACTATGCTGTTGTAGTCGAGACCGAATTCGTCGTCGAACTCCTTGCTGATGTCTTCCGGAACGAGTCCCTTGATATAGTCTGCAAGGAATGCTCTTCCCAGTGAAACGGCGCTGCCTTCATCTCCGAGGACATATCCTCCCGGACGGATGTTCCTGACGATCTCTCCGTTTTCAAAAAGGCAGCTGTTCGAGCCGGTACCCATAATCGCTACGACTCCGCTGCCGTTTCCCCATAATGCTCTTGCTGCTGCGAGGATGTCAGAATGGTATTCCACCGATGCAAACGGACACCACATCTCCAGCGCTTCGGTTATCGGTGTGGCTGACTCTCGTGACACAAGTCCAGCTCCGTAGAAATGGATGGTCTTTACCGTCTTTCCTTCCGGATTGAGTTCAGGTATGGCCTTGCGTACGATTGTCTGCGTGTGCTCCCTGTCCAGACAGGTCGGACTAAGTCCCTCCGTCTGCACTTCGCGTACGCTTCCGTCTTCGCCGACCGCCCTCCAGGCTGTCTTTGTGGCTCCGCTTTCTACAATGATGAGCATAGGGTAGATCTATTCGTTTTCTGAAATGATTGCTCCGTTCTTTTTCCAATGTCTGAGTCCGATAAGGGCGGATGCGGTGTACAGAAGGTACAGCAGTGCCATCCACCACATACCCTGAGTCGCGCAAAGGATCGTGCTCAAGGTGTCTGCCGCAATCCATAGCCACCACTGCTGGATGTACGAGCGTACGAGCCACCAGGTGGCGATGACGCTGAGTACGGCTACTGATGCGTCAAGGACGGACATCGGATTTTCCTTGAATCCAAGCTCGGCCATAAGATCCATTCCGTATGAAAGGGCGATGATGCCTGTGATGGCAGCGATGGCGCTTGTTATGACGGTCTTTCTTGTGAGCCTGTTGAGATGGATTGAGTGCTCCTCGTCCAGTTTCTTCTTATCCCTCCTCCAGTGCCAGAGGCCTATGAATGAAGTGATGAGATAGTAGATGTTGAGGCCGAAGGATGCATAAAGACCCTGCCTGAAGAATACGATAATGGCTGCACTGCTGGTGAAGATGCCGAGCACCCACATCGCATTCTTCTGCCTGATCTCGAGAATTATATAAATCACCCCCGTAATGAGGGTGATTATTTCCATAATATGTTGTTCCACTAGAGAACCTCGATGAGTTCAACTACGAACTTGAGAGTAGCGTATGGAGGGATTGCTCCTGGAGCTCCGTGCTCGCCGTAAGCGAGGTTGTAAGGGATGTAGAACTCATACTTTGAACCCTCTGACATAAGCTGTACGCCCTCTGTCCAACCTGCGATGACCTGGTTGAGACCGAATACTGCCGGCTGGTTGCGGTCGTATGAGCTGTCGAACTTAGCGCCGTTGAGGAGAGTTCCCTCGTAGTGGCACTTAACCTGTGAAGTTGCTGAAGGCTTCTTGCCTGTACCCTCTGTGAGGACCTTGTACTGGAGACCGCTAGGGAGTACAACCACACCCTCCTGCTCAGCGTTGAACTTGAGGAATGCCTCGCCTTCCTCGCGCATTGCTGCGCTCATAGCTGCTGCCTCTGCCTTCTGCTCAGCCTCGAGCTCTGCGAAATATTTGTCAAGAAGCTGACCTGCCTCCTGGAATGAAACTGCTGGCTCTGAACCTGTGAGGACAGCCTTTACACCAGCTGCGAAATCATCGAATTCAACTGACTTGATGCCTGATGACATCATATTGTGGGCAATGCTCATACCCAATGCGTAACTGTTCTTGTCCATTTTTATATAGTTTAAAGATTTATTTTTTCTGCAAAGTCTGCAAATATAGTCATTTTCTCGGATGATGTGCCAATATGTTCCTGTGCCAGGTGCCGGTCTCGATATGAGTGTACATCTCTGTCGTTTTCAGGTTTTCGTGTCCGAGCATCTCCTGTACCGCCCTGAGGTCCGCACCTTTCTCTATCAGATGTGTTGCGAAAGAGTGGCGGAAGGTGTGCGGAGATATGCTTTTGGCGATGCCTGCTGCAAGGGTCAGTTTCTTTACAGTCTTGAAGATCGAGACTCTGCTCAGAGGATTGCCGTACCGGTTGATGAAGACTGCGTTGCATTCTGACGCGAGGGGACGTTCCTCAAGGTAGGCCTCGAGTGCTTCGACTGCAAGTTCTCCGATCGGGACGAGCCTTTCCTTGTCACCCTTTCCGATGATCCTTACAAAACCCTCGTTGAAGAAGATGTCGGAAACCTTGAGGTTGGCAGCCTCAGAAACTCTAAGTCCGCATCCGTAGAGCACTTCAAGTATCGCTCTGTCGCGAAGTCCCAGCCAGTCCTTGACCTCGATTGCCGAGATGATCATATCCACCTCGGTTTCCGAAAGCACGTCCGGAAGGTATTTTCCTATCTTCGGTCCTTCTATTCTGTCGCAAGGGTTTTCACTGATGATGCCTTCCATTATCAGCCAGTCGAAGAAGGATTTGAGAGAGCTCAGCTTTCTTGCCTGTGTCCTTTCCGACAGGTTCCCGAGCGTTCCGAGGAACTCCTCGACGTCTGCAGTTCCCGCTAGGTGCGCCTCGCTGCCGAAATGAGTCAGAAACTTCTGCACATCAGAACAATACGATGCCACAGTATTCTGTGACATCGCACGTTCTATCCTAAGATAATAATTGTAGTCCTTAAGCATTAGAGGGTTGAGTACTTGATGCCGTACTGGAGCATCTGGTCGATGTAGCTCTCCTGGTATTCGATCTTGTAGTCAACTGCCTTGCCGTTCTTCATTACAGGGACGATCTCAGGGTTGAGGAATCCGCCGTATGGCTTGAGACCGAGTGCCGCGTAGCGCTCGAGAACCTCAGCGTGAAGATCCTGGTCGATATCCACAGCGTACTTCTCTACAAGAGCCTTTCCGGCAGCATAGTCACCCTCTGACTTGATTCTCTGAACCTCTGCGAGGAGTTCTCCGAAAAGTCCGCGGAGAGCCTCGTAGTCGTTTACGATGAAGTATGTCTTGCCGTCGCGTACCTTCTTCTCGATCACGTTGTCAGCGAGACCCTTCTCATAGCACCAGTCAGCGATGAGCTTGCGGTTCTGCATATGTGCCTCCATATTCTTCTTGCCAAGAGCCACTCTTGTGAACTGTGTGAAGATACCGTTTCTGATGTAGCTTGAATACTGAGCCTTGTATGCCTCCATATCAGGAAGGATGCCGAGCTCAACGAGTTTAGGATCTGCAAGGTAGTAGAGACCGAAGAGGTCTGCTCTTGTCTCCTCGAGTGCAGAACTGAACTCGCCGAGGGCGTTAGGCGAAGTCTCAGGAAGGAGCTTGCCTGAGCCGTGTCCGAGGCACTCGTGAAGGTCAGTGTGAAGGTCGTTTGTGAGGGCACCGTACGTCTTCTCCATTTCCATCTCTGCCTCATCCCAAGCGAACTCTGAAAGCATACTTACAGGAGACTCCTGTGCAGCCATTGTGTAAGCTGATGTAAGGTTTGCGATAGTCACAGACTTTGAACCGTGCTCGCGACGGATCCAGTCGGCGTTAGGAAGGTTGATTCCTATAGGAGCGGCAGGGTAGCAGTCGCCTGCAAGTGTAGCCACGTTGATGACCTTTGCAGTAACACCCTTCACTTCCTCCTTCTTGAAACGTGAATCTACCGGTGAGTTGTCCTCGAACCACTGTGCGTTCTCACTGATGAGCTCTGCACGACGTGAGGCCTCGGAATCCTTGAAATTCACAAGTCCCTCATATGTAGCCTTGCGTCCGAGAGGGTCGTTGTAGTCCTCTACGAATCCGTTCACGAAGTCAACTGTTCCGAGAGTGTCGTTCACCCACTTGATGTTGAAGTCATCCCAAAGCTTGAGGTCGCCGGACTGATAGTATGCGATGAGGTCTGCGATGTACTCCTTCTGAGTCTCGTTCTCAGCAACCTCTGCTGCGAGTGCGAGTTCTGCGCAGATCTTCTCGAGAGCCGGTCCGTAGAGACCGCCTACCTTGTATACTTCCTCATATACGACTCCGTCCTCTCCCTTTACCACGCGGCTGTTGAGGCCGTATGATACAGGTGTCTTGTCTGTAGGGTCTGTCATAGCCTTGTAGAGAGCCTCCACTTCTGCGCGTGTAACGTTCTCGTAGAAGTTCACTGCTGAAGCAGCGATGATGTCCTCAGCGTGCATATCCTTTCTTGCAGGGTAAACTGCAGGGTCGAACATAACAGGGAGAAGCTTCTCGCACTTAGCCTCCTCGCCTACTGCAACCATAAGGCTCTGGAAGTATTCCTGAGAACACTCAGGGAAGAACTTGTCCTCAGCATAGTGGTGGTGGATACCGTTACTGAAGAACACTCTCTTAGCATATGTCTCGAACTGTGCGAACTCCTCTGTCGTGCGGTCGCCTGTGTAGTTCTGAAGAATGTTCTCAAGCACTTTGCGCACCTCGAGGTTGTCCTTGCAGTTCTGCATCCAGATGATGTCACGGCCATATTTTGCCGCCTCGGCAAGGTGGTATACATATTCCTTCTGCTGAAGGGTGAGCGCGTCCCATCCCGGTACCTGGTACCTCATAATCTTGAGGTCGGCAAACTCATCCACGAGATATCTGAAGTCTTTCTGTGCCGCTTTGTCTGAACAAGAGATCAAGGCAGCGGCCATACCTGCAAATGTGATCATTTTAGTAATGAATTTCATATTATTATAAGTTTATATGTATGCGTTTCACAACCTACAAAGATACATCTTCTTTTTGGCATAACGAGCGATGTCGGGAAATCTTTATATATTTGCAATCCGAGATATGAAAAGAGTATTGTCCATAGCCATTTCCAGAGCAGCGGCGGCCCTCCTTGCGGTGTCCGCTGTCGTTTCCTGTATGAAGCCTTTCGAGTACGGGGACGGCTTTGGTTTCATTGATCCTGTGGAAGGCACTTCAGACAGGCCTGTCAGGACTCCTACAGACCTCAAGCGCAATGTCCTTCTCCTGTATTCTGCCGGTCACACTACCGGAATTCCGAAATATCTCAAGGAGGATATCGATGACCTGAAGACCGGCTGGCTTCCGGACGGTGTAGGATTCAGCAACGACGTGGTACTGGTATATACTCATCTTCCGAAAAACGTATCCGGCTATTCCTGGGACTATTCCTCATATAACAGCCCTGTGCTGTACAGACTCTATGCCGGTGAGGACGGAACTGTGGTATCGGATACTCTTTGCGTCTATCCTCCGGAAACGGTTTCAGCTTCGGCTCAGCAGCTTAATGAAGTGTTGAGCTATGTCCACGAGATGTTCCCGGCAAAAGGTTATGGAATGATATTCTCGTCACACGCGTCCGGCTATCTTCCGAACACGTTCTACAACGATCCCGGCAACTATATATATATGGAGTCACCGGCGGGCAGACAGACCTTGTCTGTGTCGCGCCCTGATGTCCCGCAGCCTGTGTGGATGCGCGAGGGGCCGATGGTCAAGAGTCTTGGATATGATTATTTCAGACCGGGAGACTATGTGGCTACCTATGAAATGGATCTCAAGGATTTTGCTGCTGCGATACCAATGAAACTGGATTATCTCCTCTTTGACGCCTGTCTGATGGGCGGTATCGAGGTGGCTTACGAGTTGAAGGGCAAGTGCGGCAAGGTGGGATTCTCTCAGGCAGAGGTTCTTGCGGAAGGCTTTGATTACAAAACTCTTACATCTCATCTTCTTGGTGAGAACCCATACCCTCAGGGAGTATGCGAAGACTATTTTCAGCAGTATGATATCCTTTATGGAAACGAGCGTTCAGCTACAGTGTCGCTCGTGGACTGTGATCAGCTGGAACCGCTTGCTGCCGTGTGCCGCGAACTTTTTGCAAAGTACAGAAACTCAATGAATGCACTCAGAGCGGGAAGGGTCCAGAGATATTACCGTTACGACTGCCATTGGTTCTACGACCTCTATGATATGGTGGCTGAAGCAGGTGCTGACTCGTCCGAACTCGCAAGACTCCAGGAAGCACTCGATCTCTGCGTGGACTACAAGGCCGCTACTCCGGAGTTTCTTCCATATTCCTATGGTTTCAGCATCGATGTCTTCTCAGGATTCTCGATGTATATGCCTGCAGACGGCAATGTCGAACTTGACAAATATTACCGCACACTGCAGTGGAACAAGGCCACCCTTCTGGTGGAATAATATTTTCAAAAATATTTGATATTCAAATAATTTATCTATCTTTGCAGCCCCATAAAAAGCGATGGTGCTTTTTGGTGCAATGGGGTCTGGTTTTTCACCAGACTGAGTAACACATTTTAAACTTTTATTACAATGCAGCACATTGAACTCAAAGGCCAGGTACGCGAAGCTGGCAACAAGGCAGCTGTAAAGGCTGTACGCAGAGCAGGACAGGTTCCTTGCAACATCTATGGTCACGGTATGGAGAACATCCTCTTCACTATCGACGCTAAGGATCTCAAGACTATCACTCACACTCCAAACTCTTACATCATTGACCTTAAGCTCAGCGATGGCAGAGAGGGTTACGCAGTACTTCACGAGGTACAGTATCATCCGGTTTCTGACGAGGCTCTTCACGTAGACTTCCTCTTCGTAGCTGAGGACAAGCCAGTTACTATCGAGGTTCCAGTTATCGTAACAGGTCACTCAGAGGGTGTTAAGATGGGTGGTAAGCTCCTCGTTTCAAGCCGCAAGCTCCGCGTAAGCGCTATGATGAACAATCTTCCTGACGTTCTCGAGGTTGATTCAACTCACCTTATGATCGGCAAGCAGATCGTTGCTGGCGACCTTAACTACGAGGGTGTATCTATCGTATCTCCTAAGGCTACTATCATCTGCTCAGTACGTCCTACACGTGCAACTCAGCAGGCTAAGATGGAGCAGCAGGGTGGTGGAAAGAAGAAGTAATTCTAACTTGGTATGAACTATTTGGTTGTCGGTTTAGGAAATATCGGCGCCGAATATGCCAACACCAGACACAACATTGGATTTATGGTATTGGACGCCTGGGCTCAGGCGTCCAATATTTCTTTTGAGTCTGGAAGATACGGCAGTACGGCTACCATTTCCTTCAAAGGAAGAAAGTTCACTCTTCTCAAGCCTTCCACTTATATGAATCTCAGCGGCAAGGCTGTCCGTTACTGGATGAACGAGCTTAAGGTTCCGGTGGAGAACATTATGGTCATCTCGGATGATCTCAATATTCCGTTCGGAACTCTCCGTATGCGTAAGAACGGAAGTGCGGGTGGACACAACGGACTCACAAACATCACTGAACTCCTCGGCACTCAGGACTACTGCAGAATCAGAGTCGGCATCGGCAATGATTTCGGCAGAGGTCACCAGGTGGACTATGTGCTCGGTGCTTTTTCAGAGGGTGAAAAAGCTGATATTCCTGATATATGCAAGAGGGCTGTCGACGGTGTAAAGGCGTGGGCGACTATCGGTCCGGATAGAGCTATGAATACTGTAAATACCAAGCCTAAACAAGCCTAGGGCAAGATTTTACGTCAAAAATTTGCAAATATGGACCGAAATCCATAACTTGGCAGAAGTTTTTGATACTTAACGTTTAACGAACTATTAAAAAATCTTTACAATGAAAGCGCTTGTTGATCAGATCAAGGCAGAGTACGAGGTTTTCGCAAAGAACGCTGAGGCTCAGGTAGAGAAGGGAAATAAGGCTGCTGGTGCACGTGCACGTAAGGCTGCTCTTAACCTTATGAAGGCTATGAAGGAGTTTAGAAAGGTTTCAGTTGAAGCTACTAAATAATTTCATAAACACTCTACAGAAAGTTAAAATGGGATGACGATACGTCATCCCATTTTTATTATGCTCGTTTGATTGGTTGTGTCCGGTTGTAGGTGCCCAGTGGGATTCTTCGCTGAAGCTCAGCGACTTCGTCGATTACGAACCCTTGGGTTCGAACCTACTGTAAATAAAAAAGGAAGTCTTTCGACTTCCTTTAGGGTGCCCAGTGGGATTCGAACCCACGACATTCAGAACCACAATCTGACGCTCTAACCAACTGAACTATGGGCACCAT
>JAFYXE010000108.1 GCA_017546275.1 Bacteroidales bacterium | reverse complement strand
GAAGATATACTTGAGTATGAACAATACTGCAAGGACATACATTGTAGGAGTGAGCTTTTCGAATTTTCCGCAAGCCATATTGAATACAACGTATGAGATCATTCCGATAAGGATACCTGTTGAGATCGAGTAGCTGAGCGGCATAAGGATGATGCAGATGAATGCAGGAAGTGCCTCTGACATATCATCGAATGGAATTCGGATGACAGGCTCAAGCATCATAAGACCGATGATGATAAGTACCGGTGCGATTGCTGCTGCAGGAATTGAAAGGAAGAGTGGAGAGAAGAACAATGCCACAGCGAAGCAGCCGGCGATAGTGAAGGCAGTAAGACCAGTGCGTCCGCCCTGTGCAACTCCAGAAGCACTCTCTACGTATGTTGTAGTTGTAGACGTTCCGAGCATTGCTCCAGCTGTTGTAGCGATTGCGTCAGCCATAAATGCTTCCTTGATTTTCTTCACTGAACCGTCCTCGTTCACGAGACCGGCCTTTGTACATACACCCACGAGTGTTCCTACTGTGTCGAACATATCGATGAAGAGGAATGTGAACACAACAATTACCATATCGATAGAAAGTACGTGTTCCCACTCGAATTTGCAGAAGATCGGTTCGATTGATGCTGGTGATGAGAGAACGCCCTGGAACTCAGTAACTCCCATAGGAATACCGATAGCTGTAGTTGCGAGGATACCGATCAGCATTGCTCCTCTGATTTTCTTCATAAAGAGGAAGCCTGTGATGATGAGTCCGATCATTGCAAGGAGAGGGGAGCCTGAAGTGATGTCACCCAAGGTAACGAGAGTAGACTCGTTGTTTATGATGACGCCAGCGTTCTGAAGTCCGATGAATGCGATGAAGAGACCGATACCTGCGCCGATGGCATTTCTCATACTGATAGGAATTGCGTTCACAATAGCCTCGCGGAGATTGGTCACAGTCATAAGGATGAAGATGATACCCTCGATGAGAACGGCTGTAAGCGCGAACTGCCAGGTGTATCCCATACCCATACATACTGTATATACGAAGAACGCATTAAGACCGATACCTGGTGCAAGTCCGAATGGGAGTTTTGCCCAAAACGCCATTACCAATGTACCGATGATAGCTGCGATTGCAGTAGAAGTGAAGACAGCTCCCTCCGGCATATTAAGTTCGCCGAACATTGCCGGATTCACTGCAAGGATGTACGACATAGTAAGGAATGTCGTGATACCTGCCAGTACTTCTGTACGTACTGAATGTTTACCAGGCTCAAATCCGAATAGTTTGTTAAGCATAGTATTTCGTTTTATAAATCATTAAAATGTCCATTTTGCTCCGATAGTAGGCATTGCGTGGAATCCCTTGTTTACGAAGTTTGCTGAAATCTCCACCTCTGTACCTACGCTGAGGTTGATTTTCTCCCATCCTTTGATGTTGCGGAGATTAACCCAAAGCTGAGGTTCTGTGATGAAGATGAAGTTTGTTCCCTGCCATATTCTTGGTTCTCTCCAGAAGTCTACAAATCCGTTGAATGAAAGCCAATGGTTGAAGAAGTCGAGGTTCCATACTCCAGTGATCTGGAAAGAGTGCGGCTGCTTGGCGCCGTTGAGACCTAATGTGCCGGGAATCACCTTGTATGATGCTGTAACTGACCAGGTCTTTGAGAAGTCCTCTGAGTGACCGGAATAAGTGGCACCTGCGAGCCAGCTGTTGTTGAATGAACCTGCAGCTGTGTTAAGTCCGCCGTTGTACTCGAGATGTGCTGAGAGCCAGTTCAACTTGCTGTCCTGCCAGAAGCAGAACTCACGTGAGATCTCCCAGTATGCACCTGATACCTTCGGGCTGTAGTCGAGATCCACAAATAAGAATGTGCTTCCGCCTGCATCCGGTTTGAACATCTCTACAGTAGTTGTAGCGATGTTTCTTCCGAGGTCATAATGAAGCTGAACGTTCTGAGCTGATGCCTTGAGACCGAATACTGCAAGGACTGCGATCAGAAGTGTTTTAGGGAAAATAGAAAGTTTCATAGTGTTTTATATTACGAAAAGAAAGAGCACAAAGTGCCCTTTCCTTTCTTATTTCTTCTTGTATGCGTCCAATCCTGATTGGAGGAAATCAACGAATCCGCCGACAGACAGGTCATAACCTCTTACCGGTACCAGCATCTCGCCGTCAGGGGAGAGGAGTACGTAGTTAGGCTGAGCGTTCACATTCCACTTTGTACGTGCTATGTATGAGTTTGCTCGACCGAGGTCCTTGTATACCTTTCCTGTCTCGGCATCAGTCACGTAGTCTTCCTTGTCAAGCTTCTGCTTGTCGTCTGAGTAAAGAGCTACGATGATGAAGTCGTTGTTGAGCATATCGTAAACCGTAGGGTCGCTCCATACACGTGATTCCATCTCACGGCAGTTTACGCATCCGTGTCCGGTCACGTCAACGAATACAGGCTTCTTAGCCTTCTTTGCAGCCTCAAGTGCGTCGTCGAGGTTGAAGTAACCCTGCAGACCGAGCGGGAGGTGAAGTCCATATTCATTCTCCTTAACGACTGTAGTAGTCTCTCCGACCTGTGCTGTTCCGCAGACAAAGTCCTGAGTAGTGATTGGCGGCATATAGCCTGAGAGAGCTCTGAGAGGTGCTCCCCACATACCTGGGATGAGATAAACCACGAAGCTGAATACAGCGATCACGAGTGTAAGACGTGTTACTGAGATATGCTCTACAGGCTCGTCGCCATCGAACTTGATCTTGCCGAGAAGGTAAAGACCGAGGAGTGAGAACACTACGATCCAGATTGCAAGGTAAACCTCTCTGTCAAGGAGACCCCAGTGGTAAGTCTGGTCAGCAACGCTGAGGAACTTGAGACCGAGTGCAACCTCGATGAATCCGAGAACCACCTTTACCGAGTGGAGCCATCCGCCACCGCTCTTTCTGAACTTCTTGAGAAGTGAAGGAGAGAATGCAAGGACTGTGAACGGAAGGGCGAATGCTGTCGAGAATGCAAGCATAACTACGATAGGAACCCAGAATGCTGTGCTGTTGGTTGTAGCCTGGATCATTACCATACCTACGATCGGACCTGTACACGAGAATGATACAAGTACGAGTGTAAGTGCCATAAAGAACACACCTGCGAGTCCCTTCTTGTCAGCACCCTTGTCAGTCTTGTTGACCATTGACTCAGGAAGCGTGATCTCGAATGCTCCGAAGAATGAAGCAGCGAAGATCATAAAGATGATGAAGAAGAGGATGTTTGGAAGCCAGTGTGTCGCAATCCAGTTGAAGATGTCAGCTGTCACATTTGCACCGCCTGTAATCAATGGGATGAGTACGAGAAGAGCGATAGGCAATGTGTAGATGAGGATGATGAAGAAACCATACATACCTGCCTTGAAACGTCCCTCAGCTACGCTTGACGAACCCTTCATAAAGAATGATACTGTCATAGGTACCATTGGGAATACGCAAGGTGTGAGGAGCATTGTGAATCCCCAAGCGATCGCCTGAAGAATGAGTCCCCATACCATACCTTTGTTGACAGGTGCAGGCTCCTCAGCAGGCTCTACTACTGTCTGCTCATTTGCTTTCTTAGCGTGCTTCTTTTCCTTTGCAGGCTTTTCTGCAGGTGCTGCTGCAGTCTCTTCTGCAGGAGTTTCTGCGATAGGCATCACTGCATTTACCGGCTCTACGTTTACTTCGAAATCATAGTACTCGGCTTTGCAGGAACCGCCAGTGCAGGTGTTTGTGAAGATGGTGCCGGTGTATGTTGCGGCAGCGCCTTCAAGCATAATATCCTGTGCGATGATGATCTCATTATAATAATGCTTGGCTGGATCGCCGAACTCATCTACCTCCTCAGTAGGAGTGCTGATCTCATATGGAACGCCTACCAGCTGACCGCCAGCAACTGCAGCGTCCATAATCTCTGTTGCAGAGAACTCGTCTGTAAGAGTGTATGTGTGATATCCCTCAGCAATCTTGCCGGTGAAGATCACTCTGTACACATTCTCTGCCTCGGCCTTCTCAGTGTGTGCAGACCAAGTAATGAGCTTGTCAGGAGTTCCCTGGGCAAAAGCTGCAACGCACAAAGCGAGCGCTGCGAGCATTGTCATTATTCTTTTCATTATAAGTTGGTTGTTGATTGTTTACTTCGCAAAAGCAACTGATCTTGTCTCGCGGATTACGGTGATCTTTACCTGTCCTGGGTAAACCATCTCCTCCTGGATCCTTCTTGCGATTTCAGTTGAGAGTGTCTCAGCATCCTGATCAGTTACCTGCTCTGCGCCTACGATCACTCTGAGCTCACGACCTGCCTGGATAGCGTAGGTCTTTGTAACTCCTGGATAAGACTGAGCGATGCCCTCCATCTCCTTGAGTCTCTTGATGTATGACTCGATCACTTCGCGGCGTGCACCTGGACGTGCTCCTGAGATGGCGTCACCGACCATTACGAGTGGCGAAATGATTGAGGTCATTTCCACTTCCTCGTGGTGTGAACCGATAGCGTTGCATACTTCTGGCTTCTCCTTGTACTTCTCGGCCAGCTTCATACCGAGAATTGCGTGTGGAAGCTCTGGATCCTCGTCAGAAACCTTTCCGATATCGTGGAGGAGTCCGGCTCTCTTGGCAACCTTAGGATTGAGACCGAGCTCGGAAGCCATTGTAGCACAAATGTTTGCAACCTCGCGAGCGTGCTGGAGGAGGTTCTGTCCGTATGATGAACGATACTTCATACGTCCGATGAGCTTAACGAGCTCGATGTGCATTCCGTGGATTCCGAGGTCGATGCAGGTTCTCTTACCTGTCTCCATAATCTCTTCCTCAAGCTGCTTCTGGACCTTAGCCACAACCTCCTCGATACGTGCAGGGTGGATACGTCCGTCGATCACGAGCTGGTGGAGTGCAAGACGTGCAACCTCTCTTCTTACCGGGTCGAATGCTGAAAGGAGGATTGCCTCTGGAGTATCGTCTACAACGATCTCAACTCCTGTTGCAGCCTCAAGCGCGCGGATGTTACGGCCCTCGCGTCCGATGATGCGACCCTTGATCTCATCGCTTTCAATATGGAATACTGTTACTGCATTCTCGATGGCAGTCTCAGATGCTGTTCTCTGGATAGTGTTGATTACAATGCGCTTAGCCTCTTTGCTTGCAGTAAGACGAGCCTCGTCCATTGTGTCGTTGATGTATGCCTGAGCCTGTGTTCTCGCCTCAGCCTTCATATTCTCGATGAGCTGATTCTTTGCCTCGGTAGCAGTCATACCTGCGATAGTCTCGATCTGCTTGATGGCGTCAAGACGAAGCTTCTCATACTCCTCGCACTTCTTTGTAGCGATCTCCACCTGAGCCTTGAGGTTCTCTCTGATTGCCTCTGCTTCCTTGTTCTTGCGACCAAGCTCCGAGTTCTGCTGATTAAGGCTGTTCTCCTTCTGCTTCAGACGGTTCTCTACATCATTGATCTGCTTGTTCTTCTCGTTGATGTACTGCTCGTGCTCGCTCTTGAGCTGGAGGAACTTCTCCTTCGCCTGGAAAATCTTCTCCTTCTTGATGCTTTCTGCCTCAAGCTCTGCCTTCTTGATGATTTCCTCCTTCTGACCCTTAAGGAGTACCTTGCGGATCAATATGTAGGTTGCGAGAGCGAAAACCGCTCCGAATACCGCACACAGTATGTAAATTAAAACGTTCATAATATTATGTTATATATAGTTAGTTTCCATTGTTCTGCCGGCAGTAATGAAAACGGCCAGCCCGCATTTGCAGCAGACTGGCCAGAATATGGTAAAAAGCCGTTAGCTTGTTTGACAGAAAATCTTAATAAATAAGATTTGGGCTCCGGAAAAGCCGGTTCTGACATCCTCCGTCCCACAATGTGGAATCCCCATAAGGGTCACCTAGGTCCGTCATCCCCATCCGAGTGTTCCCTGTTACGTTATTAGTGTTGATTTCAGCAAAAATAAGTAACTAACGGCTGTTTTTATCAATATTATCAAGATAACCTTCAAGCTCCTTCAGAAGAGTCTCCTCCTGGTTGGCCATCTCTGTAATCTGGTTCTTCAAACCGAAATTCGTGATGCCCAAATTCAATGCCACAAGAGCCAACACCTCTTTCGTTCCTTTAGTAGGGTACTTTTCAAGGTAATACTTGACTCTCTGATTTACGTCCGCTGCTGCCTTTCTGATCAGTTCCTCGTGCTCTGGAGAATTGACCTGCAATGGATATGTATGTTCAGCTATTACTACTTTAATACTCTGTGCCATTACTATCCCTCCATCAATGTGATGCACTTGTCGATTTCCTTGATCAGCTTGTCAATCTTCTTCTTGGCCTCAGCATTATCTGCGTTTCCGGCCTTGAACGCGTCAGCAAGCTTTAGGTTATCAATAGTTCTCTCTAACTCTGTAATCTGCTTTCTGTAATCCTCATTCTGAGTGACAGCCTTATCCAGTTCGGTCTGAAGTCTCTGACGCTCAGCTCTTTCTGTCTCGTATGCGGAAATAAGCTGCTGGATTCTTTTCTTGAGTTTTTCTATCATTTCAGAACAATTCTTACCGGTGTGCAAAAATAACAAACTGCTTTGATTTCTCAAAATAAATTAGGGAAATCAAAGCAGTTTTTTAATAACGTTCAGCCCGTTATCTAATAACCTCTACGGCCTTCATACCTTCCTCGATAGCAGCTTTGTTAAGCGAGATGAGGTCAGCATATCTGGCAGGGATGCACTTTGCAAGTCCCTTGTCGATGTTCTCTGATTTAACGATCGGCTTCATCTTGAGATAAGCTCCCATAACGGCCATATTGTAGACCTTTGCGTTACCTACCTGAGCAGCTACATTGATCGCATCGATCTTGCAGATCTGGATATCAGTTCTTGTAGGAGGGTTGATGATACCGTTAGGGTCGTATACAAGGAGTCCGCCTGGCTTTACAGTGCTCTCGAACTTGTCGAGTGACTGCTGGTTAAGGATGATTGCTGTGTCGTACTTTGTCACGATAGGCGAGCTGATCTTCTTGTCGCTCACGATAACGCACACGTTTGCAGTACCTCCACGCATCTCAGGACCATATGAAGGCATCCAGGTCACCTCCATATCCTGCATAATTGCGCAATATGCAAGAATCTTTCCCATCGAGAGGACGCCCTGTCCTCCGAATCCTGCAATGATTATCTCTTCTTTCATAATTACTCTGTTTTTAATACATCTTTAATGTCACCGAGCGGATACTTAGGGAACATATTCTCCACCATCCACTTGTTGGCTGCTGTAGGGCTCATCTTCCAACCTGAGTTGCAGGTAGCTACGATCTCTACGAATGAAAGTCCGATTCCCTTCTGGCTGTATTCGAATGCCTTTCTGATTGCTGCCTTTGCCTTGCGTGCTGCAACAGCTGTGTGTACAGACTGTCTGGTGATGAATGCAGTTCCGTCGAGCTGAGCGATCATAGGAGCAAGTACGAGAGGGAAACCGTTGAGCTTTGCGTCACGTCCGTATGGAGTGGTTGCGGTCTTCATACCGAGGAGAGTGGTAGGTGCCATCTGGCCTCCGGTCATTCCGTAGATACCGTTGTTGATGAAGATCACAACGATGTTCTCACCGCGGCTGCAAGCGTGGATGATCTCTGCTGTACCGATTGAAGCGAGGTCACCGTCTCCCTGATATGTGAATACATATTTCTCGGGATTGAGGCGCTTTGTTGCTGTTGCGAGAGCCGGAGCACGACCGTGAGCAGCCTGCTGCCAGTCTACATTAAGATAGTTGTATGCGAATACAGAACAGCCTACAGGGCTGACTGCGATAGTCTCCTCCTGGATGCCCATCTCCTCGATGACCTCAGCGATGAGCTTATGAACTGTACCGTGAGAACATCCTGGGCAGTAGTGCATTACATTGTCTGTAAGAATAGGGGTCTTCTTGTAGACGATGTTCTCGGGTTTCTTGATATCTTCGATATTCATAGTGTTTGCTTATTTCAGATTGTTGAACTTCTTGAACTCCTCTACAATTTCGTCCGGTGTGTAGATGATACCACCCTGTCTTCCGTAGAATCCTACAGGGCACTTGCCGTTTACTGCAAGCTTCACATCGTCAACCATCTGACCGAGGTTGAGCTCGATGCTCATCATACTCTTGACCTGACCTGAAAGTTCTTCGATTCTCTTGGTAGGGAATGGGAAGAGGGTGACAGGTCTGAGGAGACCCGCCTTGATGCCTTCCTCGCGGAGCTGATCCACTACTGCCTCACAGATACGGGCAGAGCAGCCGAATGCTACGAATACGTACTCTGCATCCTCAGTCTGATACTCCTCATATTTAACCTCCTGCTCCTTGATCACAGCGTACTTTGCAGCGAGCTTCTGGTTGAATCTCTCCTGTACGTCAGACTCGAGAGCGAGTGAAGTGATGACGTTGTAAGGTCTGTCGGCAGTCTTTCCTGTAGTAGCCCAAGGCGCGACCTTGAGGAGTTCCTCCTTAGTCATACGAGGCTTCTCAGGACGAAGCTCTACCTTCTCCATCATCTGGCCTACGATACCGTCAGCGAGGATGATGACAGGTGTGCGGTATTTGAATGCGAGGTCGAATCCCCAGTCAACGAAGTCGTACATATCCTGAGCTGAAGCAGGTGCAAGCACGATAGCGTTGTAGTCTCCGTGTCCGCCGCCCTTGACGCACTGGTTGTAGTCACTCTGGCTAGGCTGGATTGTTCCGAGACCAGGACCACCGCGCTGGCAGTTCACGATAACGCAAGGAAGCTCTGCACCAGCGAGGTAGCTGAGTCCCTCACACATAAGGCTGATACCTGGTGAGCTTGAAGATGTGAGCACCTTCTTGCCGCAGCACGCACCGCCGTAAACCATATTGATCGATGATGTTTCACTTTCTGCCTGAAGCACAACCATTCCTGTTGTGAGCCAAGGTCTCTCCTTCATAAGAGTTTCCATTACCTCAGACTGCGGAGTGATAGGATAACCGAAGTATCCGTCCGCGCCGTTGCGGATTGCCGATATGGCAATCGCCTCGTTTCCTTTCATCAGAATTTTCTCTGCCATATCTTCTAGATTTTAACTCTGTAAACAGTGATGACCGAATCCGGGCAGACAATTGCACAGTTTGAACAGCCTATGCAGGCGTCGCCTACCATTTCGGCATAATGATAACCTTTGTTGTTGACCAACTTGGCGAGCTCGATACTCTTAGTCGGACAGTTTTCAACACAGACACCGCAGCCTTTGCATTTCTGGGTGTCTACCTCGATTGCTCCTTTGAATGCCATTATTGTTAGTATTTAGTGGTTTATAATTTCACATAAGTACGATTTGCCGTAACCTATTAACAAATCGTAGTAAATATAGAGGTTTTTGCTGAAATTGTCAAACAAAGTTTCAAAATTTATTAATTATTCCTTTTTGGCGCGATTTTTTTAGAAATTTTGTGTAACTTTGAAATCTTAAACCGTTAGCATTATATGGGAGCGATTTTATTAAAAAATATTGAGTTAGAGGGAGTTGCGACAGATGTGCTCATTGAGGGCAATCTGATTGCAAAGGTAGTTCCGTCTGATAATCAGACCGTTGTGCCGGAAGGGGCTGAAGTTGTGGATTGCACAGGTAAGGCCGTGTACCCATCTTTCATCAATATGCATACCCACGCCGGTATGTCTCTTATGAAGGGAATCGGTGAAGATATGTCATTCCATCAGTGGATCGACAGGATATGGCAGGTCGAAGAACATCTTGACGAAGAATATGTCTACTATGCTACTAAGGCAGCCTGCCTTGAGATGATCAAGACCGGAACGACCACATTCAATGACCAGTATTGGCATATGCCGATGGCATACAAAGCTGCAATGGAACTTGGTCTAAGACCGGCTTTGTCGTATGTAGTTCTTGATCAGAACGATCCTGAAGAGTCTGAACGTCAGAAACTTCAGTGCCAGCAGATGTATGAGCTTACCAAAGAATGGGATGACAAGGCACAGCTCCTTATATCTGTTCACGCCATCTATTCTGTAAGGGAGCCTATGATGCTTTGGGCCGTTGATTTTGCAAGAAAGCACGGACTCAAGATACATATCCACGTTTCCGAAACCCTGAAAGAGGTGGAAGATTGTATGAGGGAGCATAACGGTATGTCACCTGTTGAATATCTCGACAGTCTTGGTGTTCTCGGACCGGATGTGATCGCTGCCCATACATTGTGGCTTTCCGACAACGATGTAAGAATTCTCGGTGAAAGGGGAGTGACCTGTGTTCACAATATCAACTCAAACCTCAAGCTCGCTTCGGGCTATCGCTTCCGTTACAATGAACTCAAGGCTGCAGGAGCAAACGTATGTCTCGGTACAGACGGATGCGGCTCATCCAACAACCTTGATGTTCTTGAAGCAATGAAGACAGCTGCCATCGTGCAGAAGGCTTGGCGTGAGGACCCTACTGCGATGCCACTTGAGGAACTTTCGGAAATGGTGAATGTGAATGCAGCCAAAGCGTTGGGAATCAATTCTGGACGAATCGAGGAGGGCGCATTGGCAGATCTTCTGATCGTCAACATTGATGATTACCAGTTCCTTTCACCTGCAAGCTTCCTTGCCAATTTTGTATACTCTGCACATTCACACTGCATTGATTCTGTTATCTGCAACGGTAAGTTCATTATGCGCGGCAGAGTTGTTGAAGGAGAAAAAGAGATTATTGAAAACGCTAGAAAACAAATGAATAGATTATGGATCCACGAGTAGAAAAGATTATGACTGCTGCTGAATATATCGCAGCGAAACTTGACGGCAGGAAGCCTGTGGTTGGTATCGTGCTCGGAAGCGGCCTCGGAAAGCTTGCTGACAAGATCGAGAATCCTACTGTAATTCCTTATAAAGATATACCTGGTTTCCCGGTTTCGACAGCTGTCGGCCACAAGGGTAATTTCATCGCAGGAGAACTTGGTGGAAAGTTCGTTGTTGCTATGCAGGGACGTTTCCACTATTATGAAGGATATCCGATGGAACTGGTTACATTGCCGATCCGAGTAATGAAGGTTCTCGGCATCCAGTATCTCTTTGTTTCGAATGCTGCCGGCGGTGTGAACTTCGATTTCAAGGTTGGAGATATGATGGTCATCACAGATCACATCAACCATCTTCCTAACCCGCTTATCGGACCTAATATGGCAGAGTTCGGACCACGCTTCCCGGATATGACCCGTCCATATGACAAGAACTTGAGAATGAGAGCTTTCGAGATCGCTGCAGGACAGGGATTCGAGTTGAAGTCCGGTGTATATTTCGCCGGTACAGGCCCTTCATATGAGACTCCTGCAGAGTACAAGTATTTCCGTATGATTGGTGCTGACGCTGTAGGTATGTCGACAATTCCTGAGGTTATCGTAGCACGTCACTCTGATATCCCTGTATTCGGAATGTCAGTGATCACAAACGAGGCTCACGATGATTACGCTGAGGATTATCAGAATGATGCAGACGATGTGGTGCTCGCAGCTGATACCGCCGCAGACAAGATGACTACTCTGTTCGCGAAACTTATCGAGACACTTTAATCAAGTCTATGATAAATGAAATATGGAGACCCCGAAAGGTCTCCATATTTTTTATATCTCAGGAGTGAATGTCGTGCTCCAGGCGTCTGATGGCATCTCCCAGGCTCCTCTTGGCGAGAGGCTGACTGAACCGATTGCCGGACCGTCAGGGAGGCAGGAACGCTTGAACTGCTGGCTGAAGAATCTTCTGATGAATGTCTTGAGCCATTTGAGGATGGTCTCGTCGTCATATACATTCGCAAAGGCCTTCTGTGCAAGGAAGAAGATCTTCTCTGTCGAATAGCCGTTTCTGATGTAGTTGTATATGAAGAAATCGTGCAGTTCGTATGGGCCTACAAGGTCTTCTGTCACCTGCTGGATCTCTCCGTTGTCGTTCGCAGGGAGCAGTTCCGGACTGATAGGTGTGTCCACGATGTCGAGAAGGATTCCCTTTACATTCTCGAATCTGTTCTCGGCAGCCCATTTGACGAGGTTTCTTACCAAAGTCTTTGGTACTCCGCCATTGACACCATACATAGACATATGGTCGCCGTTGTAGGTCGCCCATCCGAGCGCAAGCTCCGAAAGGTCCCCTGTACCGATCACGATGCCGTTTGTCTGGTTCGCGATGTCCATAAGGATCTGAGTTCTCTCACGTGCCTGTGAGTTCTCGTATGTGGCGTTGTGTACAGAAGAGTCGTGTTCGATGTCCTTGAAGTGCTGGATGCAGGCGTCAGCGATGCAGATCTCACGTGAAGTTGTTCCCAGCGCTTCCATAAGATCGGTTGCGTTGTTCTTTGTGCGGACTGTTGTGCCGAAGCCAGGCATAGTCACTGTCACGATTCTGCTGCTGTCCCATCCGAGTTTCTCGAATGCAAGAGCTGTCACAAGAAGTGCAAGTGTGCTGTCAAGTCCGCCTGAAATACCGATTACGGCTGTCTGGCAGTTGATATGGCTGAGTCTCTTTACAAGGCCTGCAACCTGGATGTCGAGAATCTCTTTATATCTGTGGGATGCATCATCGGATGGGATGAATGGGTGCGGGTCCACATATCTGTCGAGCTTCTTGCAGAAATCGGTATCTGCTGCAGCATCAAGGCTGGCTTTCCAGTAGCACCCTGCTGTAGGAGCGACGTTTGAAAATACTCCTGATTCTCTTCTCAGGTTCTCGATTCGCTCTATATCTATATCAGCTGTAATGAGTGAAGACTCTGTCTGGAATCTTGTGTTTTCCGCAAGCATAAAGCCGTTCTCCCATACGGATGCGGCTCCCGCATATACATTGTCCTGGGTTGATTCTCCGAAGCCGGCTGATGCGTATACATAGCCGCTGATTGTTTTTGCACTATGCTGCTTCAGAAGGTTGGTCCTGTATTCGTTTCTTGCGAGCGTCTCTCTGTCTGCGGAGAGGTTTGCAATGATGTGCGCACCCTGAAGAACGTGGTGTGATGACTGCGGAACAGGTGCCCAGAGGTCTTCTCCGATCTCAACTGCGAAAGTGCAGTCTCCGATCTCGAAAAGCATATTGGGAGAGATGGTACAGAGCTGGTCAGCGTATGTGATTTCCTCATTTGTGCCCTCATACAGGAAGTCATTTCCCGATGCGAACCATCTGCTCTGCTCTGCGTTTATAACTGTCTTTGGTACAATGCCTTTAACAAAACCGTTATTCATAATAACAGCAGTGTTATATAGGCGGTTTCTGTATGGAACAGGTGCTCCGACCACAATTGCACCTGCTTTGCCGCGGGTGAACTCCGCGATGCTCTTGACAGCTGTCTCTACCGCCTTGATAAGCTTGCTCTGTCTGAACAGATCGCCGCAGGAATGACCGGTAAGTGACAGTTCAGGGAAGACTGTGAGCGAAGCGCCCTTGTCGAATGCCTCCTGGCTGAGTCTGCATATTTCAGCTGTGTTGTATGCCACGTCTGCAACTCTTACTGCAGGTACTGCGGCAGCTGTACGTATGAATCCGTAATTCTTCATATCCGTATATAAAATATGGACGGTCCAGCCGTCCATTTTATTTAAAGTTCCTCGAAATTCACATCGGTGAAGTTCTCAGTCGAACCCCCGTCCTTAAGACATTTTGTCTTGATGTAGTTGATCACTTCCTCAAGTCCCTCCGCAAATTTCTCGAAATCCTCTTTGTAAAGGAAAATCTTGTGCTTGTCGTATGCGAAATGGCCATTCGAATCCATTCTGCGCTTGCTTTCTGTGATCGTCAGATAGTAATCCTTGCCCTTTGTGGCCTTGACGTCAAAGAAGTATGTACGCTTTCCTGCTCTTACCGGTTTAGAGTAAACATCTTCACCTGAGCGCTCCTGAGCATTTGCTCCATCAAAATCCTCACTATACATAGCTTATCTTTTTTAGTAAATCTCTACAAAGTTAGGGATTTTTCTGAAAATCAGTGTATATTTGCATAAATTTTTGACTACTAACTATGCTTAACAGAAGAATATTGCGAATCAAGGCCTTCAAGGTGCTCTACGGCAGTGTATTGTCAGAGAATATGTCTATCGATCAGGCAGAAGCTCAGCTTGATCTTGCCTGCGAGGCTACAAGAGATCTGTATGTCTATATGCTTTCAATCGTGTCTCCTTTGACAAAGGTGGCAGCGGAAAGAATCGAGGCAGCCAGAGCTAAGTTCAATCCTACAGAGGAGGAGCGCAATCCAAATATGAAGTTCGCTGAGAATGCTCTTGCAAAGCTTCTCGATGCAGATGTGGACTTCAAGAAGATCCTTACTAAGAAGAAGTATTCTTGGGCTCAGTATGACCTCGTGCTCAAGAGAATTATGACTTCAGTGGCGTCTAAGCCTTACTTTGCCGAGTATATGGCATCTGAGACAAGATCGCTCGCAGAGGACTGCAAACTCTTCACCAAGATTTTCGAGGAGGAGTTCGTTGACTGCGAGGATCTTGAGATGATTCTCGAGGAGAAGTCCCTCCACTGGAACGATGACCTTGCATATGCGCTCACCTGGTGCTGCCGCACATTCAAGGATCTCGCAGACGGCAAGAACTGGAGCCTCATCCCTCTTTATCAGAGCGATATGCTCACAGGTTCTGATGTGGAGAGCGACAAGTTCTTTGTGAAGAAGCTTCTCAAGACATCATTCGCGAAATATGAGAGATACTCTGAAATGGTGGCACAGTCTGTGACAGGATGGGAGAAGGAGCGTCTCTTCTCAACTGACGTCGTTCTCATCGTTATGGGTCTTGCAGAGGCATCGGCTTTCCCTACAATTCCTGTGAAGGTGACTATGAACGAGTATGTCGAGCTTTCGAAGTTCTACGGTGCTCCTAAGAGCCGTGCATTCGTGAACGGTCTTCTTGACAAGCTTATCCAGAAGCTTACCGAGGACGGCGAAATCAAGAAGGAAGGCAAGGGATTGCTTTAATTAAATAAGATTCAACAACTTAAATTGAAAACAAAATGAATATCTTTACTATTATGCAGGCAGCGCCTGCTCAGGGCGGCGGATGGCAGATGTGGATTATGCTCGCTCTTATCTTCGTTGTGATGTGGTTCTTTATGATCCGTCCACAGAGAAAGCAGCAGAAGGAGCTTCAGAACTTCCGTGACAGCCTTAAGAAGGGTGACAAGATCGTTACTATCGGTGGTATCTACGGAACTGTATGCGAGATCAAGGAGGAGTCTGTTCTTATCGAGGTAGACAACAACGTAAAGATCCGTGTAAGCAAGCAGGCTCTTGTAAAGGACTTCACTGATCCTTCACGTCAGTAATATCTGCTGAAAAGGCGCAATGAAGAGCTTCTTTGACAGAGTGCTCAGTGCATTGAATATCCGCGGGAGAGATTGGGTTATATTGATTCTGTCTCTCCTGTTGGCATTTAGTGTATGGCTCATTCATAATCTCTCATTGAGATACAACGCCTTTTTAAGTGTAAATGTCTCAGCTGTATCCAACCTTCAGGGACATTCGGATGTGTCTGCCGGTGATGCGGAGGTGACTGCAAGGTGCAGAGCCACCGGTTACAAGGTGATCAAAGGATATCTTCGAAGCGGAAGGACAGTAAAGGTGACTTTCGATCCTTCTGTGCTTCAGCATTATGCCGACGACAGATTTTTCGTTACATCTGACAGACTCTCGGAGTATTCACACCTTATTTTCGGTGATGAAGTGTCTGTAGAGTATTTTGTTTCAGATACGCTGTTCTTTAGATTCCCGTCTGTAAACAGCAGACGCGTTCCGGTGGTGCCTGTTACAACACTCTCATTCAGAGACCAATATGTCAACAACGGCCCTCTAGAGATGATTCCTGATTCAGTGACAGTCTACGGAGAGCCTTTCCTGCTTGACAACATCAGCTCTGTAAATACGGCGCCGATCAATTACTTTGACATATCTGACGATATTCACGGAATTGTGAAGCTTGAGTCGATAAGGGGAGTGAGGATGTCCGTTACCGAAGCACATTATTCGATGGATGTGACCAGATTCGTAGACGTGACCGTTGATGTGCCTGTGGATGCTGTGAATGTTCCGGCCGACAAGGTGCTCCTCGTGTTCCCGTCGACTGTAAAGGTCCTTCTGCGATGTGAGTTCCCGCTACTCGGAGATCCGTACGGCAACGTAAGGTTCCAGGTTGACTACAATGATTTCGCTGCATCATTGACAGGAAAATGTATTGTAACGCCTAAGAGTCTTCCGAAGGGAGTCATCGCCTATGAGGCTGATCCTGTTGCAGTAAATTGCGTGGAGGAAAGTCGATGAGCAATGTGCTTGCAGTGACCGGCGGTATCGGCAGCGGAAAGTCGGAGGTATGTAAGATATTGGCTGAGTGTGGAATAACCGCACAATATAATGCCGATGCACGTGCAAAGGCTCTATATGTGGAAGTTCCTGGACTTCTCGAAAATATCGAAAAGTCCTTGGGATGCCAGGTAAGGGATGAGAAGGGAGCATTTGTTCCCGCCTTGCTTGGAGCCCGAATCTTCAATGACAACGCCGCACTGGAAAAGGTGGAAGAACTCCTTTTCCCGGCGATGATTGAAGACTTTGAAAGATTTGCGGAGGACAAGGGTGAGCAGATCCTGGTATTCGAATCAGCGACCTTCCTTGAAAAAACGCAGTTTAACGGCTTTGCAGACAAGGTTCTCCTTGTGGATGCGCCGTTTGAAACAAGGCTCGAAAGAGCCTGCGCAAGGGACAACGCTTCAAGGGATGCAGTGATGTCCAGAATGCGCAACCAGCAGCTGATGAACAGATTGTCTGCCGGTGAAAAAGACGAGAGGATCGATTACATAATTGTGAACGACTCCACTCGCGAAGAATTGAAAGAAAAAGTAATGAAGTTATTAACTCAAATCAGATAAAAAATGAAGACTGATCTTACAAAGATTCTGGCAGTTTCTGGCCAGGGAGGATTGTTCCTTTATATTTCTGCTACCCGTACAGGTGCAGTTGTTGAAGCTCTTGCTGACAAGAAGAGATCTGCTGTAAGCGCAACAAGCAAGATAACTTCTCTTGCTGATATTTCTATCTACACTGATGATGAGGAGGTTAAGCTCCAGCAGGTGTTCCTCAATATGAAGGAGGTTCTTGGTGATGCTGACGCACCATCTGCTAAGGCAAAGCCAGAGGAGCTCAAGGCTCTCTTCGAGAAGGCACTTCCAGATTACGACCGTGACCGCTTCTATGTTTCTCATATGAAGAAGGTTGTAGAGTGGTACAATGCTCTCAAGAATTATGCTTCCCTCGATTTCGTAAATCCTGAGGAAGAAGAGGCTGCCGAATAATACGGAAGATGAAGAAACTTCAGACAATCACCTTGGGCTGTTCCAAGAACAAGGTGGATACAGAACATATCCTTTCCCACCTGGAAGATCAGTATGAGATAATTCCGGAGGGAGAGGATATTCCCGTTGATGTAATACTTCTCAATACCTGCGGTTTCATCGGAGACGCAAAGGAGGAGTCTGTACAGGCTGTTCTTGAGGCTGTTGAGAGAAAGAATGCCGGCCTTGCGAAAGAGGTTTACGTATTCGGCTGTCTTTCACAGAGATACGGTTCTGAACTTCCAGGACTCATTCCTGAGGTTGACGGCTGGTTCGGAGCCCGTGAGTTCGATCCTGTGATCCGTGCTCTTGGAGTAGAACCTGATGAGAAGAAGAGGGCAGAGCGTTATTTGACTACTCCGTCACACTATGCTTACCTCAAGATTTCAGAGGGATGTGACAGAAGATGTTCTTACTGCGCTATTCCTTTCATCAGAGGAGGCCACAAGTCAGTTCCGATGGAAGAGCTTGTGAAGGAGGCCGAAAGCCTTGCTGCAAAGGGAGTCAGAGAGCTTATCATTATTGCACAGGATACGACATATTACGGTCTTGACTTGTATCGACGCCGTGCTCTGGCCGAACTCCTTGAGAAACTTTCTGAGGTTGAAGGAATCGAGTGGATAAGGATACACTATTCTTATCCTGCTGCATTCCCGGAGGATGTGCTTGAACAGATGGCGAACAATCCTAAGGTTTGCCGTTATATGGATATTCCTCTTCAGCACATCGCTGACAAGGTACTCGACAATATGCACAGAAACGTAACAGGTGCCTGGACACGTGAACTCATCAGCAAGATGCGTGAAAAGGTTCCTGGAGTAGTGCTTAGAACGACTATGATCGTCGGCCATCCTGGCGAAGGCAAGAGAGAGTTCAACGAACTCCTTGAGTTTGCCAAAGAAGCACGCTTCGAACGTCTCGGTGCATTCAAGTACTCTGAGGAGGAGGGCACATACGGTGCCGAGAACTTCAAGGACTCTATTTCTTCACGCGTCAAGCAGGAGAGACTGGATGAACTGATGACCCTCCAGAGCGAGATATCCCTCGATTTCAACCAGTCACGAGTGGGCTCGGAGATCGATGTCATCGTAGATGACTTCGTTGATGATGTATTCGTGTGCAGAAGCGAGTTCGAGAGTCCAGAGGTGGACGGCGAGATTCTCGTGAAGTATGACCTTTCTGTTCTCGGTGACCTCGATCCGTATTCTCTTATCGGAGAATTCATCAAGGTAAGAGTGATCGGAGCTGATGAGTATGATCTTATTGCTGAGATCGTTGAAATTTAAATTTATGAAGAGATACATTGTTCTGTTCGCGGCATTGTGTGCGGCATTCGTGTCCTGCGGTCCAAGCAGGCACGCTGTCAATGTGGAGATGCGTTATCCTGGAAAGGCTGGCGTGGATCTCGGCGGCAAGATAGTATCTGTCATTTATCTTGAGAATGACAATCCTTATGCGAATGTCTTCAATGAGGGAATGGCGGATGCGTTTGCATACAGCATCGAGCAGGATTTTGGTACAGGAGAGGGAAGTGTAGGCATCTACAGGATGCAGTCTCAGCCTGGTGCTGTATATGCTTCCCGTGACTCCCTCTTCAATATATTGATGGATACCGGCTCTGATGTCGTGTTCCTCTTTGATACTCTGAAGTTCGGTCAGATGAGTATGGGAGGTGTCTCAAGAGTGCTTTCTCCGGTTTCTGCAGATTCTTCATATCTGAGTACAGGTTCTGTACAGTTCACAATGAAGATGTATTCATTTGACGGAATGGACAAGAAGGAGAGGGTACAGCAGTTCGGGGGAACAAGTACTGCGAGACCGGATGTATATTCAAATGGCTCAGAGGAACCTGCTGTTCTGATACAAAGAGCTTGGGAGAATCTTTCGGAGGAAGGATGGAATGCAGGTATCCAGGTGGCGGGTTCATTCAAGTCGCAGTGGAAACACGAACAGTACAGTCTTCTCTTCTATGACAATGAGAAATGGTATTCGGCTTTGGATAAGGCGGAGATGTATGACTGGAAGGCGGCAATGGATATCTGGATGGGTCTGCTTGCCAGCAAGGATGTCCTGAAGCGCGCCTGTGCGGAATACAATATATCCGTAGCCTGCTATATGCTTGGAGATTACGAACTAGCAAAAGAATGGCTGGACAGGAGCGATGCTGACAGTATGCTCCCGCAATCCGATGCGATGCGTAAAAGAATAAATGCGAGACTCTGATGAGCCTCGCATTTTTATTTTGAGTGTCTGTTACTCGATCTTCTTGACAGGGTCGCAAGTCAGTCCGCATCCGAGCTTCTTGAATATCTTGCGGTCGATTTCACTGAGCATCACTGTAGAGTGTACCTGGCATCCCTGGAGCTTAGGGAGCTGGTCAAGTGCCTTGCGGCAGTTTTCATCCTTGATGCTGAGCATTGAGAGTGCCACGAGGACCTCATCTGTGTGAAGTCTTGGATTGTGTCCGTGGAGGTACTCTACCTTTGTCTTCTGGATCGGCTCGATCATCTCCTCAGGGATGAGTCGTGCTGTGTGCGGAATACCTGCAAGATGCTTTATCGCGTTAAGGATAAGCGCTGCACTTGGTCCGAGGAGGGAACTTGTCTGCGATGTGATGATGGTTCCGTCCTGAAGTTCGATCGCAGCAGTAGCCACTCCGTAGATGTCTTTTCTCTGGTGTGCAGCAACTGTGGTTCTGCGGTATTCTGTAGTAAGCTTTGCCTGCTTGAGAATGAGGGCAATCTTGTTTACCTCATTCTCGTTGTCTCCTCTTTCTGCAAGGTGGCACAAAGCATAGTAATATCTTCTGATGATCTCCTCACGGGCTGCGTTGCAGCATACATCCTCGTCACTCATACAGAAGCCGAGCATATTGACTCCCATATCAGTAGGAGATTTGTACGGGCTTTCTCCGTAGATGCCTTCGAAGAGGGCATTCAATACTGGGAAGATCTCGATGTCTCTGTTGTAACTTGCCGCCACTTCTCCGTATGCCTCGAAATGGAACGGGTCGATCATATTCACGTCATTGAGGTCGGCTGTAGCTGCCTCGTATGCGATGTTTACAGGATGCTTCAAAGGAAGGTTCCATACAGGGAAGGTCTCGAATTTTGCATATCCTGCCTTGATACCTCTCTTATTCTCGTGGTAGAGCTGGCTGAGGCAGACAGCCATCTTTCCGCTGCCTGGGCCTGGAGCGGTAACGACAACGAGAGGACGTGAAGTCTCTGCATAGTCGTTCTTTCCGAATCCCTCGTCAGAGTCGATGAGAGCCACGTTGTTAGGGTAACCTTCGATAGTGTAGTGGTAGTATACCTTGATGCCGAGACGCTCGAGACGCTGACGATATGCATCAGCACTTGACTGTCCGTTGTAGTGGGTCATAACTACACCGCTGACATAGAATCCGACTTTCTCGAACTCATTGCGAAGACGCAGAACGTCCTCGTCGTAGGTAATTCCGAGATCTCCGCGGACCTTGTTCTTCTCGATGTCCTTTGCGCTGATTACTATGATGATTTCAGCCTCGTCCTTGAGCTGCTTGAGCATATCAAGCTTGCTGTCAGGCTTGAAGCCCGGCAGTACTCGGCTGGCGTGGTTGTCGTCGAATAATTTTCCTCCGAATTCGAGGTAAAGCTTGTCTCCGAACTGAGCGATGCGCTTCTTGATGTGTTCGGACTGTATCTTAAGATACTTTTCGTTGTCAAATCCCGTTTTCATACGGAATGCAAAGTTAACTTTTCTTACTCTTTGATGCAAGATGTATTTTGCATTTTTTATACCGAATTCATACTAAAAAAAAGGAGATTTCCACCATCGGAAATCTCCTTTAGGAAATAGGCAGAACCGTAAGCCGGTTTCTGTTTTAATCTGTCATTTATCTTCGCAGCCTACCCCCTGGAAAAGAGCGGGCAGCCCTTTTACCCTTGCGGATGCTCCAGTATATTTGGCCTTGCTGGTCCTGGTGCCGCCACCGCCGTATGTCGCCATACGACGTCGTAAGCTCTTACCTCACGGTTTCACCCTTACCCTTGCGGGCGGTTTGTTTTCTGTTACGG
>JAFYXE010000107.1 GCA_017546275.1 Bacteroidales bacterium | reverse complement strand
TCCATCAGGCGGATACCTCTGTCGAGAGTGCGGAGGAAAGCCATTTCCTCCTCCTTGATCACGCGCTCGATGAGAGTCTGCTGCTTGACGATCTCTGGGTAGAACTCACCCATATCGTCAACGAGCTGCTGCACGAGACGGCAGATGAAAGGCTCGTTGAATCCGAGGAATGTGTAGCCGTAGCGTACAGCACGGCGGAGAATGCGGCGGATTACGTATCCTGCCTTTACGTTTGAAGGAAGCTGGCCGTCTGCGATAGAGAAGCTGATTGCACGGATGTGGTCAGCGATAACACGCATAGCGATGTCTTCCTCAGTTGTATTTCCATACTTGTGTCCTGAAAGTTCCTCGATCTTGGCGATCATTCCAGTGAACACGTCAGTGTCATAGTTTGACTTCTTGCCCTGAAGTGCCATACAGAGACGCTCGAATCCCATACCTGTATCCACGTTCTTGTTAGGGAGAAGCTCGAGCTCACCGCTGGCCTTGCGGTTGTACTGCATAAACACGTTGTTCCATATCTCGATCACAAGGTGATGATCCTTGTTTACGAGTGATGCGCCCGGCACAGCTGCACGCTCCTCGTCAGAGCGGAGGTCGATGTGGATCTCGGAGCAAGGGCCGCAAGGACCTGTGTCACCCATCTCCCAGAAGTTGTCCTTCTTGTTTCCGAGAAGGATCCTGTCCTCAGGAAGGTGCTTCTTCCAAGCCTCCATTGCCTCCACGTCGAGGGTAGTGCCGTCAGCCTCTGAACCTTCGAATACTGTAGCATAGAGTCTGTCCTTGTCGAGTTTGTACACCTCAGTGAGGAGCTCCCAAGCCCAGTCGATAGCCTCTACCTTGAAGTAGTCGCCGAAGCTCCAGTTTCCGAGCATCTCGAACATTGTGTGGTGGTAGGTGTCGCGGCCGACCTCCTCGAGGTCATTGTGCTTTCCGCTGACACGCAGACATTTCTGGCTGTCGGCAACCCTCTTCCATTTGGCAGGGCTGTTGCCGAGGAACCAGTCCTTGAACTGATTCATACCAGCGTTGGTAAACATAAGTGTAGGGTCGTTCTTTACGACCATAGGTGCCGATGGCACAATCTGATGCCCCTTGGACGCAAAGAAGTCCAGGAATGCTTTTCTTATCTCTTTTGAAGTCATATCTCGTGAATTAACTCGCAAAAATACTATAATTTCCTTAAAAGTCCATAGGAAAAAGGCATTTCCTTTCCCTTATAGGAATTTTTATATATTTTTTATAGATGTATAGATGATTTTCATTACCTTTGCCGGATATGCCTAAGAACAAGCAGTACATATTCAACACGAAAACTCTGTCGTATGAGGTCAAGAAAAGCTCGAAGACAAGGCGCCTTTTAAGGTCGCTCGGTCTTCTTGTGGTGAGCCTTGTTATGGCGGTGGTGTACTGCTGGATCTACTCTTCTGTTCTCGGTCTCGATTCTCCTAAGACGGCGCTTCTCAAGAAGAAGAATGCAGAGTGGGCATCGAAGATCGCAGTCCTCAACAGGCAGCTTGACGAGTACAGCACGGCGCTGACCTCTCTCCAGATGAGGGACGACGAGATCTACAGGTCTCTCTTCGGTATGAACGAGATTCCTTCGGCCGTGAGAAATGCCGGCTACGGCGGTGTGAACCGCTATGCTCATCTTGACGAGGTGGACCCTGACGGTCTGCTGAAGAAGACGGCTGTCAAGCTTGACGTGCTTACGAAGAAATCCTATGTGCAGAGCAAGTCCTTCGATGAGGTGGCGCAGCTTTCAAGACGCGCGGGCGAAATGGCTTCCTGCATTCCGGCCATTCCTCCGGTGAATCCGGATCCGAAGAAATATCGACTTTCGAGCAGCTTCGGCTACAGAAAGGACCCGTTCTCGGGTCGCTCGAAGCGCCATACAGGCGTGGACTTTGCGCTCAAGCCGGGCAATCCGATATATGCTACGGGTGACGGTGTCGTGGAGTCGGTGAAGTTCGAACTTTTCGGCTACGGTAACCAGATCGTGATCGATCACGGCTTCGGATACAAGACCAGATATGCGCATATGAAGACAATCGGCGTGGCCGAGGGAATGAAGGTGAAGAGGGGAGAGTGCATCGGTCTCAGCGGCAACTCGGGACGTTCTTCCGGACCTCACCTCCATTATGAGGTGCTTTATAAAGGCTCTCACGTGAATCCGGCGAACTACTATGACCTGTCGATCACTCCGGAAGAGTATTCGACTATGGTTCAGGATATTGCGGATGCATCCGAAAGAGTGACTCTGCATCCTTCGCACCAGAAGAAGAAAAAGAAATGAGAAAAGAATACGCATACGACAAGGAAAATATGAGGTTCCGCAAGGTGACTACGTCTGCCTGGAAGGTAGTGCGCAGGTTCTTGCTGTTCCTTCTTGTGACTATGTCGATGACGGTGCTGTACTATGTGCTGTTTGCGCTGGTGTTCAGTTCCGATGCGGAAAAGCGTCTCAAGCAGGAGAACGACCTTTACAAGGCTGAGATTCCGGAGCTGGAGCGTAAGGAGAAGCTTCTTGCCGATGTGGTCGAGGGACTTCAGGCCAGGGACAACAGGATATATGAGGAGATCTTCCATACTTCTGCGCCGGATATGAATCCGATGGCAACCGTGAGCTTCCTTGAAGGGCTCGACTCGATTCCGGATGACAATATCGTAAGCTATGCGGAGAAGAAACTGGCGTATCTGGAGAGAAGCGCGAACTCTGTGGACGAGAACTTCAGACGCGTGTTCGAGGCTGTGCAGAATCCGGATTTCATTATGCCTCCGATGACCAATCCTCTGAATGACTTCACATTTGCCCAGACCGGAGCGTCGGTAGGCGACAAGATAAACCCGTTCTACAAGGTCAGCATCAGACACAACGGCCTCGATATGCTTGCGCATTCAGGCGAGCCTGTGTATGCGGCGGCGGACGGAGTGGTGAAGGAGGTCATCAGATCAAGGAAAGGCCTCGGAAACCAAGTCGTGATCGATCACGGCAACGGCTACAAGACAAGGTATGCACACCTTGCGGATATGGAAGTCGTGAGAGGCAGGGTGGTGAAGAAGGGCACAAGACTCGGCTATGTGGGAGTGTCAGGCAACTCGTTTGCTCCTCATCTCCACTACGAAGTGCTGAGGGATACGGTTGTCTTGGATCCGGTGAACCATCTGTTCGCATCGGTGATGCCTGAGGATTATATGAATATACTGATAATGTCCGTATCTACCGGACAGTCAATGGATTGATATGGAGAAATTTTTCTACACAATCGGCGAGGTGGCCGATATTCTCGGAGAGAGCACGTCTCTGGTGAGATTCTGGTCCAACGAGTTCCCGAAGTTCATCAAGCCTAAGAGGAACGCTAAGGGAAACAGACTTTTCAGCAAGGAGGATGTCGATACTTTCAAGCACATCCATCTCCTTGTGAAGGTGCAGGGCCTAACACTTGAGGGTGCGGCGAAGAGGCTGAGCGGTGACAGAAAGGAGGTCATCAGCAAGTCTCGAGTGCTTGATACGCTCAAGAGCATCCGTCAGCAGCTCTCTGAAATCCGTCAGGACTTATAATGTTATGAAAGTAAAGGATATAATCAAGGTAATCGAGGACTTCGCTCCTCTTTCCATCCAGGAGGGAGGGGATAACAGCGGTCTGTGCATAGGTTCGCCTGAGGATGAGGTGAATTCTGTCCTTCTTGCGCTGGACTGCACTCCGGAGCTTGTGGATGAGGCTGTGACCGTAGGAGCAGATATGATCGTGACTCACCATCCGCTCATTTTCTCCGGTCTCAAGAAGATTTCGCCTGACAATAAGATCGGTGCGGCGGTGACCAAGGCCATCAAAGCTGGCGTGGCAGTGTATGCTGCCCACACCAATGCGGACAAGGTGATTGCCGGAGTGAGCGGAGCAATGTCCGCAAGACTTGGACTCCAGAATGTCCGAGTGCTGGATGAGGATGGCGAGGGCACAGGTCTCGGTGTGGTCGGTGAACTTCCTGAGCCTATGGGCGCCGAGGCGTTTGTGGCACTTGTGAAGGAGAGGTTCGGACTGAAGGTCGTGAAGACTTCGAAGCCGCTTGAAAAGGCGGTAAGCCGCGTGGCCGTATGCGGCGGTTCAGGCGGTTCGCTCATCGGAGCGGCGCGCAAGGCCGGTGCGGATGTCTATGTCAGCGGAGACATTTCGTACCATAATTATTTTACTGAAGATGGCTTTATGATTATGGATATCGGCCATTATGAGAGTGAAATAGAGATAGTTGACATTTTATTTTCTTTGATAAAGAAAAATTTTCCTACCTTTGCGGTTCGCATTACGCAGAATATAAATAGTAACCCGATATATTATTTTTAAGCAGATATGGCTAAAAAGACTAAGAAAATCGAAACTCCTATCGATCAGAGAGAGACTTTCGTATCGATTCAGAAGAGCTTTGCAGACTCGGATCTCAGTGTGTCTGAGAAACTTAAGACTCTGTACATCCTTCAGCAGGCTGATACTGAGATTGACAAGATCCTTCAGCTCAGAGGTGAGCTTCCATTGGAGGTAGAGCAGCTCGAGGAAGAGATCGCAGACCTTAAGGCAAAGTCAACACGCATCTCGGAGCAGATCGAGGAGATGACAAAGTTCATCGCTGAGAACAAGCTCAACATCACTGAGTGCGACGCTCAGATCGAGAAATACAAGGGACAGCTCGATAACATCTCAAACAGCCGTGAGTACGACTCTCTCAACAAGGAGATCGAGAACCAGGGCCTCCTCAGACAGATTGCTGAGAAGCACATCGGTGAGGCTAAGGAGCGTATCTTCGACAAGAAGAACGACCTTGAGGTTGTAAAGGAGAAGATCAACGTAAGATCAGAGGACCTCGCAGCCAAGAAGGAGGAGCTCGCAACTATCGTTGAGGCTACTTCAAAGGATGAGGAGAGACTCCGTGCAAACAGAGAGGCTTGCGCAGCAAAGATCGATGCAAGAACTATGAGCGCATACGACCGCATCCGCGAGAGCTGCAACAACCACCTCGCAGTAGTGTCAGTGTTCAACGGTGACTCTTGCGGTGGCTGCTTCAACACAATCGCTCCACAGAGACTTATCGACATCGCTTCTAACAGAAAGATGATCATCTGCGAGCACTGCGGAAGAATCCTTGTAAATCCAGATTTCGAATAATCCGGTACATATATAATAATAAGATATGGCTGAAGAAGGAAAAAGACGAACAGTCAAGAAGAAGAATCCTGCAGTCAATCTAGATACACTTGGGCTTGAGATGGGAAACAGACCACCTCAAGCTCTTGATGTCGAAGAGGCTGTCCTCGGAGCGCTTCTGATTGAGCCCAACTGCGTGGATGAGGCGATGGGAGAACTTACTCCCAACTGCTTCTACAGCGAGAAGCACAGGATGATATATGAGGCGATGCGTACGCTTGTGAACGAGCACGCCGCCTTGGACCTGTTGTCTGTATCCCAGAAACTCAAGGATACAGGCAAACTCGAGGCTGTGGGCGGAACCGTCTTTCTTGTACAGTTGTCACAGAAGGTGGGAGCTGCTGCCCATATCGAGTATTATATCAGGATCCTCAAGCAGAAATGTATTCAGAGAGAGCTTATTACAGCCTCTTATGAGATCCTGAAGACTTCGTACGACGATGCGGTCAATGTGGACGACCTCATCGACCAGGCACAGACAAAGGTGTTCGCTGCCATCCAGAACAATGTGAAGAAGGATGTGCAGGAGATCGGAAAGGTGATCAACGACGCTTTGGAGGATATCCAGAAGCTTCAGAACTCTTCCGGACTCAGCGGTGTGCCTTCGGGATTCGAATCTCTCGACAAGATCACCCAGGGTTGGCAGGCGTCTGACCTCATCATTCTTGCAGCCCGTCCTTCGGTGGGTAAGACAGCGTTCGTGCTGAACCTTGCAAGAAATGCGGCTGTCGACTTCAATATGCCTGTAGCCATCTTCTCTCTTGAGATGCCTTCGATCCAGCTTGCAAAACGTATGATGGTGTCGGAGACAAGACTCAGTGCCGACAAGTTCAGAGGTGGTGAGAAGATTGCGGACTGGGAGTGGAAACAGCTTGATATTCAGCTTACAAGACTCGTTAAGGCGCCTATCTACATCGACGATACTCCTTCGCTTCCTGTGATGGAGTTCCGTTCGAAGGTGAAGAAGCTTGTGAAGCAGAAGGGCGTCCGTCTCATCATTGTCGACTACCTTCAGCTGATGCAGGGTCCTTCGGAGCTCCGCGGTATGCGTGAGCAGGAGGTTGCGGCGATCTCACGTACTCTCAAGGCTACCGCCAAGGAGATGAATGTGCCTATCATCGCATTGTCACAGCTCTCACGTCAGTCGGAAAACCGTCAGGGCAGCAACAGAAGACCTCAGTTGAGCGACCTTCGAGAGTCGGGATCAATCGAGCAGGATGCGGATATGGTAATCTTCATCCACCGATATGACTATCAGGGACTTTCGGAGAACGCCGATGATATCGGAAGAACACAGATCATCATCGCAAAGCACAGAAACGGTGCGATTGCGGATATCGATATGAAGTTCCGTGCGGATGAGGTTCGCTTCGTGGATTTGTCGGATAGCCTTGTAAATCAGGCTGATATGATGGGCATAGAGTCTGCTATGAACAATGATATGCCTCCTTTCGGACCGGATCTTGGCGCCGGTTTTGACGACTTTGGCGCGAATGGTGGTTTCGCATAGGAAACAATCATCGATTGAAGTGAAAATTCTAAAGTATATATGTTTTCTCCTGTGTGCGTGTATGTCGCTGACTTCGCGTGCACAGGAGAAAACTGATATTAAGGCTACCTATTGCGTGCCGGTAAGGGCGATAGAGGAAAGTCTCCTTCCTTATCAGGCGGGAGAGACTCTGTCTTTCACTATGCATTACGAGTGGGGAGCCATCAATTCGGATGTGGGCACGGCTACTGTCGTTATCGATACGCTCACATATAACGGTCAGAAGACTTTTCTCTGTTCTGCAAAGGGCAGGACAACCAAGCTTTTTGACATCTTCTTCAAGGTCAGGGAGGACTTCAGGTCGTGGTTTACGACTGACGGTCTGAGGCCTCTGAAGTTCACCAGGGATACTCACGAGGGACATTATGTGGCGAAGAACACCTACCATTATGACTGGAGCTCGGCGGAGCCGCATATCGACGCGGAGGTGTATTCGAGCAGTCGTGGAGAGAGGAGTCTGGAACTGCCGCTGACCCCTTGTACATATGATCTTCCGTCTCTGTTCTATTTTGCCAGGAATATGGATCTGGATGTGGTGGAGCCGGGAAAGAAGTATCCTATGACCTTTGCCATCGATGATGATGTGTATAATGTGCACTTTATTTTCTATGGTCGTGAAACGGTGAAAGTCAAGGGTTTAGGTACGGTGAAGACCATCAAGTTCGCGGCGAGGCTGCTTGCAGGCGAGGTGTTCAACGGTGAGGAGGATATGATGATATGGGTGTCGGATGATGAGAACAGGATACCTGTCCAGTTCGAGGCGCCGATCCTTGTGGGTACGGCTTCGGGCCGACTCAAGACCTACGAAGGCCTCAAGTATCCGTTCACCGCTCTAATCAAAAAAACGAATTAATTTATTGCCAGATACATACGGCAATTTTCAATAGTGTTTTATGGGAAAGAAGAATGAGATAGTACACAGCGGAAAGGTGCTGGAGATGACACCGGACTTTACGACTGTGCAGATCGTGGTTTCGTCGGCCTGCTCGGCCTGCCACGCAAAATCGCTTTGCGGAATGTCGGAAGATGAGGAGAAGATCATTATGATCCCGACCGATCCTTATGCTACATATGCCGTAGGAGATACTGTTGAGGTGTGTACAAAGATGTCTATGGGGTTGAAAGCTGTGTGGATATCTTATGTGATTCCATTGGCCATTTTAATGATTTTAATATTATCTTTGTCTGGCGTTATCGGAAACGAGGTCTATCGTGCTCTTGTGGCGATAGGCGGCGTTGCCGTGTATTACTTTTTCATCTGGCTGTTCAGGGAAAAACTGTCAAATGAATTCACGTTCTACATAAAGAATAACAACTAAACAAATTATAGCTATAATGACACAAACTATTATCTGGACTATTGCAATCCTCACCATTCTTGGTGCGGCCCTCGCAGTTGTCCTTTTCGTCGTTGCGAAGAAGTTCCACGTCGAGGAGGATCCGAGGATCGACGAGGTGGAGAAGGTATTGCCTGGTGCAAACTGCGGAGGCTGCGGACAGGCAGGTTGTCGCGCTTTTGCCCAGCATTGCGTTGAGTCGTCTCCAAATCTGGACAGCTGCTTCTGTCCTGTAGGAGGCAACGAAGGTATGCAGAAGGTTGCAGCCGTTCTCGGCGTAGAGGTTGTCGCTAAGGAACCTCAGGTGGCTGTGATACGTTGCAACGGATCTTGTGAGAACCGTCCTCGCACAAACGAGTACGGCGGCTATCAGTCTTGCCGTGTCAAGGCCACTCTCTACAGCGGCGACACAGCTTGTTCTTTCGGATGTCTCGGATGTGGCGACTGCGTTTCTGTCTGCCAGTTCGGCGCCATCACTATGGACCCTGCAACAGGTCTTCCTGTTGTCGACGAGGAGAAGTGTACTGCCTGCGGAGCCTGCGTGAAGGCTTGTCCTAAGGCTGTCATCGAGCTTCGCAACAAGGGCCGCAGGAATATGCGTGTGTACGTATCCTGCATAAACAAGGACAAGGGTGCGGCTGCGCGCAAGGCCTGCAAGGCTGCCTGCATCGGCTGCAGCAAGTGTGCGAAGGTATGTCCGTTCGAGGCTATCACAGTGGAGAACAATGTTGCCTACATCGACTACACCAAGTGCAAGCTTTGCAAGAAGTGTGTTGCCGAGTGTCCTACAGGCGCCATCCACGCTGTGAACTTCCCTGTAATCCCGCCAAAGCCGGCTGCTCCGGCACCTAAGCCAGAGTCTGCTCCAGCACCTAAGCCAGAGGCTGCTCCAGCACCTAAGTCAGAGGCTGCTCCAGCTCCTGCACCGGCAGAACCAGTAAAGAAGGAGGAATAGGACTATGATGAAGACATTTTCAATAGGTGGTATCCACCCAAGCGACAGCAAGATTTCGAAGGACTGCAAGATCGAGGTTCTTCCTGTTCCTTCCAAGGTATTCATTTCTGTAGCTCAGCATCTCGGTGCTCCTGCAACTCCGATCGTGAAGGCCGGTGATGTAGTGAAGGCCGGTCAGGTGATCGCAGAGCCTGCAGGATTCATTTCAGCTTATGTACATTCTTCGGTGTCAGGTACTGTGAAGTCAGTAGGACCTCGCAAGGACATCGCCGGAAACAATATGACTCACATCGAGATCGATGTCGAGGGTGACGAGTGGGCAGAGGGAATCGACCTCACAGACACTCTCGTTACTGCAATCCCAGAGGACAACAAGGAGATTCTTGAGAAGATCAAGATGAACGGTGTAGTAGGTCTCGGAGGTGCTACCTTCCCTGCACACGTGAAGCTCTGTCCTCCTCCAGGCAAGAAGGCTGACTGCCTCATCCTCAATGGTGCAGAGTGTGAGCCTTATCTTACTTCTGACTACCGCATTATGCTTGAGAGAAGCAAGGAGATCGTCATCGGTGCCGCTATTATGAAGCAGGTGCTCGGCGGATGTCCTGCTGTGATCGGTATCGAGGAGAACAAGCCAGAGGCAATCAAGGCTATGACTGCTGCAGTCGCTGAACTCCAGAAGGCTGCAAAGGGATATGATGGCATCTCTGTGATGACTCTCAAGAAGAAGTATCCGCAGGGTGGTGAGAAGCAGCTTATCGACGCAGTTATGAAGCGTCAGGTGAAGTCTATGGGACTTCCTATCGACGTTGGTGCTGTGGTTCAGAACGTTGCTACTTCTTTGGCGGTATATGAGGCTGTCCAGAAGAATATGCCATTGGTTACCAATGTGATGACTATCACAGGTGACTGTCTCCCTATGGAGAACCAGCACAACTACAAGTTCCGTATCGGTATGCCGCTTTCATATATCGCAGAGGTTGCAGGAGGTATTCCTGAGAGCGCTGCGAAGGTGATCAGCGGAGGTCCTATGATGGGTAAGGCGATTGCAAATCTTGATGCGACTACAGTTAAGGGCTCTTCTTCACTCCTTTACCTTACTGCGGAGCAGACAGTGCGTGGCGTCGAGTCGGCTTGTATCCGTTGCGGAAAATGTGCCGAGGCCTGCCCTATGGGTCTTGAGCCGTTCCTGCTCAACAAGTATGCTCGCAACAATATGATGGACGAACTTGAGGAGAATGCGGTACAGGATTGTATCGAGTGCGGATGCTGCCTCTACAGCTGCCCTGCAAACATTCCTCTTCTCGACATCATCCGTCTTGCCAAGGGCGACGTCATCAGAATTATAAGAGGCAGGGGCCAAAGGTAAAAACTGAATCCCTCCCATCGCAAGCGATGGGCCCCTCCCGTTCACGAGGCCACGGGCGGCCACGGTTTTTACCTTTGCCCCAAGCCTCTATAATTGATAACTAATTTAATCAAAAGAAATGGATAAACTGTTAGTTTCACCGTCACCGCATCTTCATACAAAGACTTCTACAAAGAGTCTGATGCGTGATGTCGTGATCGCTCTGCTCCCTGCAGTGGTTGTGTCTGTCCTCTTCTACGGATGGTCAGAGCTTCTCGTTCTCGGAGTGAGCGTTGCTTCCTGCATCTTGCTGGAGTACCTTATCACAAAATATCTGCTGAAGAAGTCCTGCACTGTATGTGACTGGTCAGCAGCCGTTACCGGTGTTCTTCTTGCGTTGAACCTTCCTTCTTCAACTCCTTGGTGGGTAGTATTCATCGGAGCTGTAGTGGCTGTAGGTGTTGCCAAGATGACATTCGGCGGTCTCGGTCAGAACCTCTTCAACCCGGCTCTCGTGGGTCGTGTGTTCCTTCTGATCTCATTCCCTACCTATATGACTGATTGGGCTAAGCCTGACGGATTCATCGGCAACTTCGATGCGTTCACAGGTGCAACTCCGCTCGGTATCGCAAAGGAGGGTGGCGTGGCTGCAATCGAGAGTATGGATTATATGGATATGCTGTTCTGCAACATCGGCGGTTCTGCCGGCGAGCTTTCAGCTCTTGCGCTTCTCGCAGGTTTCGTATATCTCCTCGTCCGCAGAGTCATCAGACCATACATCACACTTTCGATCCTTGCAACAGTGGCTGTGTTCTCAGGCATCTTCTGGGCAATCAACCCTGCAGAGTTTACAGATCCTCTCTTCAACCTCCTTACCGGTGGTCTCCTTCTCGGATCGATCTTTATGGCTACAGACTATGTGACATCTCCTATGAGCAACCTCGGCGGAATCGTGTTCGGTATCGGTATCGGTGTGATCACAATGCTCATCCGCTACTTCGGTGCTTATCCTGAGGGAGTGTCGTTCGCTATCCTTATTATGAACTCTGTGGTTCCTCTTCTCAACAAGTGGTTCCACGCTAAGAAGTACGGGAGGGCATAAGTTATGGCAGTACAGTCGACATTCAAGAATATGAGCCTTTGTCTGCTCGTGATCTGTCTCGTGTGTTCAGGCCTTCTTGCAGGTGTATACGCTCTTACAAAGGAGCCTATCGACGCTGCAGCAAAGGCTAAGAACGAGGCTGCGATTATGGAGGTTCTTCCTGAGACAGCAGTGACTGTCGAGGAGGAAAGAACCGTAGAGTTCGAGGGCGCTTCATATACCTACAACCTCGCTTACGATGAGGTAGGCAACACTGTAGGATGTGCAATCAATGTGGCTCCTGTAGGCTTCGGTGGTCCTATCGCAATCAAGGTGGGATTCGATGTGAACGGAGTGATCTGGAATACAAAGGTGCTTTCTCAGGCTGAGACTCCTGGTCTCGGTGCGAAGTGTGTAGAGCCTTCTTTCTCATCTCAGTTCAAGGGCTTCGATCCTGCTGCCAAGAAGCTTGCAGTGAAGAAGGACGGCGGAGATGTGGATGCAATCACAGCTTCTACCATCACTTCACGCGCATACACAGATGGCCTCGCTCTTGCTGTGAAGGTGTTCCAGGCTATCGCTCAGACTCCAATGCCACTTAATGAATAATGGAGGAACAGAATATGGGAAAATTACAGCATATAACTAAAGGCCTCGTAAAGGAGAACCCTACTTTCGTTCTTCTTCTCGGTATGTGTCCTACTTTGGCCACAACCACTTCGGCCATCAACGGTATGAGTATGGGACTTGCCACTATGTTCGTCCTCATCCTCTCAAACATCGTTATTTCAGCCATTGCAGCGTACATTCCTGACAAGGTGCGCATTCCTGCTTACATCGTTGTGATCGCGACTTTCGTGACTCTCCTTCAGTTCGTTATGCAGGCGTATGTTCCTGATGTATATGAGACTCTCGGTCTGTTCATTCCGCTTATCGTGGTGAACTGTATCGTTCTCGGTCGTGCGGAGGCTTTCGCAAACAAGAACAGCGTTGTGGATTCAGCTCTTGACGGTATCGGTATCGGACTCGGTTTCACTATGTCCCTTACTCTTCTCGGTCTCGTGCGTGAGATCCTCGGAAGCGGTTCGGCTTTCGGTTTCAAGTTCATCGAGGGTGACGGTATCCTTGCCTTCGTGCTTGCTCCAGGAGCCTTCCTCGCACTCGGCTACCTTATCGTGATCTTTAAGAAACTCACTTCGAAAAAGGCGGAGTAATTAATTGTAGGAGAAATTGTTATGGTAGAATATTTACTTATCATCATATCAGCGATATTTGTAAACAATATCCTGTTGTCGCAGTTCCTCGGAGTCTGTCCTTTCCTCGGAGTATCGAATAAGCTCAGCACTGCTTCAGGTATGTCGATGGCTGTATGCTTCGTCATTACCCTCGCTACAGTGGTGACTTATCTCCTGAATACGCTTCTCGTGAAGCTCGGACTCGAGTTCCTTCAGACCATTTCGTTCATTCTCGTGATCGCTGCTCTCGTGCAGATGGTGGAGATCGTCCTCAAGAAGATCAGCCCTGCGCTGTATGCTTCTCTCGGTATCTTCCTTCCGCTCATCACTACAAACTGCGCCGTTCTCGGTGTCGCTTTGACTGTTGTGCAGAAGTCATCTCCATTCGCTGCTGCAGCAAACGGAATGTTCAACCTCGGTGAGGCTACTGTATATGCATTCGCGACTTCGCTCGGCTTCGGCCTTGCTATGGTCCTCTTCGCAGGACTTCGCGAGCAGCTTGCTCTCAACGATGTACCTAAGGCTTTCAAGGGTATTCCTATCGCTCTTGTGACTGCAGGTATCCTTGCAATGGCCTTTATGGGCTTCTCAGGACTGGTATAATGACAGCACTGGAATTACTGGATAAAGCAGAAGAACTGAGGCGTAACTGCCGCTTTGGAGATGCGATAAACTTCTACAGGGCGGCAGCGGATGCCCCGGATGCTACTGAAGAAATAAAAAGAAAATCCCTCGCATCCGTCGAACTGATGCAAGAGATTAACGGTTTTGTGAACGTTGACCTTATGAATCCATAGGGTCAACGTTTTTTTATTGCCACACCCCGATCGATAATCTTTAAAAAGTGGGTTCGGATACGCTGCCGTCCGGGCGAATGGTGACAGGGATGAAGGCTGCGTGCCAGTTTGGTGAATTGAGTGTATGAGGGCAGTGGAGGACTACGGTGTTCCAGCCAGCCTTGAGCGGTACTCGTGCGGGCTCTCGCATCCAGAAGAACTGCTCGTCTGTGTACGGAAGTTCATTAGGGGCCTGATGCCAGGTCTGGTGATGATACCTGTATGCGCCAGGCTCGTTCCAAGGTGCTGCAGGGAATATTTCCGTCTGTGTTGCAGTACTCTGTGAAGACACACATACGTGTGCTCCTGTTTCCCATTTGCCCTGTTCGCCGATTCCGTCGGACATTCTTGTGGATCTTGAAGGTGAGTCGAAGCCTATCCAGGCTGTTATGACCGTATCTCTTTCGACGAATATCTCTGTGCTAAGCCATATGTCGGCGGCTTCCGACTGTGGTATTCCGTTCTCTTTGCAGAGTGCATTCAGGTCCACGCATCCTCCCCAGGCTTTGGCGTTTACCGGAAGCGAACACTCCGCCTCCACAAAGTCTCCGTTGGCCTTGAGGACAGTTCTTGTAGTTATCGTTGCGTCCCATTCAATGGCTGCATTGGCTACCCATCTCACGTTCCAGTCTTCAAGGAAGTGATCCCTGTGATATGACATCTTCTTTTCGAAAGCAGTCAGGGCTTCATATGCCTCGGTACCTGGCTTCGGAAAGAGATAGGTGTGTGCCCCTTCATAGCCTTTTCCACCGCCCCAGCTGCTCTGTGCGAAGCCGATCAGGCCCTCCGGCATACCGTTGTGAGGGAATGTCCTTGTCTTGTCTGCCACTCTTACGTCGTTCCACAGGCACAATATTCCTCCGAGTGCCTTTTCGTCTGCCTCCTCGACCGAGCAGAGCTGGTGGAGGAAGAAGCTGGCTGTGTTGATGATCGGGTTGCCGAGGTTGAGGTAGCCCATATAGGAGTCTATGTATCTGCGTGGAAAGCCTTTGCCGGAGGCTCTTCTGCCTTCGTCGGACCATATCTGGGAGATGGTGTTTTCAGATGAAGGAAGTCCCGGATACCAGGCAAGGGGAGTGCGGCCTCCGGATGTGATGATCTCTTCGCAGAACTGCATAAATCCGTATGGATCACTGATATGCACTTCGTCTGAACCGATGTGGATGTATGGACACATCTCTGTCGGAATCTCGTTCATAAACTCCTCGAGGCAGGCTTTGAGCACTTCCTTTCCCTGCTCGGATGCCATACTGAATCCGAAGGTCTTGTCAAAGTATTGGCTGTGTCCCGGCATATCGATTTCCGGTATTACTGTTATGCCTCTGTGCTGTGCATATTCGATGATTTCGCGGATCTGTGCATATGTATAGAATCTGCCTTCATCGCGTCCTTTTCGCTGGTACTTAGGGTCATTCAGCTGCGGGTATGCCTTGCACTCGATTCTCCAGGCCGGGTTGTCAGTGAGATGCCAGTGGAAAACATTGAGCTTGTAGAATGCAAACAGGTCTATCTCCTTCTTCAGCGTTTCGATTTCACGGAAGTTTCGTCCGGTGTCGTGCATAAATCCTCTGATCGGGAATGCCGGCCTGTCGCTTATGTCGAGGTCGTGAATTGCCTTTCCCTTGAACGCGGCGTCGGACTTGGACTCCTTGGAGCCGCCGGACTTCGGACTATCGGATCCGATGAAGTCTTCAAGGCCTACGCCGACAAGCTGTGCAAGTGTCGCTTTCGCGTGCACTATGCCGGCTCTGTCCTTGGCTTTCAGTTCCACTTTACCCTTTCTGGCGGTGATGACATATTCCTCCGGCTGGAGGTCGGAAGCTGGGTCGATCGTCTCAGTGATCTTCTTGATCTTGAACGTCTTAAGTGTATCTATATGCATCTGCGCCGGCTCCGGAATCAGCATCTGTTCCGGCTTTGAAGCCGTCGTCTGAGTCGAAGCTGTCAGCGATAAAATGGTGGCTGTGATTATCAGTGAAAGTATTCTTTTCATAATGATGCAAATTTAAGCGATTATCCTTTAATCCGGTTTCTTTTCGCGTCTAAGTTTGGCCAACTGTGCGCGAAGTGACAAAATTATGTCACGTTACGCGCAGGGTGTCTACGTAAGTGCCTGATAGTTAGGCGTATGTGTAAAGTGGCTGTGCGCGAAGTGACAGAAAATC
>JAFYXE010000106.1 GCA_017546275.1 Bacteroidales bacterium | reverse complement strand
TCGACATCGAGCAGATCGACATCAACGATCCTCTTACATATGAGCTTTACAGCCGCGGAGACACTACCAGCGTGTTCCAGTTCGAATCGCCTGGTATGAGGGAGTGGCTCATCAAGCTCCAGCCTACACGATTCGAGGACCTCATTGCGATGAACGCCCTCTACCGTCCGGGCCCTATGGACTATATCCCTGATTTCGTTGAGCGTAAGCAGGGACGCCAGCCGATCGTATACGACCTTCCGGAGATGGAGGATACTCTTCAGGACACATACGGGATTACAGTTTACCAGGAGCAGGTGATGCTTCTGTCGCGTAAGCTTGCAGACTTCACCCGAGGCCAGGCGGATACCCTCCGTAAGGCGATGGGTAAGAAGCTCAAGGATGTGCTGGACAGCCTCAAGGGCCTCTTCATCGAGGGAGGTACCAAGAACGGACACCCTCAGGATATGCTCGAAAAGATCTGGGCAGACTGGGAGAAGTTCGCGTCATATGCGTTCAACAAGTCGCACGCGACCTGCTATGCGTGGGTGAGCTACCAGACAGGATGGCTCAAGGCACACTACCCTGCTGAGTTCCAGGCAGCCAACCTTACGAAGAATCTCTCCAATATGGACGAGATCAAGAAGATTATGGATGACTGCAAGAAGAACGGCATCAAGGTTCTGAATCCGGACATCAACGAGTCCGAGTCGAAGTTCACTGTAAACAAGCAGGGAGAGATCCGATTCGGCTTGGGCGGTATCAAGGGATTCGGTGAGAACATCGTGAAGGCTATCCTTGCAGACCGCGAGGAAAACGGTCCGTTTGCCGATATCTTCGACTTTGTGGAGAGAATGTCGGGCGTGGTGAACAGAAAGGGATTCGAGGCCCTTCTTCACTCAGGAGCGTTCGACAGCTTCGGCCTCTGCCGCAAGCAGTTCTCGCTTCCTTGCAAGAGCGGCGAGACCTTCCTGGATACAATCCTCCGCTATGGAGAACTCTATAAGAAGGACACCCTGGAAAGCACAGTATCACTCTTCGGAGACGCCGAGGAGATGAAGCCTGAAAGACCTGAGATTCCAGAGATGGTGGGTGACGAGGATATTATGGAGAAGCTCAAATATGAGAAGGAGCTTGTCGGTATGTACCTCTCATCACATCCTCTGGATACATTCTCTTTCGAGATGGAGAACTTCACCACCTGCCAGTTGAGCGACATTCCTTCGCTCGTGGCGGAATGCAGCGCCAAGAAGGCCAAGATGAAGGTCAATGTGGCGGGATTTATCACAGCCGTATCGGACGGTCTGACAAAGACCGGACGTCCTATGTCCAAGATGACAATAGAGGATTACGGCGGAAGCTATGAGTTCGCTTTCTTCGGTAAGGATCACGAGACCTTTATGCAGTATGAGAAGCTGAGCACAGCCATCTTCGTAGAGGGTATGATCGAGGAGAAGTACTATGTCAAGCCTGAAGACAGGGCGAAAGGCAAGGAGGTAGAGTATGCATTCAAGCCTAAGAATATGATGCTTCTGGGCAATGTATCAGACATCTACATCAAGGGATTCTCGATCTCCGTAAGCACTCCTATGCTGTCGCCGGATTTCCGCGAAAAGCTGGTAAAGATCGTGAAGGGCAACAAGGGTAATGTTCCTCTCACAATGTTCCTCTATGACCCTGAGAAGAAGTGGAATATCGAGTTCCTCTCACAGAAGTTCAAGGTGCAGGTGACACAAACTTTCATCGAAGAACTCCAGGCCCTCGGAATCCGCTACTCCGTCATCAAAAAATAGCCTCCAGCCCGTGAAATGCAATCTGGTGACTACCAACTATTTACAACAAATGCGTGCTCCCCTTTGGCGGCACGCATTTGTTGTAAGTTGTTGACGGATAGCTATTTGCAAATCACGCTAAAAACAAGCTGATCAGAAGATCAGGCGGGCGAAGATCGGGAAGTGATCCGAAACGAAAGCACGGTCGTTGTACTTCTTGGTCACTGTCTGATACTCCGGACAGGCGGTGAAGCCTGAGACGTAGATATAGTCGATGACATCATCCTTCTTGGCCTTTCCCCAGCCGTTGTAAGTATTGTGGTTATCGGTAGTTTCCGCGATCTTGCGGGCCGAAGACATCATTGTGTCAAGCTCGGTGAGAGCAGGATCGGCAGGCTTCACATTGAAATCACCTGTAAGCACCATAGGATAGCCCTCCGGATTGATCTTCGCGATTCTGTCCACGATGAGTTTGAGACCGTTCTTGCGCGCCTCGACACCTACGTGATCCAGATGTGTGTTCACGAAATAGAACTGCTTTCCTGTCTTCTTGTCCTTCATAAGTGCCCAGGTAGCTGTTCTGTAGCAGGCTGCATCCCAACCCATAGAAGGCTTCTCCGGAGTCTCTGAAAGCCAGAATGTGCCCCACTTGAGCATCTTCACTGTCTTCTTGTTCCAGAAGATGGACATATGCTCACCGGATTTCTTTCCATCCTCTCTGCCCACTCCTACGCAATCGTAGTCCTTGCAGTATTCATCGATGAAATTCACCTGATAGTCGAGAGCCTCCTGCACGCCGAACACGTCAGGCATCTGATCCTCAAGCATCATAGCAGTAGCCGGATATCTGTACATCCACGCATTTGTGCCGTCCTTTGCCGAACCGAGGCGGATGTTGTATGACATCACCTTGAGTTCGTCAGGCTGGTCCTGCTTCTTCTTGGCATCAGACAACTGCGGCAGTGCCATAAGCACTGCCAGCAGCATAAATATGAATCCTTTCTTCATTTCAGATTATTTAAGTACGAACGCAGCAGCTGCCTTCACGTCACCGGCAGATCTTGCGAAGAGGGCCTGGAACTCACCTGGTTCTGCAACCCACTCGTGCTTGTCTGCATCGAAGTAGCTGAGGTCAGCAGCATCGATCTCGAATGTAACTGTCTTCTTCTCGCCAGCCTTGAGCCATACCTTCTCGAAGCCCTTGAGCTCCTTAGACGGACGGTCGATAGAAGCCTGTGGGTCAGCGATGTAGAGCTGAACGATCTCAGCGCCGTCGCAGTCACCTGTATTTGTTACGTCAACTGACACCTTGAGTGTGCCGTCAGCCTTCATAGATGGCTTTGCAGCCTTGGCATTTGTATACTCGAAAGTAGTGTAGCTGAGACCGTGTCCGAATGGGAACTGAACTGGAATCTCGTTGCTGTCATACCATCTGTAGCCTACGTAAACACCCTCTGAGTAGTGTGTCTGCCAGAACTCGTCACCGTCAGCCTTGATACCAGGGTACTGAGCCTCTGTCTTGATAGGACCATCCTCATACTTGAAAGGAACTGAGAAAGGAAGTCTTCCTGAAGGGTTCACCTTACCGGTGAGAACGTCAGCGAGAGCGTTTCCTGTCTCTGTACCGCCGTACCATCCCTGAACGATAGCGTCTACGCTGTCAGCCCAAGGCATTGCAACTGCAGAACCTGAAATGTTCACTACAACAAGGTTCTTGGCAACCTCTGCAAGTGCGAGAATCACATCCTCCTGGTTGTAAGGGAGAGTGATCTGAAGACGGTCTGTGCTCTCGTTGTCCTGGTGTGCACTCTTGTTGAGACCACCCACGAAGATAACATAGTCAGCATCCTTTGCCATCTCCACAGCCTCTGCGATAAGCTCCTTTGGAGAACGGTTGTCAGTAAGGTCCTGACCGGTGTCCACCGCGTTGTATGATGTAGAAGTGTCACCTACATATCCGCGTGCCCAAACAACCTCAGCCTTGTCGCCGTAAGCGTTCTGGAGACCCTCGAGAGGATTCACCTCGTATGCTGTCTTGAGGTTAGAGCTACCGCCGCCCACAACCATCTTCTTCACCACGTTCTCACCTACGAGGAGGATCTTGCCACCCTCTGGCACGTTGAGAGGAAGAGCGTTGTTGTCGTTCTTGAGGAGAACCACACCGGCTGCAGAAATCTCGCGTGCTGCCTGATAGTGCTCAGGGCAAACAAAACGGCCGTAGTTAGGCTCAGGACGCATACTTGTGCGGAAGATGAGACGGAGGATACGGCGTACCTTGTCGTCGAGCTCCTTTGTTGTGTACTTACCCTCACGGAGACCCTTGAGATATGGGTCAGCCATATGATAGTTTCTGTAACCGTCGCTTGCTGCACCTGTAAGACCGTTTGTCCAGGTACCCATCTCGATGTCGAGACCGTTGAGAACAGCCTCCTCATCGTCGCGGCATCCGCCCCAGTCACTTACTACAACACCGTCAAAGCCCCACTCACCCTTGAGGATGTCCACGAGGAGCTTCTTGTTGTGGCAGTTGAACTGACCGTTATAGAGGTTGTATGATCCCATAATAGACCAAGCGTCACCCTCGACCACAGCAGCCTTGAATGCAGGAAGGTAGATTTCATAGAGAGTTCTGTCGTCAAGAACAGAGTTTGACTGTGTACGCTGGAACTCCTGGTTGTTTACGGCATAGTGCTTTACGCAGGCAGCCACACCGTTCTCCTGAACACCCTTTACGTAAGGGACAACCATCTGACCAGCGAGATAAGGGTCCTCACCCATATATTCGAAGTTACGTCCGTTGAGCGGAGTACGGCAGATGTTGATTCCAGGACCGAGAAGGATATCCTTCTTGCGGTAGCGGGCCTCCTCACCGATGCTGCGGCCATAGAGGAGAGACATCTCCTTGTCCCAGGTTGCAGCGAGGTTGATGAGTGCAGGGAAAGCAGTACAAGAGTCGTTTGTCCAGCCTGCCTGATCCCACTCGTCCCAGAGAACCTCAGGACGGATTCCGTGAGGACCGTCAGTATGCCATACCTCAGGAATACCGAGACGTGGAACACCGCGTGAGCTGAACTTTGACTGTGCAGTGGTCATACCCACCTTCTCCTCGAGAGTCATACGTGCGAGCGCATCCTCTACTCTCTCCTCAACGGGAGCATTTGGGTTCAGGTAGGTCGGGCCGTCGAACTTCGGCTGTGAGCAGCAAGCCGCAAGAGCGAGGGCCGCTGCAGAGAAAATTACAAGTTTCTTCATATCGGAAGTGTTATTGATTATTCGGTCAAACGTACAAATATACTAAAAGATTTTCCATTAGCTACACTCAGTCGAAATGACAGCGAAAAAGTCAACTGCCAGTCCAGATGACAGTATGAATGTCATATCGAGCGAAGTCGAGATATCTAAGACAGAGTGTAATCGATGGCGAAGTCGAAGGTTTCGCCAGGTGCCACGGCATAGTCGATGTACGGCTCGATGCAGGCGATGCGGTGGTTGGACCAGAACACGGCCTTGACCATCGGCTCGGCGCATTTGGCAGCAACAGCACGACCAGTCTGCAACTCCCTGAGTTCCAAACCATAAGGACTACCGTTCAGTCCGCATCCTGCCGCGTGGAGGTTGCCGGTAAAGACAGACTCTCCTTTCTGGAGAGTACGGGTGAAGCGGATTCCGTTTTCCTTGAATCCAACCTCGGTATATTCCGCACGCCAGTCGCCTTCCGGTGTGAACGGAAAATCCAGCTGACGTGATTCCCCTGTGGCCATCAGACCGAGCGTGAAGAAATTATGATTGTAGACATTGCCGGCGAGAGGCTTCCTGCCGGTATTCTTAAGTCTGTGACTGATGCGGAAGGCATTCGGGCCAGTGAGAGAAATCTCCTTGATGTACTCATAGCCATAGCCTGTATCCGAGTCGATGAAATGTCCGAACACCACGGAATTTTCAGTCACGCAGAGGGTTCTGCGGCCACTGTCAAGGATGTTATGCAGCTTGAACCTGTCATACTCCCCTTCCATACGCTCCAGCACTCCGACACCTATCTTCAGGAACGGTGCACCCGCTTCCACGGCTTCGTCGAGCCCTATCGGGCTGAACTCCTCCGCCGGTCCGCAGACCGCATCGTGCATCACCGGAGAATAGTTCTCGAACCACGGTTCCGCATAATTGCAGCACCTGTACTCTACACTTTCAAATACACCCGCCCAGTCGAAACGGGTACCACGATAATAACCCTTCACTCCATCCGGAGCGTGAAGGGTCAACTTTAGAGTATTATTGAAAATTGAAAACTTCACAGTGGCACACATTAAATTGATTATCAATAACTTAACGATTGTTTATTCCCTTCCGGAACGGAACAAACATCACTTAACACCCTGACCACAAACCACTTAGGTGCCACCCCAAATTACAGTCGGGTTGGGAATTCAGCGATACGGAGAGTGGTGCAGCCATATGGGATGAGTTCTATCCATACTTCCTCACCGGTGTCGTCACCATCCTCGCGATAGTATGCGATCTGGCCTGTCGAGCCGTTGTACTCCTTCCAAGGCTTGATCACCACGGCCTTCGCCTTGATGCTCACCGGTGCATTCTCAAGATTCCAAGGGTATGCACCCGCATCAGGACGTACCTCAACCTTGAAATTCTCCTCCATCAGCTCAGGAGTCATATCCTTGAGACGGAAACCGTAGTTCCAAGGAGTATCGGACACACAGGTATAGTAGTAAGGACCGTATTTTCCTTCATATGAAGCCTCGAACTCGTGCTTCTCCCATTTCTCCTCCATCCTGAGCGCATACACAAGCGGTCCACGCTCAACGACAGTGGCTCCGTCATACCAATGACTGATGCGCACCTCCATCGGGAAGGTAAGCGTAACTGTATCACCCTTAGCCCATTCGCGCGAAATGCGAACAGTATCTCCAGCCCTGGAAGCGCAATTCACATTCACTCCGTTCACCTTGACATAAGCGCCGTCACACCACTCCGGAATGCGGAAATAAAGCGGGAACTCAGCCTTCTTCACCTTCTTCGAAGCGAAGTTCACAGTCACCTTCACAGTCTCGTCGAAAGGATAGAATGTCTCCTGCTTCAGCGACACCTCAACGCCGCCTGCAACCTTTGCATTCACAGTCGAAGGAGCATATACAAATGCCGCCAGACCGCCGTCTGCACTGGCGTACCAGAGGTTCTGGGTGAACTTCGGCCAACCCTGATGCATATTGCACGAACAGCAAGGATAGCCGTTGAGCACACCGAAGAGATTGTCGTTGTCCTCGTGCTGAGTCACGAAGTTTCTCCACTCGCGGGAGCAGGCGATCTGATTTGTCTGCTGGTAATACTGACGTCCGTCATAGGCATCGGTAGCCTGGGTCGGAAGGGCATTGAACGCCACTCTTTCGAGGTGGTCAGCCCACTGAAGATCACCAGTAGCCTGAAGCATCTCCTCGAGAGAATACATCATCTCCACTGCTGTGCAGAGTTCCGATCCACGGGTCGGGTCACCGAAATGCACCTGCTCATCACCGGCCCAGAGACCAGTAGGAAGACCGAAGGTATGACGGATGGTCTTAAGGGCCTGCTTCGGAGCCTCGAGATCCTTAGGATCGTGGGATCTCTGCCACCAGATAACCGGTTCCTTGAAGCCGTGGGCCAGGTTTACGGTATGCATAGAATTCTGGGTACGGAGCTCGTTGGTCTCACCCCAGAACATTGCTGTCCAAGGAGTTGTCTGGCTGTGGATGAGGTCGCCGAGTTCAAGGAGGAACTCTTCTCCGGTGATGTTGTAGAGCCAATACACCATATCAAGATTGTCGCCACCTCGCCATTCGCCCCAGAAGGTCCAATGGTCGAGCGGCTTCTCCGGAAGGTTCGCCAACTGATACCTGAAGTATCCGGTCATCACATCGATGACGCGCTGGTCACCGGTCGCCATATAGTACTGCTTGAGCATCTTGAGGGCAACCATCTTCGGCCACCAGTCCTCGGCCTTTCCTCTCTGGAATCCCTCGATGTACTTGCGAGAGACCCTGTTGCCGAAATATCCGTCCTCGTAAACCATTGTCAGCATAGCCTCCGACCACACTGTAGCCTTCTTTATAAGTTCCTCGTCACCAAGGAGATATGCAAGCGGCATAAGACCGTCGAGCCAATATGGTCCACGCTCCCAGGTGTCGCCTTCACCGCCTATCCAGGCGTTGTCGGCTCCCACCACCTCGGCATACAATTCATCCAGATGGCCGGTCATTCCGTCCTTCTGCCTTACGAGCTGATCATAGAGCCAGCCCTCGGCCTTGATGGCACCAATAGGAAGCTCGGCATACTGAGTCGGCGCAAGAGGCGCACGGTTGAAGACGTAGTCCTGAGCCGAAGCCGACAAAGCCGAAAGGGCCAGGACTGTCATTATGATGATTCTTTTCATATGCTATTTTGTAAAGAAACCGAGGGTAGATTTCACAGATCTCCAGCTGCTGTCTTTGTAGTTGATCATTCCTGCGCCGCTGAGCCACATACCTGTGGATCCGCCGCCGTCGAGGTTCATTGCGTGAACACATCCGATGCTCTTCATAATCGGTCCGAGCTCCTTGATGTACGCACCCTGGCTTGCATCGATGCGGCCGTCGCAGATGAAGAGCACGATCTTGCCGTCTGCAGTCACGCCCACAGCTGTTCTGTCAGGATGAGCGGAATACACACCTGACTCGTCCCAGCACTCGAAATTGGTATAATAATGAGTGTCGTCCACCATCGAATTATCCGCACATACCAGACCGTCATAAAGCACCATAGGACCACAGCTGATCGCATAATATGGCTCCCAGTTTACTGCAGGTACCGGCGAAGTCGATGTAACCTTGCCATACTTAGCCTGGCCGACTACGTTAGGCAGAGGTCTGTCATAATAGTAGAATGTACCCTGCTGAGGCACTCCCACCCAATACGCTCCTGCCTTTCCGTCCTTGTCCACTCCGATGATCGGACGTGTAAGCTGATAAAGCTGGCTGTTTGTCGCCCAATAGCAGCCCTCGATCTCTCCGTGCCACTGCTGGGTCATCTTGCCCTCTGTTATGATGACGCCGAT
>JAFYXE010000105.1 GCA_017546275.1 Bacteroidales bacterium | reverse complement strand
TTGAGGGTCGGTAAAAATACCGACCCTCAATCATTTAACATATTGAATAACAGTATTTTAGCTGTCACATTGTGGTTGGAAGAAGCGTGGCGGCTAACTCTCTGTCATACAATGATTTACAAGAACTGCGTGCCGCCAAAGGGGAGCACGCAGTTTCTGTAATGTGTTGATATGTAATGATTTGCCCGCCACGCGAGAGGGCAGAGTCCTGATGGAGGTTTACCGATAGGAAGGCCTAGCGCTCGAAGATGAGGACGGAGATGGCGTTGTGGCCGAGGGTGAGCTTCGAGGCTGAAGAGCCGGCAGAAGCGGAAACCTTGGCGTCTCCGATAGAGGAGTGCTCTACGAACTTGTAGCCAGGAACTGAGATCTTGCCGTTGGCACCTTCAGCTGAGAGGGTAGTGGCAACGATAGCGAGGCGGTCGCCGTTGGCGTAGCCGCGCGCGATGATGTCATCGGAAGAGCAAGTGAAGCCGTCCATATGGATGAAGCGTCCGGCTCCGAGGAGGAGTTCAGGATACTTGTGACGGATGGCGTTGATCTGTGCGAGATACTGCTGGTAGTGAGGAGTCTCGTCGATGAGTCCGCGGCAGCGGAAGATCTCGATGTCGTTTACGAGTCCCTTCAAAAGTGTATTGTTGGCTCTGCGCTCGACATCAGTGTCGTCGCGGAGGCAGCGGTCAGACCAGATCACCTCTGGGAAGGTGTATTTGAACCACTCAGGGAAGCTGTAAGGCTCTGCTGTGAACTCCACGATGTGGACGAAGTCGCAGAATTGAGCAGTGCAGTCGTTGAGCCACTCTGTACCGAGGCAGAATTCAGGGTCGATGGCCTTGATATGGTCACGGATCTCCTTCAACGCCTCTGCCTTGTAACGGCCTGTGAACAGGTCCTGAACAGGGAACTCGCGCGAACGGTCCCAGTTAGGGAACTCCTCGGCCACTCCGAGCTGATCATAGAACACTGCGTCGGCACCGTATGCCATAGCCCTGTCAGCCCACTCGAGGAGCATATCGCGCCACTCACGGTTGGCCATATTGGCGATAGAGAATGTACGTGTGTCATAGTATCCTACGGCTGTACCTTGAGCGGTGAACTTGTAATGCTCTGCGAATTCGGCTCCGGTGTTGTCACGGTTCACGGCCTTCTTGCCGTTTCCGTGCATATACCAGTCGCTCTCACGGTCAACCAGACGGCCGTTGTAATACAGCACGAGGCGGTTTCCGTCGGCACGGTAGTCGGCAATAGCCTCCTTCCACGCCTCCTCGCCGCCCTGGGTCTCGTCGATGTAGTAGTTAGGGTAGCCGTTGTCCATACCGTCGCTCCACCAGCCGAAGGCGAGCACTGTGTTGCAGCCTACGCTCTTTCCGCAGTCGTTGATGCGTCCAGGAAGGTCGGTGTATTTGCGGAGGTATTCGCCGTACTGGTGCTTGAAGATGATGCGCTGCCAGCCGTTCATCTCCTTTACCCACTGAGGAACGTCCTTCTTGTCCCACCAGGTGTCGATCCACTCGCGGTAGATGCGCGAAGTCTCTGTCCACTCGCCCATATACGGTCTTACGACGCTTGCGTCGCAGGTCCAGCTGTCGCCGCACATTGCGTTAGGATAGCGGTAGAAACCTGCCTCGAGCATATCGAATTTGCCCGGAGCGGAAGGATAGGCACGAAGGCCGTGCCAGGTCTGCTGGAGGCTCTGGTCGTGGCTTCCGAAGTAGAGACCGTCGTTCTCGCCGAAGAACGCATAGCAGTTCGATGCAGCGTGGCGAGGATACTGGAGGTCATACTGACGGAAGTACTGATCTGGCTTCATATAGAGGGTCTTAGGATTCACGTTCACGATGAGGTCGAGAGCGTCGTTGTGCACCTGTCCGCCTGTGTGGGTGGTAAGGAGCTTGTGGCCCTTCGGAAGCTGCATATCGCCTACGAGAGGGTATTGGAGCTCGCGGATGATGGTTCCCGGCTCGTTGTTGGTCACTGTAGAGCCGAAGCGCACCTCGCCGTCCTCAAGAGAAACGGTAAGGACGAGGTCCATCTTCAGGGCCTTTCCTCTGTGTACGAGATCCCTGTATGCGATAGTGATCACATTGCCTTCCTGAGAGACAGCAGGAGTGTTCTCTGAGCAGTCGATCTGCATCTCCTTCTCCTCGTGGGTGTTGTAGAACATTCTCCAGAGGCTCTTTCCCGAAGCATAGTTGTGTCCGGTCTCGGCGTTGCCCAGGACAAGGAGGCTTCCGTCCTCTCCGATCTTGACTTCGATGTTTTCATCGGCCAGTACGAAGCCAGGAACATCGCATATGTATTCCTCACCTATAGTGTTATCGGCATTGTTGCAGCCTAGAATCAGTACTAATGTTGTTAGAATTATTGTTATTCTTTTCATATTATAAAGATTTCTCCACTCACTTCGTTCGGTCGAAATGACAGTGTTGTCGTTCGGTCGAAATGACAGTGTTGTTGTTCGGTCGAAATGACAGTGTTATTTTCGTAATGGGTTGTTGACTATGAATTCGCAGTATTCGAGGTACATCTCGCGGTCTGCCGCGTCCGGTGAAGTCGCAAGCTCATACATCGCGTTGGTGCCGGAATATGTGGCGATGCGCGCCTTTCCGTAGTATCCCGCCTTCTTGAACTCGCTCATATAGTCGCGTAGGAGCTGCTTGTTGCGCGCTGCCTGAGGGTTAGGAGCACCCTTCTTCGTGCCTTGTGCATCG
>JAFYXE010000012.1 GCA_017546275.1 Bacteroidales bacterium | reverse complement strand
TGCAACTCCTAATGTGGGTTTTGAATTCGCTCTTGGTGACCGTTGGACCGCTGAGGTGGCCGGCGGTTACAATCCGTGGACCTTTGATAAGGAGAACAATGTGAAGGCTAAGCATTTCCTTGTTACTCCTGAGATCAGATATTGGTTCTGTAACAGTTTCCAGGGACATTTCATCGGTATCAATGGAAATTATACCCAGTTCAATGTGAGTGGAGTGAATGTGCCCGGCCTCTTCTTCCCAGAGGAGATGAACGGCATTTACATCAGTGAACTTCAGGCTTCCCGCTGCCAGGGATGGGCTGCAGGTGCAGGCATCACCTACGGTTACGCTTTCCCTATCGCGCGTCGCTGGAACCTTGAGTTTGCTGTCGGCGGAGGCTGGTGGTACACTCAGTATGACAAGTTCGAGAGCCGCACCTGCGGACTTTTCCAGGAGACTGTCAAGAAGAATGTCTTCGGTCTTACAGAACTTGGCGTTTCATTCATTTATATGATTAAGTAAAGAGAGGAGAAAGATATGAAGAAAGCATTGGTACTTGCGTTGATGATCTTCGGTATGAGCAGTCTTGCAAAGGCTCAGACCGTCATCACAGACGAATCTATGACGCACGACGGAACGACTGTAACAGTCTCCTTCAATATCGACACAGACGTAAAGGGTATTCCTTCACGCCGCAAGGAGGTGATTATGCCTTATATATATAACGGTAAGGATACTCTTTGGATGGATGTTGTCGAGGTGTACGGAAAAGGTCGTTATAAGAGAGAAAGACAGGAAAACCACATCAATGGAGACAAGGATTGGGAACTCGCGGACAACCAGACTCTCAAGGGCGACATCTATGTGTATGAGGATCAGGTGCCTCTCAAGAGATGGATGAAGTCGGCAAACCTTTCCATCAAGAGACAGCTTGTCGGATGTGCCTGCGAAAAGGATCAGGATGATGAGAACATCGCAGAAGGCGTAGCACTCTTCGAGGAGCCACAGATGCCTGCAAGAAGAACTCCTGCTTATGCACTCAACGAGGTTGGAAAAACCTGGGATTTCGGTCAGGATGAGCTTGAGATCATCTTCAAGGTTTCAAAGATCGAGATCGATTCGACAGTATTCAACAATGAGGTGACATTCGGAAAGATCCTCGCAGCAGTGGACAAGATCTTCTCGAATCCTAACTACAAGATGAACAAGATCGAAGTTGCCGGATACGCTTCGCCAGAGGGTCCTCCAGCATTCAACACCTGGTTGGGAGAAAACCGTGCAAAGGCACTCATCAACTACATCATCGAGCAGCGTCCTCAGTATGGACTCACAATGGATGACTTCGAGATCGTCAACGGAGATGAGAACTGGGCCGGCCTCCGCAGAGTGGTTGCAGCGTCCGATATTGAAGAGAAGGATCAGGTCCTCGCGATCATCGACAATGAGGGAATTCCTTCAGAGCGCAAGAAACTCCAGATCGAGGCGATCAACTACGGATGGGTTTGGAAGAAGATGCTCACAGAGATCTATCCTCACCTGCGTAGCGCCAGGTATCTTGCAGTATACTACGATTCGACAGATGACAAGGCTGTGGATATCATCAACGAAGCAAACGCCCTCATCGACGAAGGCAAATATGCAGAAGCATACGACCACGTGAAGCCGGTAAGCGATGATATGAGAGCTTTCAACACAGTGGGTGTGGCTCTGATGATGCAGGGACAGTTTGAAGAGGCGATGCCTTGGTTTGAGAAGGCTCTCGAGGGCAATTGCCCTACAGCACAGCAGAACATCGATGCAATCAATGCCGAGTATGCATATGAGGCTGAGCAGAGAGCTGCGATCGAGGAATACCTCAGCAAATACGAATAATCAAACCAAAAACATAAATCATTAACCATTTAACTATTACAGTTATGAAACTTTCTAAATTGATGTTGGCTGCTTTCGTAGCAGTATTGGCACTCGCTTCTTGCAACAAGCAGGAGGCTGCTCCTGAGGTTAACCGCCTTAAGACTGTAGAGATTTCCCTTGAGAATGTCATTATGACAAAGGGCCTTGCAGGTGACAAGATCCAGGCAGGAGACGCTGTAGTCGTAAATGACCTCAAGATTTTCCTTACTGACGCTGCTGGTAATCAGTATGAAGCAAAGAACGCAGCAGGTACTGAGGTAGCTCCGACTTATTTCACAAGCCTTGACGCTGTGGAGACTGCAGAGTTCCACTATGTAGACCCTAACTGTACTAAGGTTGTAGCTGTCGCTAACCTTGGCCAGGATGTTACTTACGGTGAGTACGCGGCACTTTTGATCGGTGAGCAGCAGGATGCGGCAAACCTCGTGCTTTATGATGAGGCTACTCTTGAGAGCACAGGCGGAGTACATAACGACACTAACGCTAACGGAACAATTTACGAATCTCCTGTTTACAAGGCTGAGCTTACCCTCACTCCACGCGTTTCACGCTTCGAGGTTGACGGTTTCACAGTCAAGTTCAGCGATGAGCCTCTCTTCAACGAGATCAAGATCACTCAGCTCGCTTTCTTCAACTATTATGAGGAGACTACAGTAGACGGTGGCGTGGAAAGCGAATTGTCAGAATCACTCAACTTCCTCAACCAGTCAGAGGTTTACGCTTGGCTCGACAACGGTGAGACTGCTTGGTACAGAGATTCATTCGAGGTTGTCATCACTCCAGAGGACAACGTAGCAAGCACTCCTAAGCCACTCGCATACCATATGTTCTCTTGCGCAGAGACTCCAGTTATGCTTATCAAGCTTCTTGCTGACGATCAGCCTGCTTACCTCTATTCAAAGGGCTTCTACAAGGCAGACGGTACTGCTGTAACAGAGTTCGAAGAGGGTAAGATCTACCGTATGAGCGCAAAGGGCGAGGTTGAGAATGACGGTAACATTCCTTTCGAGGATACAGACATCGATCCAATGGACCGTTGCCTCGATATCACTGTTGAGGTTGTAGAATGGGCTGTCGAGCTCGTTTACCCTGAGTTCTAAAATCAGTCAGATTCACTGACAGACTTTTCTTAAAAAACATCAATTAATCAAAAACATACAGCTTATGAAATTCAGATCCATTGCTTTAAGCCTTCTTCTGGCAGCGGGAATATTCTCCACTTCCTGCATCAAGGAGGATCATAGCGATTGCTACAATGTCTACTGTCTCGCCTTGAGCTATCTTGGCGACGGTACGACTGAGATCTTCCCTGAGAAGATTGAGAAAGTTCATATGTATGTTTTTGATGAGCAGAATAACTGTGTCGTCTCAGGACAGCTGTCCGATGAGGATGTAAAAGCGCGTCTGACCACACTTCCGCCCCTTGAACCGGGTGCATATCAAATTGTGTGTGTAGGAAATGCAAACAAGACAGAAGTGGAGAATCTGTCTTCGGGAGATCGTGGTCAGATCGTTTTTGCAGACACTGATTATCTGAAAGGAAACACAGTTTCCGGAAATGACCCGTTGTATTGGGCTTCTACTGACTATACCATCGCACCTTATGATGAGTACAAGCAGATCGAGACCCAGACAGCAGTTTTCAAAAGCTCGCATTTCGACGTTGTAGTCGAGGTGGTAGGTGCTCCGGCTCTCACAAGAGCAGCCTCTTACCCTACAATCGAGCTCGTCGGTGTCTCGCCAGAGACAGATTTCAACAACGTTGCAAAGGGTCCTGCGACCACATATGTGATGGAGTCTGTACACGACGGACAGATGTTGCTTTCTGCAAAGAACAACATTATGAGACATACCGACCAGGAGGCCGTATATCTTAAGATTGCCGGCTCTTCAGGCGAGTCGCTGGTCGAAGTGAATTTCGCACAGCACATCGCCAAATATGATATCGATGTGACCAAGCAGGAGTGCATCATTCCGTTCAGGATTGAGTTCAAGTCTGCAAGCATCAGCATCGGGGTTCCTTCGTGGTTCATTGAAAATGTTACACCTGAGTTCTAAAATTTCATCACGTTTATGAATAAGTTATTCAACATATTTGTCAGAACATCCCTTTGCTTCATAGCGGCTATGATGTCCATCAGCTGTCTTATGGAGAAGGATCAGACCTCTGCGCCTGGACAGAGCGTGATGATCGAATTGAGCGTGTCGGCATCCGATATGACCAAGAGAGCCTCTACCGATATGGAGAAGGCCATCAATTCATTGCGCGTCTATGCTTACTACGGCGAGCGCCTTGCCGGCTATGCCTTGAGGCAGGCGACCGCTCCGGGAGAACCGTTCTATATGGATCTGGAACTTCCTGAAAGCGGAAAGCACAATGTGAAGTTCTACCTTGTGGCAAACGAGGCGGAGATGACCTACCAGAACGCTGCAGTTGCTTTCACAGAGGAAATGACAATGGCTCAGCTTGAGGCTGTGAAGTTCTCGGCAATGGCAACTGGCAAGGCTCTTCCTATGTACTGCATCCAGACAGAGACTGTCGATGTGGACGCAGTCGCTGAGGCAGCGAACGACGAAAACGGTCACAACGGACATATCGTCCTTACCCAGAAAGTGAAGTTCGAGCTCACCCGTCCTGTTGCAAAGGTTTCAGTATATGCAGCAAAGACAGAAGGAGCTTCTGTAGATCCTCAGATCCTCGGAATCGAACTCCTCGCAGCAGGAACAAGGGCATACAACTACCTCTTCCCACAGGCGGACCAGACACTCAGCGCAATCCCTTCAAGGGCAAATGACGATGTCCTTCTTTCATCTGCTGTGGCAGTCACAAGCGGAATCGCAAAAGGATCTTCAGCTCTTCAGAATCCTGACAACTACACTCCTGTAGTGGGCGGAAAATACCTCTATGAGGTCGCTTGCGGTTCTGATGTCTGGAACGTATCTTCAGGCAATGCGAATGAAGCTGTGTTCCACATTGCATATTCTCTCGGTGAAGGCCAGCCACGCAAGGATGCCTATGTGTATCTTCCTCCGGTGCTCAGAAACAAGCACATCAAGGTATGCATCTACATCAATGCGGAGGGCAACATCATCATCAATTACGTTGTAGCTGATTGGGAAGACAACGAAACCAAGGACATCAGATTCGACTATCCTACCCACTCTTATCTCAGGGAAAGCATCCCTACCAGCCAGGACGAAGTTGCTGCAGTGCCTTCGGCGCCTGCACAGATGTCTGAGAAGAAGCCTTTCAGGGCATATTTCCAGATGACTTATCCTGAGAACGACTCCTGGACTCCTACCCTTATCGGTCTCAACGCTTCAGACTGTACAGTACGCATTTATGACGATACGGGCAAGCTTGAGGTCTATCAGTCGGAGTGGCCTATCCCTGCATCAGAAGACTGGTACACAATCGAGGTGACTCCTAATGTAGGACACATCCAGGCCGGTGAGGAAGTGATGCTTGCAATCACTTACAGGGCTGCAGGTTTCGATACTGTCGATTATATGATGGTCAACGGAACCGACCAGAATTTCTACTGGCCTTACTCTGGCACATCTGCACAGGATGCCGAGTATGTCATAATAACAATGGTAAACTAAGAAGAAAATGAAAAGAATCCTTAATACTCTTTTAATCTCAGCTGTTGCGATGCTGGCCTTCTCCTGCCAGGAGGAGCTCGGTGTGAACGCGCCAATGAACGAGAGCATTGTTCTTGACCTTTCCTCTGGTCTTACCAAAGCTGCGGACACTGACGTGGAGTCGTTCGTGAACCATCTTGATGTGTTCATCTTCGACGTGAACGGTACAGAGCCTGGCGCAGAGGTTTATTATGAAAGATATCAGGTCAACAATGCGGCATCACTCGTTCTCAATGCCAAGAGAAGCACTTTCACCGCAGGCCAGAAATACTATGTGTACCTCCTTGCCAACAGCAATCTTTCAAAGTCGGATTTCGAGGCAGTAGAGTCCTACAACGACCTTATCGACAAGAAGCAGGAGGACTACAATCTCCATCTTACCGGTCTTACCATCGATGGAGCACCAAGCTACTTCCTTATGGATGCGGTTGCCTTCCAGGGCGGCTCGTCACCTGTTGTCCTCAACAACGGAGTGTCTTCGGACAACACCGTTCTTGACGCGGTTCTCAGACGTGCTGCTGCGAAGGTTGTCATCAACATCAAGGCATCCGAGAAGGTCGAATTCAAGGCATTCACAATCGAAGACGGATCAGAGGGAGGCCTCTACTATCTCCGCAATATGCCTTATGACACTTATCTTCTCGCAGAGGCTCGTGCCGAAGAGGACATCTATACAGCCAAAGTGAGAAACACAAAGAAGTCCAACAACGCATACTTCAGCTGGAACCCTACACAGGACAGCAAGAACGTATCGCTTGTCACTTATGTATATCCAAACAACTGGGCGGACCAGAGTAGCCTTGAGCGCGAGACCTGCGTGGTTATGAACCTTCCTTTGACCTACACTGACGGTGAACTCGTAAAGGACTACGCAAACTGCTGGTACAAGATCCCTATGACAGACGAGCAGATGTTCAAGAGAAACAACTACTATGAGGTGAACATCGATCTCAACCGTCCTGGCGCCATTTCAGAGTCTACACCTGTGGACCTCGAGGATGTATATTATTCAGTGATCGACTGGACTGAACACAACGTTTACGTCGGAGGCGACGACAAGCCTAAATATCTGATGGTCAACAAGGACTATATGGAGATGAGAAACATCGCCGTAGACGCGACAACTCTCGAGTTCGCATCATCTTCTCCTGTCACCATCACAGTAAAGGACATTTATTACTACAACAAGTTCGGTGTCAAGACAACTGTGAATCCTACTATCACAGGAACAACGGAAGTTGACTCGACTACAGGAAACATCACAGTAAACAGTCCGGTGCCGACAAACAACGCAATCCGTTATTTCACTCTCGTCGTTACAAATGAGGACGGCATCACAAGAGAGGTCGAGGTGGCTCAGTATCCGTTGGAGTACATCACCAACCAGCAGGGATGGTATTCTTACAGATCTGACTTTGCGACAGATCAATATCCGTCACCGACAACATATGAGTACAGGGGATCGCG
>JAFYXE010000104.1 GCA_017546275.1 Bacteroidales bacterium | reverse complement strand
TCCACAAGCAGAAGATTGAAATGACGAGCGTAATCCGCAACCTGGCGGAACCATACTTCTATGCTTCCACCGGCTCCGTGAATCAATACAATCCAGCGGTCCAGATGATTATTTTCGATCGTCTTGTAGTGTAACATCTATATGGATGTGTGCAAAAGGGCCGCAAAGATAATAAAATCTTTTGATACATACAGACAGCCGCCCCGGACAGCTACGAAGAACTGTCCGAAGCGGCAAAATCGAAGAAGATGGGCATCTCGGAGCCGGTAGCGCTTTACCATACACCTTTGGCGAGTTTTGGCCGTTTCAGGCACAAGGTGTAGCCCAATCGGGCAATTTATGATGAAAATTGAGACACCTTTGGCGAGTTTGCACCGAAAGTCGCACAAGGTGTATAGCAAGGGGGCTTCTTGCCTCCTGAACCAGAATTTTTTCTTTGTGCCACAGATAGGCACAAGCAAGCCATACCTTTGCATTGTCAAACAATTTAAAGGATAAGATTATGTGGCTCGCAGTTATTATTTCAGTTTTTCTTTCAGTAGAAATCTTTACACGCCTTACAGGTGAAGACCTTCCTATCAACAGTGGAGATGAGACTCCAGAGGCTCTCGACAAAACTCTCTAGGATGAAGGACTAAAATCCCGGCAGTGCAAGGAACAATGTCGGAAGGAGAAGGAGGAAGCCGACAATCACAAGGAGGAGGATGAACTTCCATACCCACTTCACCCATTTCTCATAAGGGATCTTCGCAACGGAGAGGACGGCCATCAGCACACCGGAGCACGGAGTGATCATATTGGTGAAACCGTCGCCAAGTTGGAACGCAAGGACTGTCGCCTGGCGTGAGACTCCGATCATATCAGAGAACGGTGCCATAATAGGCATAGTCACGGCAGCCTTTGCGGATGCCGAAGGGATGAAGAGGTTGATGAAGGTCTGGATGCCGTACATCGAACCGAGTGCGCCGACACGGCCGGAGCCTTCGAGGGCGGAGGCCATAGAGGCGAGCATTGTGTCGATCACCTGACCATTCTCGAGGATAACGATGATACCGGCAGCGAAACCGATGATCAGGGCAGCCGAGAAGATGTCTTTTGCACCGGCGATGAACTCCTTCGCGATATCGTCAGCAGTGTAGCCGGCAGAGAAGCCGGAACAGATGGCGAGCGCTGTGAAGAGGGCGCAGATCTCCTGAAGATACCATCCGTATCCCATCGCTCCTACGACGAGAAATACAATCGTAAACATCAGAAGGTTAAGGATATACATTCTCACTGAGTTCCTCAATGAGACGAACGAGAATATTCCGAACAAGGCTGTGACAACCCAGAGAAGCCAAGGTGTCGCGAATGTCGACTGACCGATCTTGATGACACATCCGTCTGCGTAGAAGAACGAGAATAGAAGGAGGGACACCATAATGGCACCGTAGCAGATCCAAGAACGGGTCTTGTCGGTTGTGCATCCTTCCATTGCTTCCGAGGAATCAGATGCGGTCTTCTCCACTACTGGCTTGCGAGTCTTGCGCGCATACCAGAGGACGAAGACGATGGCGATGAGCATAAGCACAAGCCAGCATACGACTCTGTACTCTATGCCTGAGAAAAGCGGAAGGTCTGCCATTCCCTGAGCGATACCGATGGTGAATGGATTGAGCATAGCTCCGGCAAAGCCAACGTGGGCAGCCACATATACCATACATACACCTACGAAATCATCATAACCGAGCGATCTCGCCAGAGGGATCACCACAGCGACAAAGGCGATGGTCTCCTCGCTCATACCGAACACGGCGCCGAAGAGTCCGAAAAGCAGCATAATGAGAGTGATGACGATGTTGCCCACTCCGAGCTTGCGGACGAGAGAGAATCTCTCAAGGTTCTGGACCTTCGATATGAACTTCATAATGCCCTCATCGACTGCGCGGGTCTTGTTCACGACCCAGAATGCGCCTCCGATGATAAGCACGAATGCGATGATGCCTGCCTGTTTGCTGAAGCCTTCGAACAAGGCTGAAAAAACCTGCCAGGTCTGCGGATCTCCTCCTGGTACAAGCCAGGTGGAGACTGCGCAGACCAGCAGTACTGTAAATATGATTACGTAAGTGTTAGGTACCTTCATATTGATTTAAGAATGTAACGCGCTCTGCAGCACCTCTGTAAGTGTAGGGTGCGTATGAATGACGCTCTGGAAATCTTCTACAGTGGCCTTCCTTGTGATCATTGCACAAGCCTCCTGTACGATGTCAGAGCTGTGTGGGCCATAAAGATGGCAGCCAAGTACACGGCCTGGAGCATATACCGGCTCCGAACCGTCCTTAGGCTCGGCAGCGACGATGAGTTTGCAGAATCCGTCTGTCTCCCCCATTGTCACGGCTTTTCCGTTCGCACGGAAGAATGATTTGAGGCATTTCACAGGAACACCTGCTGCCTTGCAGTCTTCTTCTGTCATACCGACGCTGGCAGCCTCAGGAGATGTGAACACAGCAGCCGGCATCACCGAGAGATCGATCTGATTCTCCACGCCCATAATGTGGTCGAGGGCTACAATTCCCTGGAATGTGGCCGCGTGGGCGAGCATCATCTTTCCGTTGATGTCACCGACAGCATAGATATGTGGAATGTTGGTCTGCATTGTCTTGTCATCTACGACAATTCCTCTTGGAGTGAACTCGATGCCTGCGTCAGCGAGGTTGAGCGAAGCCACATTGGCCTTGCGGCCTACGGACATCAGGACCTTGTCGGCCAAGACAGTCTCTTCCTTATCCTTGCGGACATATGTGACTCTGTAACCGCCTTCAGCATCTTCGATTCCTGTTACCTGAGCCTGTGTGCAGATCTCGATGCCTCTCTTTCCAAGGCTCTGCTTGAGTCTCTTGGAAAGGTCTGAATCAAAGCGTGGAAGTATCTCCTTGAAATACTCGAGGACAGTCACTTCACTGCCGAAGCTCTTGAAGATGGATGCGAACTCAAGTCCGATCACGCCTCCTCCGATGACGCATAGTCTCTGTGGAATCTCCTGTAGATCAAGGATTTCCTTTGAGGTCAACACACCTGGAAGATCTGCTCCGGGAACTGGCAGGGAGGCCGACACTGAACCTGTTGCGATTATGATGTAATCGCCGGTGTAGTCTTGAGGAGATCCCTCGACTTCGCTCGGGATGACAGGGAGATCACTCGGAATGACAGTCACGGTGTGCGCATCCTTGAAGGAAGCTTTGCCGCGGACAAGAGTGATGAGCTTATGTCCGAGAAGGCCTTCCACTCCTCCGCGAAGCTGCTCCACCACTGCATTCTTGCGCGCAGTGACAGCCTTGAAGTCGAAGCCGTACGAGAGGTCAGACACACCGAATTCAGCTGCGTTCTTGAGTCCTTCGATGACTTCCGCGTTCTTGCAGAATGCCTTTGTAGGGATACATCCCTCGTTGAGACAGGTGCCGCCTACGTGGCCTGACTCTACCAGAACCACTTCCACACCCCTTTTTGCAGCAAGGAGGGCGGTCTCATAACCGCCCGGTCCTGCACCGATTATAATTATTTTCATACAAGATCCTTATAACGAAGTATAGGCTGACGCGCTGCTGTAGTCTCATCCAGACGACGCACCGGAGTCGTATGAGGAGCTGTCTTCAGGGACTCCGGATCTGAAATCGCCTCGGCAGCGATATGCTCCATAATCTCGATGAAACCGTCGAGTGTCTCCTTCGACTCTGTTTCAGTAGGCTCGATCATAATTGCCTGATGGAACAGTAGCGGGAAGTAGATTGTAGGAGCGTGGAAGCCATAGTCGAGCAGTCTCTTCGCAACGTCCAGTGTGGTGACGCCGGTCGACTGGTCGAGAAGGCCGTCGAATACGAACTCGTGCTTGCATACGGACTCGATCGGGAGTTTGAAGCATCCCTTGAGCGACTCCTTGATGTAGTTGGCACCAAGTACTGCGAGAGGTCCTACCTGCTTCACATTCTGCTTTCCGAGCATAAGGATGTATGTATATGCTCTGAGGAGCACTCCGAAGTTGCCCATAAAGCCTGAGATTCTTCCGCAGGCATTGCCATCCTTGTCAACCACAGAGAGGAGACCGTCCTCATCCTCAACCACCTTAGGTACAGGAAGATAAGGAACAAGATGTTCAGCCACTCCGACTGGGCCGGCACCAGGACCGCCACCGCCGTGAGGTGTTGAGAATGACTTATGCAGATTGAGGTGAAGCACATCGAATCCCATATCGCCAGGACGCACCATACCGATGAGCGGGTTCATATTCGCTCCGTCATAGTAAAGGAGTCCTCCGCACTGATGAACGAGTGCAGCGATTTCCTTGATGTCCTTTTCGAAAAGTCCGAGTGTGTTCGGATTGGTCATCATAATGCCGGCGATGGTGTCGTCGAGAAGCGGTTTGAGGTCCTCGACATCCACGAGACCGTTGGCATTGGACTTCACCTGTACTATCTCGAGTCCGCAGACAGCAGCGGAAGCCGGGTTGGTTCCGTGTGCGCTGTCAGGCACGATGATGCGGGTACGATTGAGGTCGCCGCGCGAGATATGGTACTGGCGGATGATCATAAGGCCGGTGAGTTCGCCGTGAGCACCCGCAAACGGGTCGAGCGTAAACTCGGCCATACCTGTAATCGCAGAGAGAGCCTTGGCCAGTTCCCTGTATACCCTCAACGCACCCTGGACTGTAGCCGCAGGCTGGAGAGGATGAAGACCGGCGAATGCAGGCATTGCTGCGATCTCCTCGTTGATCTTAGGATTGTATTTCATAGTGCAGCTTCCGAGCGGATAGAAGCCCGAATCCACACCGAAGTTCATCTGTGAAAGGTTGGTGTAATGACGCACTACATCGAGTTCGCTCACCTCCGGAAGTTCCGGTTTCTCAGAACGTCTGAGACCTGCTGGAAGTGATTCGAGAGTCGCATCCCAAGAACGTGTCGGCAATGAATATCCCTGTCTTCCTGCCTTGGAAAGATCAAAGATCAGTTTATCGTAGTACTTCATACTTCCATTTCATTAAGATATCCGACAACTGCATCTATATTCTCTTTCGACACTTTCTCTGTCACGCAGAAGTTCACGAGGCCTTCCTCCACCTCAACGGCACCGAATACGCCGATGAGCATAAGTGCATCCTGAAGCTGTGCTGCAGGAACCTTTGTCTTGAGGGAGAATTCCTTGAGGAACGGCTTGTCGAACGCCTCTTCGAAGAGACCTGTCTCAAGAAGTCTATCGTGGAGATAGTGTGCTCCACCATATGAGAGTTCATTGACTTTGCGGAGTCCTTCAGGTCCCATAAGTGACATATATACAGTCACATAGAGAGCCATCAGAGACTGATTCGAGCAGATGTTGCTGGTAGCCTTCTCACGACGGATGTGCTGCTCACGAGCCTGAAGTGTAAGTACATAGGCGCGCTTGCCGTCTACGTCTCTTGTCGCACCTACGATGCGTCCAGGAAGTTTGCGGAGGTGATCCTTTGTGCAGGCAAGGAAGCCTACGTAAGGGCCGCCGTAGCAGAGAGGGATACCGAGAGACTGCGAATCTCCGCAGACGATGTCTGCTCCCCACTCGCCCGGTGTCTTGATGACGGCAAGGGACGATGGGTCCGAATATACCATAAGAAGACCCTTCTGTGCGTGAACCGCATCGGCAAAGCCTGTAAGATCTTCGATGATACCGTATTTGTTGATACCTGGAACAAGCACACCCGCCACATCGCCGGCAGCGACTTCAGCGAGCATCGCGCCATATGAAGTGACGCCGTCCTGACAAGGGATGAAGCCGAGCTGCACGCCGTTGAACTTCGCATAGGTCTTCACTACCTCAACCACCTGAGGGAGCAGGCCTTCCGAAAGAAGGACGCGAGTCTTCTTCTTGGTCGAAGCCATAGCCATCATCATCGCCTCGGCAGCGGCTGTTGCGCCGTCATACATAGAGGCGTTGGTGCAATCCATTCCGGTGAGACCGGTGATCATAGACTGATACTCGAAGATGTATCTGAGGGTACCCTGAGAGACCTCAGGCTGATAAGGCGTATATGCTGTAAGATACTCGGAACGCGAAATGATGTGAGGAATGACCGCAGGAGAATAGTGGTCATATGCTCCTAAGCCACAAAGGCAGAAAAGACTGGTGTTCTGCTCGGCAAGTTCCTCGAAATACTGACGGACCTCGTGCTCGGACATTGCATCCGGGAGGTCATACTCTTTACGGTAGATGACATCAGCAGGAACATCGGAGTAGAGATCCTCGAGGGTCCCTGCTCCGATTCTGTCCAGCATCTGGCGTATGTCATCTTCCGTATGCGGAAAATAAGAGAAAGCCATAATGCGATCTTTACTCGTTTGCACACATTGCCTCGTATGCAGCTGCATCCATAAGGCCTTCAAGCTCTGAAGGGTCGCTCATTTCAACCTTCATAATCCAGTTGGCAAATGCGTCCTCGTTCAGAAGTTCAGGAGCATCCTCAAGAGCCTCGTTGATCTCGACAACCTTGCCTGTTACAGGAGTGAAAAGGTCGCTGGCAGCCTTTACGCTCTCAACTGCACCGAACTCCTCACCTGCTTCAAGTTCGTCATCCACTTCAGGCATATCAACATACGAGAGGTCGCCCATTGCGTGCTGTGCGAAATCGGTGATGCCGATCACTGCAACATTGCCTTCAACCTTTACCCATTCGTGTGACTCGCTGTAATAGAGTCCTTCAACTGTCTTTGCCATAATTGTGTTTGGTTTTAATGTGTTATTTCTTGTAGTTTGTTTCGTAGAAGCGACGTTTTGTCACGATGCCAGGGAACACCTTCTTGCGGATTCTGATCTCCACGTTGGTTCCGAGTTCTGTGTACGCCTTGTCTACCAGAGCAACGCATACGCTGCGGTCAGTAGAAATCGAACGGTATCCTGTAGTAACCACTCCGACCTGTACACCATCTACCTCGACAGGATATCCGGCACGCGGAATCGCCTTGTCCTGCAGTTCTATGCCGACACTCTTGCGTGTCAGTCCGGCCTGCTTCTGCTCTACGAGCGCGTCGCGGCCGATGAATTCTTCCTTGTCCTTTACCTTGGCGAACATTCCGAGTCCTGCCTCAAGAGGAGTGATTTCGTCACTGAGTTCGTGGCCGTAAAGCGGAAGTCCAGCCTCGAAGCGGAGGGTATCACGGCAACCGAGGCCGCAAGGAGCCACGCCTGCAGCGAGAAGGGTGTCCCACATTTCATTTATCACAGCGTGAGGTGCATAGATCTCGAAGCCGTCTTCTCCGGTGTATCCGGTACGGCTGACGATCATATCTTCAGTCCTGTAGTATGTATAGAAGCCGAGTTCTGCTGCCTTTGCAAGGCCGAGAGTCTCCACTGCGTATTTCTCTGCCTCAGGTCCCTGGAGAGCGATCTGTCCCCAGTTGTCAGATTCGTTCACTACTGTGACGTCGTAGCCGTCTTTCTGTGCGCAGAGCCACTCGTAGTCCTTTGCGATGTTTGAAGCGTTGACCACCAGGAGATAGCTGTTCGGTTCGAATTCCTTGTACACAAGGAGGTCGTCCACTGTGGTTCCGTTGGGATAGAGCATCATTCCGTAGAGGATCTTTCCGTCCTCCATTCCTCTGATGTCGTTAGAGAATATATGATTGACGAACTTGTCGGCATCCGGTCCGCTGACGAAGATCTCTCCCATATGGGAAACGTCGAACATACCGGCTCTGTGACGCACTGCGTTGTGTTCGTCTGTGATGTTGGTATACTGAATCGGCATAATGAAGCCACCGAAAGGGCTCATAAGCGCACCCAGTGCAACGTGCTTGTCATATAGACAAGTCTTCAAAAGATTCTCTTCCATAATATGTTTCAGTGTATTGTGTATTCTTCCTGCATCTTCTCGATCTTCGCTACATCCTCCGCCGTCAACGTCATCTCATCTTCGGTGAAGTATGCGATCATATGCGCTTCGAGAGATTCGGGCGATTCCAGCACCGGGCTTACGTCGCGGTATTCGACGAGGTTCACCACCCTCTGCCTTACCGACTCCACTCCGTGCCTCTGGAGTTTCTCCACCGGCGGACGGATGGCCTCTGTCAGCGCCTCGAGGTCTGTGGAATGCAGCAGCGTTCCGTGCACCACGCTTCGGTCAGGCATCTGGTGGAATGCGTTTCCGCTGACCTTGCGGCCCTCCACGAGCACATCGTTCCTTCCGGATTTCTCGGCCGGCAGCCCAAGCGTCCTCAATGCCTCAGTCAAAGCGCTAAGGTAAGCGTCGAAGACTTCTGTCACGTCTCCCCTCCTGGACACATATGAAAGCATAATGTTTCCAGGGTCGGAATAGACGCAGCCACCGCCGCTCTTCCTACGGAACATCTTTACGCCGTTCTTGGCGCAGTATTCCATATTCACTTCATTTTCAAGGACTTGATTTCTGCCGATAATGACAGTCGGGGAAACTCTCCAGACGAAGAAAACCTCCTCGGAGACCTCTCTCGCTATGTATTCCTCCATAGCGAGATAGAAAGAAAGATCTCTTTCGACATTGTCGGGAAGTAGTATATGCTTCATCGTCCGGGTCTAAAATCTTCCAAATTTAACAAAAAGGCGATACATCCGCCATCAGAAAGAGAAAAAGTTATGAAAAATTTCCACACAGATACGCGCTCAGGTATCATATATGCCTAATCTCCTTCAACAAATGACGCAGGAATGGAAAAGAATATGACAGCGGTCAGACCGACCCTTACTATGCAGATGATCTTCAGGTATATGATGGAGAACGGATACTATCCGGAATTCGACAACACATTCATCCTGTTCGACGTCGGGGAAAACACGGCGTTTGTGGACTATGAGGAAGGGATACTGTCAGTAAAGATGTTCTTCGCGATCGAAAAGGACAGCATAGATACGTTCCTGAAGGCATCCAACGACGCAATGATGAGCGCATATATGGTGCGCCCGATCATCACAGAGGAGAAGTCAGGCATAATATTCAGTTGCGAGACCTTCTGTGACAATATAAAAGACCTCCGCAGCTTTTTCCCCAGATTGGTCGTAAAGCTTGCGGAGGGCTTGGAAATTCATAAACTTGCAATGCAGGACTTATTCCTGAGGCAGTGTCTTGTTAAGAAGCACACATCCGAGTACTGCTGAAATTATCGAGCCGCAGAGCACGCCAAGCTTCGCCTGGTCGAGGAGGGCTGCGCCTTCAGCGCCAAGGCCTGCATATGAAAGGTCTGCAATGAACATCGACACTGTGAATCCGATACCGCAGACTACGCATACGCTCGCGAATGACTTCCAGTCGGTTCCGGCAGGAAGCGATACGAACTTGAGGCGGATCGCAAGCCACGAGAATGAGAATACGCCGATGAACTTACCTGCAACGAGGCCGATCATAACTGCGAGTCCCACACCTGAGAAAAGGCTGACGAAGCTCATACCTTCGAGGGCCACGCCTGCGTTAGCAAAGGCGAAGAGCGGAATCACGATGAAGTTGATGAGGAAGTGGAGGCTGTCCTCGAGATCCTGGAGCGGGCTGATCATCTTGTCGGCCGCAGACTCGATACTCTTGAGAGTGTGGATCTCATCGTTCGAAAGGACTACCGTATTGTGGAGATCATCCACTTCAATCACTGGGAACTTGTTGATATTCTGACGGATACGCTCAAGGTAATATCCTGTTCCCTTCTTCAGTGTAGCAGGGATGCAGAATGCGACGATCACTCCGGCAATAGTAGCGTGGATGCCCGAATTGAGCATAGCGTACCAGAGCACGAGGCCGATGGTCACATAGAATGACTTTGCACGCACCTTTGCGATGTTTCCGATTATCATTGCTGTCACGCAGAGTGCTGAGATGACCATAAACATCAGATTGATGTCTGATGAATAGAACATCGCGATCACGATGATACCTCCGAGGTCGTCGGCTACCGCAAGGGCCGCAAGGAACACCTTAAGGCCCACAGGCACTCTTGATTTAAAGACCGCGAGAACTCCGAGGGAGAACGCGATATCGGTAGCCATAGGGATGGCAAGACCTCTCTGCATTGCTGCGTCAGCAGGGCAGAAGATCGCGAAAAGGAGGACGGGAACAACCATACCTCCGCAGGCTCCGATGATCGGCAGGAGAGCCTTTTCCTTTGTAGAAAGTTCTCCGACGCGGATTTCACGTTTGATCTCAAGACCTACCGAAAGGAAGAAGATGGCCATAAGGAAGTCATTGATGACCTCGCCCAGGGACATACTGTGGCCACCGTGGCTGAAGAAGTTGAAATCACCTACAGAGAAGTGAACCGGATGCTGCCAGATGGAGAAATACCAATCTTTTACACCTGGTAAATTGGCGCACACAAGGGCAAGTACGGTAAAGAAAATGAGTACCATACTTGAGGTTACGTGCCTTCTGAATTTACTTAAGAAACTGTAATTTGAATGCGACATACCACTGTTTTTTATACGTTTCTACACTACGATTTCCAAAAACGGGCGCAAAAGTAGTCAAATTTTCCACATAGAGTCCATTAAAGATAATTTTATTGGGATTTTGGACATTTTTTTATAAATTTGCCGCCTGTTTTTTTCGGAAATAATTAAAACTTCATAAAACAATGGCTAAAGAAATCAAAAACGAGAAGGCTGAGGCAGTAGTTGAGGCCGTTTCAAAGACAGAGCAGTTCTTCGAGAAGAACGGTAAGCTCCTTTCTATCGTATGCTTGGCAGTAGTAGCAGTATGCATCGCATCTTTCTGCTGGCACAAGTTCGTAAACCAGCCTAAGATCGCTGAGGCTCAGGGTCAGATGGCATTCGCTGAGGAGAACTTCCGCAACGCAGCTGATTCAACTGGCTTCGCTCTCGCACTCTACGGTGACGGCAACGTTCTCGGTTTCGAGCAGATCATCGACGAGTACGGCAAGAAGGCTGGCGAGTCTGTAGTATTCTACGCTGGCGTATGTGAGTTCAACCTCAAGAACTACGAGTCAGCTATCAGCTACTTCAAGGCTTACAACGGCAAGGACGAGATCTTCAAGGCTCGCGCACTCGGTTGCATCGGTGACTGCTATGTTAACCTCGAGGATTACGCAACAGCTCTCGGTTATTTCGAGAAGGCAGCTGCAGCAGCTGACAACGCATTCGCAGCAGAGTATCTTCTTGACGCTGGTGTAGTGGCTGAGTTCCTCGGCGAGAACGCTAAGGCGCTTTCATTCTACAAGCAGATCAAGGACGAGTACTCATCATCTATGCAGGCTTACGATGTAGACAAGTACATCAGCCGTATCGAAGCTAAATAATTTTAGACTATGGGAAGAGCATTTGAGTTCCGTAAGGAGAGAAAGTTCAAGAGATGGGGTCATATGGCCCGCGTCTTCACCAAGATCGGTAAGGAAATCACTATCGCTGTAAAGCAGGGTGGTTCAGATATCACTGGTAACCCACGTCTTCGCGCCCTCATCCAGACTGCACGAAGCGAGAATATGCCTAAGGACAACATCGAGCGCGCTATCAAGAGAGCGACCGACAAGGATCAGGCAGATTACAAGGAGGTAGTATTCGAGGGTTACGGTCCTCACGGTATCGCAGTTCTCGTAGAGGCTGCTACCGACAACAACAACCGTACTGTAGCAAACGTACGTTCATACTTCACAAAGAGCGGCGGATCGCTCGGAACTTCAGGCAGCGTTGACTATATGTTCGACCGCAAGTGTATGTTCCGTATGAAGAGCGCTAATCCATACGACCTTGAGGAGCTTGAGCTTGAGCTCATCGACTACGGCGTAGAGGAGATCTTCGAGGAGGAGAACGACAACGAGGAAATGGAAATCGTACTCTACGGTGAGTTCACTGCATTCAACACTATCCAGAAGTGGATCGAGGAGAACGGCTATGAGCTCGTGGCAGCAGAGTTCACCCGCCTTCCGAACGTTGACCTCAAGGTTCTTGAGGGTGACGCAAAGGCAGACATCGAGAAGCTCATCGAGCGTATCGAGGAGGACGATGACGTACAGAACGTTTACACTACAATGCAGCCGTAATTACTGCAACATACGACAATGAAAAGGGCGGTTCAGATTTGAATCGCCCTTTTCATTGTTATTGGAATTTATTTTCCTATCTTTGTGTGTTACGTACATTTATCAGTATCATTAAGACCTATGTATAAAATAGTTTCTAAAGATATGCTGACTCCGACGATCTGTCGGATGAAGGTGGAGGCGCCTCGCCTCGCTTCTGCAGCATTACCCGGACAGTTCCTTATCATCAGGGCAGACGAGCAGGGAGAACGAATTCCTTTGACCATCAGTGATTACGACAAGGAGAACGGCACAGTGACCATCGTTACCCAGCAGATCGGTGCATCTACAGCAGAGATCTGCTCATACAACGAAGGCGATGCGTTCGCTGACGTTGTGGGTCCTCTCGGCATCCCTTCAGACTTCACAGAGATGTCAGCTGAGGAACTCGCTGGTAAAAGATATGTATTCATCGCCGGCGGCGTAGGTACAGCTCCTGTGTATCCTCAGGTGAAATGGCTCCACGAAAGAGGAGTCGCTGTGGATGTGATCATCGGAGCGAAGACAAAGGACCTTGTTATATATAAGGAGGAGATGTCAGCTGTCTGCGACAATCTTTACATCTGTACAGACGACGGTTCCGAGGGATTCAAGGGTCTCGTTACCGCGATGCTCGAGAAGCTCGTGAACGAGGACGGAAAGGTATACGACCAGGCTGTTGCGATCGGTCCTATGATTATGATGAAGTTCGCTACCCTCACCTGCAAGAAGCTCAATCTTCCTGTGATCGTCAGCCTCAACACGCTGATGGTGGACGGTACCGGAATGTGCGGAGCCTGCCGTGTAACAGTAGGTGGAAAGGTACGTTTCGCTTGCGTGGAAGGTCCTGAGTTCGACGGATACCTTGTAGACTTTGACGAGGCTATGCGCCGTCAGAGAATGTATAATACAGAAGAGCGTGAGGCTACCGAGCATCACACTTGCAGAATCGGGAGGGGCAAATAATGGCAAACAAGATTCCTAGAGTTCCTGTAAGAGAGCAGGATCCTAAAGTACGTGCAACCAACTTCGAGGAGGTATGCTACGGATACAATGCTGAGGAGGCTCAGCTTGAGGCTACCAGATGTCTCAATTGCAAGAACCCACGCTGCGTGGCTGCCTGCCCGGTAAGCGTGAAGATTCCTCAGTTCATCTCACAGGTGGCTGCAGGCGATTTCGCCGGCGCTGCCGCAACTATCGCGGAGGACTCTTCTCTTCCAGCAGTCTGCGGACGTGTATGTCCACAGGAGACTCAGTGCGAGGGAAGCTGTATCCTCGGAATCAAGGGCGAGTCAGTTGCTATCGGAAAGCTTGAGCGCTTCGTTGCTGACTGGAGCAGAGAGAACGGCGGTGTACAGCCTGTAACTGCCCCATCAAACGGACACAAGGTGGCTGTCATCGGCAGCGGTCCTGCAGGACTTGCTTGTGCGTCTGACCTTGCAAAGCTCGGATATGATGTGACTGTCTTTGAGGCACTTCACCGTGCCGGCGGAGTGTTGGAATACGGTATTCCTGAGTTCCGTCTCCCTAAGGACAAGGTCGTTGCTGCGGAGATCGCTGCTGTGAAGGCTTTGGGCGTGAAGATCGAGACAAACGTCATCGCAGGACGTACAGTTACTATCGACGCTCTGCTTGACGAGGAAGGATTCGACGCAGTGTTCGTAGGCTCGGGAGCAGGTCTTCCTCGCTTTATGAACATCCCTGGAGAGCACTACAACGGCGTATTCTCAGCCAATGAGTTCCTCACCAGAAACAACCTTATGAAGGCATACAGAGACGATTACGACACTCCTATCCGCGCAGGTAAGAAGGTTGTGGTCGTAGGTGGCGGAAACGTTGCGATGGACGCAGCCCGTACAGCATTGCGACTCGGCGCTGAGACAACCATCGTATATCGTCGTACTGAGAAAGAACTTCCTGCACGTGCAGAAGAAGTACACCACGCTAAGGAGGAGGGCATCCAGTTCGCTATGCTCACCAACCCTGTGGAGGTGCTCGGAGACGAGAACGGCTGGGTAAAGGCAGTCAAGTGCATCCGTATGGAGCTCGGCGAGCCTGACGAAAGCGGTCGCCGCTCACCTATCGAAGTTCCTGGATCTGAGTTCGAGATCGAGACAGATACAGTGATTATGTCACTCGGAACATCTCCTAACCCGCTCATCGCAAAGACCACAAAGGGTCTCGAGACTACAAGAAGAGGCTGTCTCGTAGCTGATGAAAACGGTGCGACAACACGTCAGGGAGTATTCGCAGGCGGTGACGCAGTAACAGGAGCAGCTACAGTCATCCTCGCTATGGGAGCAGGAAGAAAGGCTGCTGCAGCTATTCACGAATATATTCAGAACAAGTAATTGGAAGATAATAAAATCTATATACTTGACGGTGCTATGGGCACCACCATACAGAAATTCGGACTTGACGAGGGTGACTACCACGGAGGTCCGTTTTCTGCGTGTAAAAAAGACCTTAAAGGCAACAACGAATGTCTGAACCTTACCCGACCAGACGTCATTAAGAAGGTTCACAAGGAGTATATCGCCTCGGGAGCAGACATCATCGAGACCAACACCTTTAGTGCAAACGTAATCTCGCAGAGTGAATACGGCTGCGAGGAGTTTGCTGCACAGATGGCATACGAGGGTGCAAGGCTCGCGAGAGAGGCGGCGGACGAGGCTGCTGCTATGGCGGCAGAGATCGGCCTCAGCCGCAAAGTGTGGGTAGCCGGAAGCATCGGCCCTACATCCAAGTCCCTTTCGCTTTCTCCTGATGCAGGCGACCCGACATTCAGGCCATACAGTTTCGACGATATGTATAATGCATACCGTCAGCAGGTGGAAGCACTCCTCCGCGGAGGCGTTGACCTTCTGCTCATCGAGACGTCGTTCGATGCGCTCAACGTAAAGGCTGCCCTTAAGGCCATCGAGGATCTATCAGAAGACAAGATTCCTGTAATCATCTCAGTATCAGTAAGTGACCGAAGCGGCAGAACATTGACAGGCCAGACATTGGAGGCTTTCTACACTTCTGTGCGTCACTACCCTATCCTTGCCTTCGGAGTGAACTGTTCACTCGGAGCAGCGGAGCTTATGCCGCTTGTGGAGGATATGAACAGATGGTGCGGATGCCGTATCAGCTGCTATCCTAACGCCGGTCTCCCTAACGAGATGGGAGGCTACGACCAGAGCCCGGAGGATATGGCGGCTCAGGTCAAGGTGATGGCAGAGAAGGGCCTGATAAACATTGTCGGAGGCTGCTGCGGTACTACTCCGGAGCACATCAAGGCAATTGCAGGCGCAGTCAGGGGCATCAAGCCGGGAACAGTACGCGCTGAGGCTGACAAAGTTCTTAATGTCAGTGGATTGGAAAATGTGAAGGTGGATGTGAAGACAAGCAACTTCATCAATGTCGGTGAAAGGACAAACGTTGCCGGCTCGAGGAAGTTCGCCCGCCTGATTTCCGAAGGAAAATATGATGAGGCTCTGCAGATAGCGGCAAAGCAGATCGAGGACGGAGCGTCGATCATCGACATCAATATGGATGACGCTATGCTCGACAGCACAAGGGAGATGGAGCGTTTCGTACGCCATATTTCCAACGACCCTGCTGTGGCAAAGGCTGCACTGATGATCGACTCGTCACACTGGGAGACCATCATCGCAGGTCTCAAGAACGCTCAGGGCAAATGTATCGTGAACTCCATAAGCCTCAAGGAAGGTCCGGAGAGTTTCATCAGCAAGGCCAAGGAAATCGCATCCTACGGCGCTGCGATGGTGATTATGGCCTTTGACGAGGAGGGACAGGCGACAACATTTGACAGAAAGATCGCAATCTGCGAGCGTGCATACAAGCTGCTCACAGAAGAGGCAGGAATCAGCCCTGAGAACATAATTTTCGACGTAAACATCCTTTCTATAGGCACCGGTATCGAGGAGCACGCACGTTATGGTGTAGACTTCATCGAGGCTGTAAGATGGATCAAGACCAACCTCCCTGGAGCGCTTACTTCAGGAGGTGTGTCAAATCTTTCATTCTCATTCAGAGGCAACAACACTGTGCGCGAAGCTATGCATTCGGCCTTCCTTTATCACGCGATAGAGGCAGGAATGGATATGGCCATCGTCAACCCTTCGATGCTTCAGATCTATGACGAGATCGAGCCCGAACTGCTCAAATGTGTAGAGGACGTGATTTTCGACACAGACGCACAGGCTACCGAAAGACTCATCGAGAAGGCGTCTGCCATTATGGCCCAGAAAGATGCACAGGGCACTGTTTCCACTGCTTCAGTTCAGGCAGTTGAAGCTACAGTATCAGAGCGTCTTAAGACTGCTCTCATCAAGGGTTCAAGTGCTAATCTCGCTACAGATCTCGAAGAGGCGATGACCGAGTTCGGCACAGCCGTGAAGGTGATCGAGGGTCCTCTTATGGAGGCTATGGAAGCGGTAGGAAAGATGTTCGGAGAAGGAAAGATGTTCCTCCCTCAGGTGGTTAAATCTGCGAAGGTTATGAGGGATGCCGTGGATATTCTTGAGCCGCATATCAATGCAGCCGAGAACACATCTGCTGCTGCAAGACCAAAGGTGGTACTTGCTACCGTTAAGGGCGATGTGCACGACATCGGAAAGAACATCACAGGCATTGTATTGGCCTGCAACGGATTCGACATACACGACCTCGGTGTGATGGTGGATAAGGAGACCATCCTTGCTGAGGCGGATAAGATAAATGCCGACATCATCGCTGTAAGCGGACTCATCACTCCGTCGCTCTACCAGATGGAGGAACTCTGCCGAGATATGGCTTCAAGGGGAATGACTACCCCACTGTTCATCGGTGGTGCTACCACATCTGCAGTACACACTGCGGTGAAGCTCGCGCCGCTCTACGACTACGTCTTCTACGGCGCCGACGCTTCAGCAGCTGCCGTGCTTGCGAAGAAATGCGTTATGGACAGGAAGGCATTCGAGGAGGCTCAGCACAGCGAACAGCAGCGCATCAGGGATGTGTACAACCGTAAGGATGAGACTCCTAAGGCGGAGAACGTCGAGTGGAAGATATTCCAGAAGACAGAGAAGCCTGCAGAGGTGGTCGGAAAACCGGCTGACATTCCTGTAAGGGAGCTTACTACCGAGGAGGTTCTGCCATATTTCGACTGGAGGATGCTTTATGCCATCTGGGGCGTGAAATACGGCAGCAAGAACCCTGAGGCAATGGAACTGATGCAGCTCCGTCAGGATGCTGAAGAGGAACTCGCGTTGGCCAACTTCAGAATCAGCGTATCTGCAAGGTTCCTTGATGCGGTGACAGACGGAAAGGACATCATCACTGACGAAGTTCGTCTGCCTATGCTCAGACAGGAGACTCTGGAGGGACTTTCTCTCTGCGACTACATAGCAGACAAAAAGTCGGGCGTAAAATCCCCTCTCGGCTTCTTTTCGATCACTGTAAAGGCAAAGAACGCAGCGCACGAAGAGGGCTGCTGCTGTCCAGCCTGCGGAAACAAATACGAGGACCTCGTGGCTAAGGCTGTGAGAATGACTCTTGCAGAAGCGGCTTCAAAGTGGCTCGACAAGCAGTTGGCGCAGGACGGTATGAAAGTGATAAAGCCTGCAGCCGGATATTCAAGCTGCCCTGACCACACTCTCAAGGAGGACATCTGCAAGGTCCTTTCCGGCAGATTCAGCCTGGGCATCAAGCTTACAGAAAGCTTCGCTATGATCCCTGAGGCCAGCATCTGTGGCTTCATTTTCCTCCACCCTCAGGCGAAATATCCTGAGATCCGCACCATCAGCAAGGAGCAGTACGACGACTACGTTCAGAGAAGAGGAATGAGCGAGGAGAAGGCAAGAAGGTTCATCGGACATATGTTAAGATAACACTGGAATACTATGAAGGTATCTGAGATATTGAGCACCAGCACAAAGGCGTTTCCGTCGCTGGAGATCGTGCCTCCTATGCGAGGTATGACAAAGAACGAGCTTCTGGAGAGCATCGCTCCGTTTATGGAGTTCAAACCGAAGTACATCAATGTGACAAGCCACAGGGATGAGTACGAGTATCGTGAGGCGGCTGACGGAAGTTTCAGCAGACACCTGGTCCGCAACCGAATCAGCGAGACTACAGTATGTGCTGCGATTATGGAGAGATACGACATCGAGACCATTCCGCACATCATCTGCGCTGGTACTGTAAAGGAGGAGATCGAGAGCAAGCTCGACAATCTTGAGTTCCTGGGTATCAATAATATAGTGGCATTGCGCGGCGACAGTATGTCTGGCGAGAAGCGCTTCACCCCTACCCCTGGCGGCTACAGCTACGCGAGCGAACTCGTGGAGGGAATCCGCAAGTATCAGGGAAGCGCAAACTACAGAAGAAGCAGGAGGGCTGACGACGACAGATACTTCTGTATCGGAGTCGGAGCATACCCTGAGAAGCATTTCGAGGCACCTAACATCGAGACCGACATCGCAAATCTCAAGCGAAAGGTCGATGCTGGCGCGGATTATGTCATCACGCAGATGTTCTTCGACAACAAGGTGTATTATGACTTCGTGGACAAGTGCCGCGCAGCAGGCATAAACGTGCCTATCATTCCAGGCCTCAAGCCTATTTCCACATTCAGGCAGGTGACATCCCTTCCTGAGGCGTTCTCGCTGGACATTCCTGTGGAACTTACTGAGGCGTTGAAGGACGCGAAGGACGACAGAGAAGCTGCCTACAGAATCGGTACTGAGTGGTGTTCGATGCAGTGTAAGGACCTCATCGCCCACGGCGTTCCGGCAGTGCATTTCTACACTATGGGCAAAAGTGACAATATCGTTAAAATACTACAGAATTGCTTCTGATTTTTATCTGAATAAGGTTGCTTACTCGGGCTTTTATTATTAGATTTGCATAATTGACTTGAAACTAAAACAAAAACACATAATTAATAGAAATATGCAGAACAAATTGCAAGAACTGACAGACAAACTCTACAACGAGGGTCTGGCAAAAGGAAAACAGGAAGGTGAGGAAATCCTTGCCAAAGCAAAGGTTCAGGCAGAGGAGATCGTAGCCAAGGCTAAGGCCGAGGCTGCTGCTATTGTTGCCGCTGCCAACAAAGAGGCTGAAGACCTCAAGACCAAGGTGCAGGGTGACCTCAAGATGGCAGCCAGCCAGAGCGTTGCCGCTACAAAGAAGGACATCGAGACTCTCGTAGTTGCCAAGATGACTGAAGGCGACGTGAAGGCAGCCCTCACATCTGCTGAGTTCGTGAAGGAGGTTGTCCTCGCCGTAGCAAAGGGATTCAACGCAGAAGAGCCTGTTGACCTCGAAGTTGTGCTTCCTGAGTCATTGAAGAAGGAGCTCGAGCCATTCGTGGCTAAGGAGCTTGCTACCGTTCTCAAGGGCGGCGTAGAGGCTAGCTTCACCAAGAAGATCGCCGGCGGTTTCACTATCGGTCCTAAGGACGGCGGTTATTTCATCAGCTTCACAGAGGAGACATTCAACGCCCTCATCTCTGAATATCTCAGACCTGCAACCAAGAAGATTCTCTTCGGATAATGAACAATTACGAATACATAGTGGCAAGTCTGCCGGACATCACCACCGGATGGAAGTTCGGTGAGAAGACACCGGAAGACTACATTGAAGAAATCGTGAGCCTCTGCTCTGACAAGGACAGGGAGACAATATCCTTCCTTTTGGACGGCTACAAGGATGAGAACCTGAATGCGGATTTCTACGCTTCGGCACTCACCCACAGCGACTCGTTCATCAGGGAGTATTTCCTTTTTGACCTCAACGTCAGAAACGCCAAGGTAAGATTTCTGAACAAGGCACTCGGAAGACAGGCAGATCAGGACGTCCTCACATTCGGCGAGGAAGCTTCCCCTGCAGTCCTCGAGGCTGTCGACTTTGAGTTCGAAGAGTCGGCGGATCTCGAGACAGTGCTTGCCCAGAACGATATCCTGGCAAGAGAGCGCGGCATCGACGATCTGATGTGGGACAAGATCAGCAATCTTACCACATTCAACTATTTCGACATTGATGCAATCCTCGGATTCATTACCAAGATGAACATTGTGGCACGCTGGTACAGACTCGACGAGCAGGCCGGCCGCGAGATGTTCAAGAAACTTGTTGATGAGGTTCGCGGAACATTCAAGGGTGTAGAATATAAAGGATAATTAATAACAACTGATACATATGAAAACAACAGGAAAGGTTACGGGTATCGTATCAAACCTCGTTACAGTCGAAGTGAACGGTCCTGTGTCTCAGAATGAGCTTTGCTACATCACTGTAGGCGACACAAAGCTTATGGCTGAGGTCATCAAGGTCAACGGAAAGAGCGCGGCTGTCCAGGTGTTTGAGAGCACCCGTGGACTCAAAAACGGCAATGATGTGGAGTTCGAAGACAAGATGCTCGAAGCCACTCTCGGCCCAGGTCTTCTCTCAAGCAGCTACGACGGCCTTCAGAACGACCTGACAACAATGACAGGAGTATTCCTCAAGAGAGGTGAGTATACCGATCCTCTCAATCACGAGAAACTCTGGGATTTCACTCCTCTCGCAAAGCCGGGCGACAAGGTAGTCGCTGCAGACTGGCTCGGAGAGGTAAAGGAAGGATGGCTCCCTCACAAGATTATGGTGCCGTTCGCATTCCAGGGCGAATATACAGTTAAATCGGTAGCTGAGGCTGGACAGTACAACATCGACAAGGTGGTTGCAGTCCTCACAAACGCTGCCGGCGAAGACGTCGAGGTTACAATGTACCAGAAATGGCCAGTCAAGGTGGCAGTAAAGGGTTACAAGGAAAAACCAAGACCTTCACGCATTATGGAGACAGGTGTCCGCGTCATCGACACCCTCAACCCTATCGCCGAGGGAGGTACAGGCTTCATCCCTGGACCATTCGGTTGCGGTAAGACAGTGCTTCAGCACGCTATCGCAAAGCAGGGTGATGCAGAGGTTATCGTGATGGCAGCCTGCGGTGAGCGTGCAAACGAGGTTGTGGAGATCTTCACTGAGTTCCCTGAGCTCATCGACCCACACACAGGACGCCACCTTATGGAGCGTACTACCATCATCTGCAACACATCCAATATGCCTGTTGCAGCTCGTGAGGCTTCAGTCTACACTGCTATGACAATCTGCGAGTACTACCGTGCAATGGGTCTCAAGGTCCTTCTCCTCGCCGACTCCACTTCACGTTGGGCACAGGCTCTCCGTGAGATGTCGAACCGTATGGAGGAGCTCCCTGGTGCAGACGCATTCCCTGTGGACCTCTCGGCTATCATCTCAGCATTCTACGCTCGCGCAGGTATGGTTGTCCTCAACAACGGCGAGACTGGTTCAGTAACATTCATCGGTACAGTATCTCCAGCCGGAGGTAACCTCAAGGAGCCTGTGACAGAGTCTACAAAGAAGGCAGCACGCTGCTTCTACGCTCTCGAGCAGAACCGTGCAGACCAGAAGCGCTACCCTGCTGTGAACCCTATCGACTCTTACTCCAAGTATCTCGAGTATCCTGAGATCCGTCAGCACCTTTCCGAGAAGGTAAGACCAGGATGGGTAGAGATGGTAGAGAAGACAAAGAACATCGTACGCAAGGGTAAGGATGCCAACGACCAGATCAACATCCTCGGTGACGACGGTGTGCCTATGAGCTACCACGAACTCTTCTGGAAGTCTGAGCTCGTTGACTTCGTGATCCTCCAGCAGGACGCGTTCGACGCTATCGACTCAGTTACCCCTCTTGACAGACAGCAGTATATGCTTGAACTTGTCCTCAGCATCTGTGAGCAGGACTTCACATTCGAGGATTACGAGCAGTGCCGCAACTTCTTCAAGGAGCTCATCAACCTCCTCCGTCAGATGAACTACTCAGAGTTCAAGAGCGAGAAATTCGAGAACTACAAACAGCAACTTAACACACTCCTGAGCAATGGCAACTAAGGCATTTCAGAAAATCTATACACAGTTGGAAGCCATCACAAAGGCTACAGTAGCCCTGAAAGCTCAGGGAATCTCCAACGATGAGCTTGCTGTCGTAGACGGCAGACTTGCTCAGGTCGTAAAGACCAAGGGCGACCTCGTGACACTTCAGGTGTTCGCAGGTACTGAGGGTATCCCTACAAATGCAGAGGTAACATTCCTCGGCGCGCCTCCTACTCTCAAGGTGAGCGACGAGCTCGCAGGACGTTTCTTCGATGCTTACGGTAAACCGCTTGACGGCGGTCCTGAGGTAGAGGGAACAGAGGTGCAGATCGGTGGTCCTTCAGTGAACCCATACAAGAGAAGACAGCCTTCTCAGATCATCCCTACAGGTATCGCAGGTATCGACCTCAACAACACCCTCGTGTCAGGACAGAAGATTCCTTTCTTCGCTGACCCTGACCAGCCATACAACAACGTGATGGCTCAGGTGGCTCTCCGTGCAGACGTAGACAAGATCATCCTCGGAGGTATGGGTCTTACCAATGACGACTACCTCTACTTCAAGCACGAGTTTGAGGCAGCGGGTGCTCTCGACAAGATCATCTCATTCGTAAATACAACAGAGCAGCCGCCTGTAGAGCGTCTCCTCATTCCGGATATGGCTCTTACAGCAGCAGAGTACTTCGCTGTGGAGAAGAACGAGAAGGTTCTCGTGCTCCTTACCGATATGACTCTCTATGCCGATGCTCTCTCTATCGTGTCAAACCGTATGGACCAGATTCCTTCAAAGGACTCTATGCCAGGTTCACTCTACTCAGACCTCGCAAAGATCTACGAGAAGGCCGTACAGCTTCCTGACGGAGGTTCAATCACCATCATCGCGGTGACAACCCTCAACGACGGAGATATCACTCACGCTATTCCAGACAACACCGGATACATCACTGAGGGACAGCTCTTCCTCCGTGCGGATCCGGATTCAGGCAAGGTCATCATCGACCCGTTCCGTTCACTTTCACGTCTGAAGCAGCTTGTACAGGGTAAGCAGACACGTAAGGACCACAGCCAGGTTATGAACGCCTCTGTACGTCTCTACGCTGATGCCCAGAACGCAAAGACCAAGCTCGAGAACGGTTTCGACCTCAGTGACTACGACCTCCGTTGTCTCGACTACGCCAAGGCTTATGCGACAAGAATCCTCGCTATCGACGTAAACATCAAGATCGACGAGATGCTTGATACAGCGTGGGAGCTCTTCGGAACATACTTCACCAAGGCCGAGACTGGTATCAAACAGGAATTTATTGACACTTATTGGAAAGGTAACTAATGGCTATCAAATTTCAATATAATAAGACATCTCTTAACAACTTGAACAAGCAGCTCAAGATGCGTAAGAATGCCCTCCCTACTCTTAAGAACAAGGAGTCGGCTCTTCGTCTTGAGGTCCGCAAGGCCAAGGAGTATGCAGAGAAACTTATTGAAGATCTTGATGCCGCACTGAAGAGATACGACTATCTCGCAGCCCTCTGGAACGAATTCGACGCAGGCCTCATCGCCATCACGGATGTAGATCTCGTGACTGTGAAGGTGGCCGGTGTGAAGACTCCGGACCTTAAGGAGATCCACTATCAGATCAACGACTTCAACGCGTTTGCGAAACCGGCTTGGTATGCAGACGGAGTCGCTATCCTGAAGGAACTCTCAAGACTCGGAATCGAATCAGAGGTTTACAAGGAAAAGGCTCGCATTCTCGACTTCCAGAGAAAGAAGACCACTCAGAAGGTCAACCTTTATGAGAAGGTGCAGATCCCTGGATATCAGGAGGCTATCAGAAAGATCAAACGATATATGGAAGACGAGGAGAACCTCTCTAAGGCAGCTTCCAAGATCGTTAAGAGCAGACACGAAATCGAAGAGGAGGAGCAGAACAATGGTTGATAAAATGATGAAATACTCCTTCATTCTCCTCAGCGGGGAGACTGAAGGCTTCCTGGAGAAGCTCCAGGAACTTGGCGTCGTTGACGTGACCCGTTCTGCAAAACCAGTAGATGATTGTTCTGCAGCTATGTTGGACACAGTGGTATCCGACAAGAAAGTCATAGGCAAGCTCGAAGGTCTCAATTTCACAAAGGACACAGAGTGGAACGCCATCCAGCAGGCCGGCGAAGCAGCGGTTCTCGAAGGAGACCTTGCTGTCGGAGCACAGACTGCTCTCGTGCAGCTGGCTGAGCTCGAGCTCGCAAAATCTGCGGCTGAGAAGGAAATGGCGGCACGTCTTCCTTGGGGAGATTTCGACAAGGCTCGTCTCGCTCATCTCGAGTCGCTCGGCTATGCAGTAAGATACTACCGCGTACCTGAAAAGAAATTCTCACAGGAGTGGGCAGCGCTCTACCCTCTCGAGGTGATCAGCGAGGACAAGGCCAATGTATGGTTTGTCACTGTTGCGCCGAAGGGTGACGAGTACACCTTCCCTGTAGAGCCTATTGCTGCGCCGGAAGGTTCTTGGAAAGAGGCCGAGGCAGAAGTGAAGGCTCTCAACGAACAGATAATCAAGGCTAAGGGTCTGCTCGTGAAGTATCAGTCAGAGATCCCTGCAATGCAGGAGACCGACAGACAGAGACTCGTGGATCTGGAGATGTACCTTGCAAAGGCATCGACAGAGCAGAAGGCAGACAATATGCTCAGCGTGCTCGAAGGTTTCGCACCTGTAGAGAACGACGAGCAGCTCTGCAAGACATTCGATGAAATGGGCGTGCTTTATATCAGAGAGGACGCAGCAGAGCAGGACAATCCGCCTATCAGACTGAAGAACGGCTGGTTCGCCAGCCTCTTTGAGGTATTGACAGGAATGTACGGTATGCCAGGATACAAGGAATTCGATCCTACACCGATCCTCGCACCGTTCTACCTTCTCTTCTTCGCGATGTGTATGGGTGACGCCGGCTACGGTCTCGTCCTCATCCTCTTCGGACTCGGAGTGACCAAGAAGCTGATCAACATCGATATGTTCAAGAACATCGGTCCGCTCATCTCGGTTCTCGGAGTAGGTACACTGGTTGTCGGACTCGTTCTCGGAACAGCGTTCGGTATCAATCTCGCTGAAGCAGCCTGGTATCCTGCAGCATTGAAGAAGTTTATGATAACCGGAGACATCGCAGGCTTCCCTGCCCAGATGATCCTCGCGCTCGGCATCGGTGTGTTCCACATCTGCCTCGCTATGGTTGTCAAGGCTATCGGATATACCAAGAGATTCGGATTCAAGGAGAATGTCAGCACTTGGGGATGGCTCATCCTCATTCTCGGCGGACTCATTCTCGCTGCCGTAGGTATGACAAACCTTCTCAGCCCTGTGGCTATGAAGATCGCAGTCATAGCCCTCGCAGTGGTATCCGGACTCGGTATCTTCATCTTCAATACGCCTGGCAAGAACCCTCTTGCAAACATCGGTTCTGGACTTTGGGACACATATAATATGATTACAGGTCTCCTCGGTGACGTTCTCAGTTATATCCGTCTCTATGCGCTCGGACTCGCAGGAGGAATGCTCGGACAGGCATTCAACATTCTCGGAGGAATGATGGTTGAAAACGGATTCGGTCCTATCAACTGGCTGCCGTTCGCACTCATCGTACTGTTCGGACATACGCTCAACCTTGCGATGTCCTGCCTCGGAGCATTCGTACACCCTCTCCGTCTTACATTCGTAGAGTATTTCAAGAATGCAGGCTATGAGGGAAAAGGAAAGGAGTATTCTCCACTCAAAAAGTAACAAGTAAAAATTAACAATAACAAAACATTAAAACACTATGAACGAAATTCTCGCTTATCTTGGTTGGGGTCTTATGCTTGGCCTCGCAGGAATTGGAAGTAGCTACGGAACAACTATCGCTGCAAACGCAGCTGAAGGCGCTCTCAAGAAGAATCCTGAGAAGGGATCATCTTATATGATCCTCGCAGCGATGCCTGCAACACAGGGTCTCTACGGATTCGTGGCATTCCTTATGTGGCTTCTTCAGGGCACAGAGTGGATCGTTGCAAACGCACCTATCTGCTTCGGTGTTGGTATCGCAGTAGGTATCGGCTGTATGATCTCTGCTATCCGTCAGGGTCAGGTTTGTGCTAACGGTATCGTTGGTATCTCACAGGGACACGATGTTCAGACTAACACTATGATCTACGCTGCGTTCCCAGAGTTCTACGCGATCCTCGCACTCGTTGGAGCACTTATGCCAGTATTCCTCCTCTAAGAGAAAACTCATAAGACAAAGATCCCGTTGCCGGCAGATGCTGACAACGGGATTTTTTATATGCAAAAGTTTAGTTATCTTTGTCAGGATTAACCTAAAACCAGACGGTAATGGCATTCAAGATAACAGACAACTCCAGATGTGGAGTGATCGGATATGGCAGCTGGGCAACAGCGCTTGTCTACACTCTTGTGAAGAACAAGGTGAAGGTATGGTGGCATATCCGTAATGAGGAGGTGATGGAGAGCCTTCAGACAGAAGGCCGAAATGCCAAGTATCTCAGCGACATCGAATTCGATCAGGAGTATATCACTCCTCTGACAGATATAAACGAAGTGGTGAAAAACTGCGAAGTCATTCTGATCGCAAGCCCTTCGGCGTTCCTCAAGAACATTCTCTCAGAGCTTACAGAACCCCTTGAGAACAAGTTCATCCTTTCTGCTACCAAAGGTATCATCTCGGATGACTACACTACTATCACAGAGCACTTCAACAGGACATACGGACTTCCATATGACAACCTCGGCCTGATTTCAGGACCGTCACACGCAGAGGAGGTTTCACGCGACAAGCTTTCTTATCTTACTGTTGCGTGCAAGGATGAGGAGAATGCTGTGAAGATCGGAGATATGTTCAAGAACAGCACATTCAAGGTGGCATATTCGACAGACATCTACGGTATCGAATATGCAGCCGTCCTCAAGAACATCTATGCTCTCGCATCTGGTCTCTCTACCGGTCTCGGTTACGGAGACAATTTCAGAGCTGTGCTCACAGCTGCCTGCGCACAGGAGCTTACAAGATTCATCAACGAGAGTTATCCATTCGCCAGGGACACTACCAACTCAGTATATCTCGGCGACCTCCTTGTGACTTCATATTCATCGTTCAGCCGCAACCGCCGCCTCGGACAGATGATCGGTCACGGCCATACTGTCAGGAGCGCCCTCAACGAGATGACAATGGTTGCAGAAGGCTACTACGCTGCAGCCTGCATCAAGAAGATCAACGAAAAGCACGAGATCTCTATGCCTATCGCCGATATGGTCTACGACGTCCTCTATCGCCGTATGAGCCCTCGCAAACGAATGAAAGAACTCACCGCGTTGCTATAAAAAAGAGACTGACCAGTGGTCAGTCTCTCGTTTTATTGAAACTTCTATTAATACTCGTCTGGAGCGTACTTGAAAGGATCAAGTGGAGAAGTGTAGTCGCAGTAGTCAGACTCTACGAAGAAACGCTCAAGCTCGATCTTGGCATTCTCGAGTGAATCTGATGTGTGAACGATATTCTCCTGT
>JAFYXE010000011.1 GCA_017546275.1 Bacteroidales bacterium | reverse complement strand
TGTAGTCTTCTTCTGGATAGGGTAAGCGAGCTGCTTAAGACCCCAGTCCTCTTCGTACACAATCTCTGCACCACGCTCCTTGAGGTAGTTAGTGTACTTTGCGACCGCTTCCTTCATCTGAGCATCAGACAAAACGGGAGTAGCAATGAAAACGGTTTCGTACTGTTTAAGCATTTTGTTTGTAATTTATTGTTTTATAATAGTTTATGTCCATCCGATGGACTCAATCCACCAAAATGGGCTGCAAATATAGAAATAAAAAATCAATCCACCAAATGTTTTGCACTTACTGTCATACACTTATGAGACTTAACTTCAAGATTTAGCGACAAAAATGATTTTTTTTGCAAACTATTTCATACCTTAGCACCTTAATACGTATCAAACCTAATACTTATGTCAAACAAAAATGGCAAATTCAAGAAGGCGATGCGTCCCATCGATGTATGGGGACTTGCCTTAGGAGCCATAATCGGCTGGGGATGCTTCGTACTCCCCGGCAGTTCATTCCTCCCAAAGGCCGGACCTCTCGGAACGGCAGCCGGAATGTTCATAGGAGCAGCGCTGATCATTGTGATCGCGCTCAGCTATGGATACCTCATCAGACAGTTCCCCGTCAGCGGCGGCGAATTCATATATACAAAGCAGGCATTCGGCAAACGCAACGCATTCGTATGCGGCTGGGGAATGATCCTCGCCTACTGGAGTCTCATCCCTCTCAACGCAACCGCACTTGCACTCATCAGCCGCTACCTCTTCCCGGGAATCATCCAGCAGGGTCACCTTTATCAGATAGCAGGCTGGGACGTATATGCCGGCGAGGTGATCCTCGCTTCCGCAGCCATCATCCTTATGGCCTTCCTCAACATCAGAGGCATCAAGCAGGCAGCCTGGACACAGACAGCGATCGCGCTTACCCTAGTCGGCTGCATCTGCGCAATCTCATTCCTTGTTCTTGGAAACACAGACTGGGGCAACCTTGCTCCCGGAATCCCGGCAGGCAAGACTTCCTGGAAAGCGATATTCAGTATCGTGGCTATGGCTCCTTGGGCATATATCGGTTTCGACTGCATCCCGCAGAGCGCCGAAGAATACAACTTCAGCCACAAGAGGTCCATCGGAATTATGGTTTCCTCGATCCTCGTGGCGGCCATCCTGTACGTTGCAATGTGTACAGTCACAGCAGCAGGCCTGAAGCCTTGGACAGAGCTTCTTGCAGACGGACACAACTGGCCTACCGGAGTCGTGGTGAGACAGACTCTCGGACTTGCAGGAATCATCGTTCTCGGCATCGCAATGTTCTGCGCAGTGGTTTCAGGAATGAACGCCTTCTACATCTCGACATCAAGACTTATGTACGCGATGGCGCTTGAAGGCAGCCTTCCTAAATGGTTCAGCAAGCTTTCACCTAAGCACGGCACTCCAAGAAACGCCATCATCTTCACTATGATTATGAGCCTCTTCGCGCCTTGGTTCGGTCGCGAAATCCTCATATGGATCGTGGATATGACAAGCGTGGGAGCAGCAATCGTATTCGCATACACTACTGCTTCGGCAGCAATCATAGCAAAGAGACACGGAAGCGTGAAATATATGACATTCGGAATCGCCGGATGCATCTGTTCGCTCTTCTTCCTTTCACTCCTCGTCATCCCAGGTATGCCTGGAGCGCTTTCAAGACAGAGCCAGACCGTCCTTATGGCCTGGATAGCAATAGGTATAATATTCTATCTTATCATCAGAAAATCCTATGTCAGAGAACAGAAATGATTATCTGATCGACATCGATAAGGTCATAGGTCCGAAACTGAAGAAGAAACTTCCGCGCTTTGCGGTAAAGTTCCTCAAAAGAAGGATTCACCAGGATCAGATGAACGAATGCATTCTGACGTCCGAGCATTTCAAGGGCGCAGAATTCTTTGATGATGCCCTCAAATATGTAGGGATCACATACAAGTTGCGCGGCGCAGAAAAACTCGGCAAGGACAAGAAGTACATCTTCGCCTGCAACCACCCTCTCGGCGGTCCTGAGGCACTCATCATCGGCTCTGCCTTCTATAAGATATACGGAGGCGGATTCAAGGTACCTTCGAACCAGCTCCTTATGCATATGAAGCCTTTGGCAGAGTTCTTCACACCAGTCAAAGTGCAGAGCGGAAGCCAGAGCAGAGAGATCAGCGCAAGGATTGCCGCGATGTTCGAGTCAGGTGAACAGGTGCTGGTATTCCCTGCAGGACTCTGCGCAAAGAAGATCAAGGGCAAGGTGACAGAGATGCCTTGGAAGAAGATGTTCATCACCCAGGCCCGCAAATACGGAAGAGACGTTGTTCCGGTACATATCTCCGGACACAATTCAAACATATATTATTTCTTCAGCTGGCTGAGCCGTGTGCTAGGGCTGAAGATGAACATAGGAATGCTCTTCCTAGTGGATGAGCTGTTCAACAAGGCAGGTCAGGAATTCGTCATCACCTTCGGTGATCCGATTCCATACGAGACCTTCGACAAATCAAAGACTGACCTCCAGTGGGCAGCAGAGATCAAAGACAAAGTGGAACTCCTTTCAAAGGACAACGGCTGTCCTTCGAATATGTAAAACGAACTTATGATTCCAATCATTGAACCGGTTGACGTGCAGCTTCTCAAAGCGGAACTGAACGAGAATACATTCCTCCGCAACACAAACAGAGGAAACAACGAAATCTATATAGTTAACAACGAGAACGCTCCGAACGTCCTCAGGGAGATAGGACGTCTCCGCGAAGTATCCTTCAGAGCAGTCGGAGGAGGAAGCGGCACAGAGTGCGACCTCGACCATTTCGACCTTGATGACAAGGCCTGCTTCCAGCTTGTCGTATGGAACCCGGAAGCGGACGAGATCATCGGAGGATACAGATTCACAAAATGGTCGATGGCCTCTTTCCACGAGAACGGCCAGCCTTACGTGAACACAGAGCACCTCTTCACATTCTCGCAGGAGTTCATCGACGACTACTTCCCATACTGCATCGAGATGGCACGTGCATTCGTGCAACCTAAGTACCAGTCTTCACAGGCAGGCCGCAAGGCTCTCTTCGCCCTTGACAACCTCTGGGACGGCATCGGCGGCATCGTGGCGACAAACCCTGAAGTGAAGTATCTTGCAGGAAAGGTGACCATCTACAGCACAAGCCCAGAGCTCAGCAGAAAGGCGATGGTATATTATCTTGATATGTCATTCGGAGACAGAAAGGGCCTCCTTACTTCAAAGAACCCTGAGACCTGGACACCTCAGCAGGAGGATTTCTTCAAGGAACTCTTCACCGGTAGCGACTACAAGGAGAACTACATCATCCTTAACAACTTCGTGAAGTCGTTCGGAGACACAATCCCACCGCTCATCCACTCTTATATCGGTCTCTCCCCTACGATGAAGACATTCGGAACCACCTTCGACCCTGACTTCGGAGACTGCTATGACACAGGTATGATGATAACAATAGCCGACATATATGAAGACAAATTCTCCAGATACATCGGCTCGTATAATAATAATGATGAAGAATAATCCCTGATTGCGGGAATTTAATTGCAGCTTAGTCGCGCGAGGTAGTCATAGTGCTCACCTTCCGCGACTAATTCTGTTTTAAAGCCGGCCTGTCCGGCGTAGAAGGACAGCGTCTCAAAGTCGACATAGAGCCAATCGAACGGCTCACCTTCCACATCCTTATATGCCATCTGATAGTCCAGCTGACCGTAATATTCGTCAGAAAGATCTATCATAAAGCTTCCGTCTTCCTCTTCATAGAGGTAACGAAGGTCGCTGGAGTCAATTAGGACACAGCCTCCCGGCTTCAGAATCTGCTTGATTCTCTCGAAGAAAGCAGGCATATTTTCAAGTCTGCCGACGATACCTGTGCCGTTCATCAGCATCAGAACGGTATCGAACTTCTCCGAGAATGATTCATCATATAGATTTACAAGTCGCGCATCCACTCCTCTTTCCTTCATAATCTCAACGGAAAGAGGAGAGATGTCGATCGCGACAGATTTCTTGCCCATCTTCTCGAGGGCTATCGAATGGCATCCGCTGCCTGCACCGACATCAAGAATGTCGCCCGAAGCCGCCTTGAGGGCTATCTGCTCGAGCTCCGGCATTTCTTCGAACTCACGGAAGAGTGTCTCGACAGGTATCTCGTCGTCTTCGAACATCGATGATCGAACGACAAGAGTGTCTGCCTTACCGGTCCTGTAGAAATCGGCAATCGCCGATCCCATAGGATCATTCATCTGCTGCATAACATCGTTTGCCATAAGTATTCAATTATTTTGCATCCATTGCCTGGCAAGCTGTGATAGCTACCATCTTGTAGATATCATCAACTGAGCAGCCACGGCTGAGGTCGTTCACCGGACGAGCGATACCCTGGAGGATAGGTCCGATAGCGTCTGCATTGCCGAGTCTCTGAACGAGCTTGTAAGCGATGTTACCAACCTCGAGGCAAGGGAATACGAGTACGTTTGCGTGACCTGCGATCTCTGAACCTGGAGCCTTCTTCTGACCTACAGAAGCTACGAGAGCAGCATCAGCCTGGAGCTCACCCTCAACCTTGAGAGCCGGATCAAGTTCCTTAGCGAGCTTTGTAGCCTCGATGACCTTGTCAACTACCTCGTGCTTTGCAGAACCGAGTGTAGAGAATGAAAGCATTGCAACCTTAGGATCTGCAAAACCTGCTACGCTCTTTGCTGTCTGAGCTGTGCAGACTGCGATCTGTGCGAGCTGAGCAGCATCCGGCATAGGAGTTACAGCAACGTCACCGACTACGAGCACACCGTTCTCACCGTACTCTGGAGTCTGAGTGATCATAAGCATAGCGCCGCTGACACAGCTGATGCCAGGAGCACACTTGATGATCTGGAGGGCTGGCCTGAGAGTCTCACCTGTTGTAGAGAGAGCACCGCTGATCTGACCGTCTGCATCGCCGCTCTTGATGATGAGGCAACCGAAGTAGAGTGGATCGAGAACCTGCTGAGCAGCCTTCTCAGGAGTCATACCCTTGTTCTTGCGGAGTTCATAAAGGAGGTTTGCATACTCTGCAGTCTTCTCGCTTGTAGCAGGATCGATGATTGTAGCCTTGCCGATGTTCTTGAGGCCGAGCTTGTCAGCCAAAGCGAAGATCTCATCAGGGTTACCGATGAGGATGATGTCTGCGATGTCCTCTGCAAGTGACTTGTCAGCTGCAGTGAGTGTACGCTCCTCGAGTGATTCAGGGAGCACGATGCGCTGCTTGTTTGATTTAGCGCGCTCGATAATGCTTTCAATAAGAGTCATACTGTATAAATGTAAGTTGTTTGTTTATTATTGTTTTCTATTAAATCATATCTGCTACTGCCGCCATATCCACCTTTTCTTTGGTGTAGGCCTGAGCGAAGGAGAGACCGTCCCCGAGGAGTTCGAAGCCCATCGCTGTCGCGAGCGAGTTCAGCAGGCTGACGCTTGCGCCTGACCAGGTGTATGAACCGAAGGCGTAGAAGCGGCGGCCTTTGATCAGGCGGGCCTGAAGCGCCTTCATAAATGTCTCCACCGGAGGGAAGATGCCGTTGTTGTATGTAGGTGAACCCACGATGATCGTGTCATACTTGAACACGTCTCTGAGTGCACCGGAAAGTCCGAGTTCGCCGGCATTGTTTCCGGCAAGGTCGTGGATTGCGTATGGGATGCCGCGGGCCTCGAGTTCGAGGGCAAGCGCATCTGCAGCCGCAGCCGTATTGCCGTACATAGATCCGTAGACGATGCACACTCCCCTTTCCACCTCGTAGCGGCTCATCCTGTCGTAGAGAGCCACCACCTGAGGGATATTCTGCTCCCATACAGGGCCGTGGGTGCTGCATATTCTCTTGATTTCCAGACCCGAAAGTTTCTTCAATGCTGTCTGGACCGGAGTGCCGTACTTGCCCACGATGCAGGCATAATACCTTGTCATCTCGTCCTTATACTGCTCGAATGTGCCGTCTTCATCTACGATTTCCTCTGCCACTGCACCGAAAGTACCGAAGGCATCACCCGAAAAGAGAGTGTTCTCCTCGGCAAGCCAGGTGACCATAGTCTCTGGCCAATGGACCATAGGGATAAGGCTGAAATTCAATGTGCATCCTCCGAGAGAAAGGCTTGAGCCTTCTCCGACAACAGTAATCCTTTCCTCTGGTGTGCCATAGTAGCCCTTGAGCATAGGCACTGTCTTCGCATTTGCGATTATCTGAAGTCCCGGATAAGTCTCGAGCATATATGCCACGAGTGATGAATGATCCGGTTCCATATGATTGACTACGAGGTAATCAATGTTTCTGCCGCCGATAGCCTCGTTGATGTTTGCAAGAAATTCGTCTTCGAATCCGCACTCTACCGTATCAATCAGAGCCACCTTCTCATCCACCACAAGATACGAATTGTAGCTCACTCCGTAAGGAATCGGCCACAAGCCCTCGAAAAGCACCTTGTCGTCATCATTGACACCGACTGAATATATTCTATCGCTGATCTTGGTCATATTTCCTTTTGTTTTACAATGATATTCTGTTTTGACCGGAATATCTTTGCAAAAATAATGATAAAATGAATATGGAGGGCAATATATTTCTATATTTGTAGTATGAATCCTTGCTTTGCGATAATAGATCAGAACACACTGAGCGGAATGGCGCTCAGAGGCATCCTGTGGGACATTTTCGACCTCGTCGAAGTGTACACATACAACTCCGTGGAGGAGTTCATCAAGGATTCCAACAGACACTTCGTCCATTTCTTCGTAAGTTCGGACATACTTTTCAACGAAGTTGACGAGTTCGAACCTCTCAAAGAGCAGACTACCGTTATGTCTGCAGGTCCGAACGATAACATAAGCAAAGCCGGATTCAGGGTTCTGGACGTTTCTGTGACAGAGCAGGAGGTGGCCGGACAGTTGCTTCAGCTGGAACAGGCCGGATACTGCGGAGGCGAGAAGATGGCGGAGCGCAAGAAGAGCACCAACATTGCAGACATTCTCTCGACCCGTGAAAAGTCAGTTCTCACACTTATGGTCAAAGGACTCATCAACAAGGAGATAGCTGATGAATTGGGAATCTCCACACCTACGGTAATCTTCCATAGAAACAACATCTGCGAAAAACTCCAGACGCGTTCGATCGGAAAACTGACAGTGCTGGCAGTACTGTCCGGCATCGTAGACATAAATGACATTTAACGACAGCAGATGAGCATCAAATCCATATCCATAAACGTCGGAAAGGCGCTGCAGGTGAACGCATTGTTTATGATGCTTTCAGTCGGCGTGTCTCTGATCTACGGTATGGACTCCGGATTTACTCCTCTTCTCATAAGCGGACTTATCACAATGATATTCGGTTCCTTCCCGCTGATATTCGGCAAGAAGGCGCCTCAGAACTCGCTTCAGGACGGCTTCATCACCATTGTGCTGAGCTGGTTTCTTTCGTTCATCTTCGGTATGCTGCCATATGTTCTCTGGGGAGGAGAATTCACATTGATGAACGCCTGGTTCGAAAGTGTTTCCGGATACACCACTACAGGATCCACCATCCTCACAAACATAGAGGGGCTCCCTAAGAGTCTGCTTTTCTGGAGATCATCCACACATTTCATCGGAGGTCTCGGAGTGATCATCTTCCTGCTGCTCATCCTTCCGGATGC
>JAFYXE010000103.1 GCA_017546275.1 Bacteroidales bacterium | reverse complement strand
TTCGAAGTACGCACAGTAGCAGCAAGGAAAGTCAGGATCGCAACCCCAAGAACCTGGAGCCATTTCTTGCCCTTGAAATCCTTGCCGTAGCAGTTCCACACAAGGAAGAATGCAAGCACCATCAGCAGACGATACACATTCTTGCCGTAGCCAAGCGCCGAATAGAACTCCCCTTCCGAATTCACCGTAAACACACCCATCACAACAAGTGCGAAGGTGCGCGAGAGAATATGGCCTAATGTGGATTCGCCGGAACAGCCCTTGGAAAAACGGTTCTCAAGAGCATAGGGTATCGACATACCCATAGCGAAAAGAAACATTGGGAAGACAATGTCAGCGACTCCCATTCCGTCCTCGAACGCCTCGAAGTGCTCAAGGAAATGAGGGACACCGCTTACAGACCATAAGTCATTGACAAAGACCATCAGAAGCATTGTCAAGCCCCTGAGGATATCTATAGACTGGTTGCGTCTGGCGAAAATTCCGTTTTCCATATGGACAGTTTAGAAATGTCCACGAATTTAACAAATTTTGGAATTCGCCAAACGCAACAAAGGAAATATCCGACTCAAACCTTACTCTTGGGACGCGTTGATATTACGGGATTGGTCAACCCAGATCAGTTTGGATGTGTCGTAGCCACGGGCCTCAGCCTCGTCAAGCACCATCTGCAGAAGATCGGGATCCGGAACCGGAGTGCGGGAAAGAATCCACAGATAGTTGTCCGACTTGCTGCCCACAAGCGAGATCTGGTAATTCTCGTCCACCATCATCACATTGTAGTCGGAATAGAAAAATAGGAAGAAAGACACCTTGAGATGACCGGGATCACCTTTCGGATCCTCATACTTCGCCTTGCCTTCGGCGAGTTTGAATTCGCCGTCCTTCCAGCCGGAATTCAGGACAATGACCTTACCGTCATCCTGGAGGATGTAAAGGGCCATAGTATTGTCCATTCCACGCTCGAAGCTGTGGTCATAACGGGCAATTTCATACCAGACACCGAGATAACGGGTGAGGTCGAACTCATCGACTGTGGAGTTGTCAAAGTCCTTGGTACAGGCTGACATAGGGATGAGGGCTGCGGCGCACGCAGCAATGATCAGACGTTTCATAACACTACACTATTAAGTTTAAAAACGTCTGTCGGCGGAATCAAAAAGCGTTCCCTACCCTACTGTCTGTTCATAAGCTTGCGGGCACGGATTCCGAGGAGTGCCACAGAGAACACGAAACCGATCGGATAAGCGAGCCAGATACCGCGAATGCCGAGGCCGAACGGGAAGCCGAGGAGGTAACCCGCAGGGATGGCGATGAGGAAGTTGGTGATGAACGAGATCCACATAATCGGCTTCACATCGGAAAGGCCTCTGAGCGCATTCGCAAGCACGATCTGCGCACCGTCCACATACTGGTAGAGCATCAGGATCGGGAGGAGCATAATCACGAATGTAGCCACCTGAGGGTCGTCAGAGAAGACAAAGCTGATCTGGTTTCTGAAGATGAAGAGCGCAAGGCAGGTCAATGTAGACACGATCACGCCGAGATGGATACCCGCAACCGTAGTCTTGCGCACCTGCTTCCAGTCCCTCGCACCTTTGAAGAAGCTTGTTCTGATTGCTGTCGCCGAGCCAAGGCCGAGGTAGGTGGTGAAGCTGATGGTAGAGATGGCGATGACCACCTGATGTGCTGCGAGTTCGATGCTGCCGAGCCAGCCCACCATAATGGCGGTGAGGCTGAATGTAGCCGCCTCAAGTCCCTGCTGGAAAGCGATCGGAACGCCCAGCTTAGTCACGCGCATAAGTCTGTTCGGCATAACCCACATACGCATAAAACCCTTGCGGTAAACCTTGTATGAAGGTCTGAAAAGGAACACCAACACAAACATCACGAACATAAAGATTCGTGAGATGAGAGTACTGTATCCGGCACCCATCAGACCCATCTCAGGAAGACCGCACTTACCGTAGATGAGGAGGTAGTTTCCGAAGATGTTCAGCAGATTGCCTGTCACCAGGATCCACATTGATACAGAAGGGTTTGTGATGCCCTCGACGAACTGCCTGAACGAGTTTGCGAGCATCACGAAGATGATCGAAACCATCGACACGAGGAAGTACGGCTTGATGAGCGGAAGCAGCTCCGCAGGCTGTCCGAAATGCTCCACATTGAAGTACACCACTGTAAGGATCGCCATCAGCAGAAGCGAAAGGAGAAGGTTCGCCACGATGCCGTTCTTCAGCCACGCAGACACCACGTACTTCTTGTCACGTGCAAGGTTCTCTCCCACGAGCGGAGTAAGCGCGAACGAGAAGCCGGTTCCGAAGATGATGAATGCATTGAGCACATTGTTCACGAACGAAGAAGCCGCGAGTTCCGCAGTGCTGTGCTGGCCCACCATAATCGTGTCGGCAAGGCCTGTGATGATACCTCCGAGCTGTCCCACGATGATCGGAAGGGCAAGCTTGAGAAGTGATGAATAATTTTTACCGTATTTTCCTATAAGTCCTGTCATATCTTCTAATCCTTGTTTTCGGCCGGCAAAGTTAATGAAAGTATATGAATATAATCTCGGATATATTGCTATCTTTGCATAATGTGTGCACGCGAATGGCGCGCACACGCATATAACCACCGAAATTAACCAAATAACACATAACAAAATGAAGAAAGCTCTAATCTTCGCGATTCTCTGCATTTTCTGCATAGGCGCACAGGCACAGGACAAGCCTTACGAGGTGAAGTCAGGTATCGTAACTATGGAAATGGATATGATGGGCCAGAAGGTCGTTCAGGAACTCTACTTTGACGACTACGGCGCAAAGCAGGCTACCATCTCTGAATTCCAGGGAAGAAAGATGAGAGGCCTCGAGGTCAACGGCGAGAACCTTATGATCGACGACGAGACAAACACAGCTATGCGTATGCCTGGTATGGGTATGGGCGGCGAGAAGATCAACTTCGCTGACAAATCCGAGAAGAACATCAAGAAGAACAAGATCAAGGAGCTCGGCACCGAGGAGGTAGCAGGCGTTATGTGTACAAAGTACTCTGCCGCAATCTTTATGATGGGCCAGGTCGTAAAGCAGACCGTATGGATCTACAAGGGCATCACTGTCAAGACTTCAGTAAAGACCGACTTCGGTGAGATGGGTCAGACTGCAGTGAAGATCGTAGAGGATGTGGAGATTCCTGCTTCGACATTCGAAGTGCCTGAGGGTCTCAAGATCCAGGAGATGAGAAGACCTCCTATGGGCGGTGGTGAATTCTAGAAAATTCAGACAACAAAATAACTCAGAACATACTTTATGGAAAGAATCATCGAATGCGTGCCTAATTTCAGCGAAGGCCGCAATATGGAAGTGATCAATTCGATCGTTGCATCTATCGAGAAGGCTGGCGGTGTAAAGGTCCTTGACGTGGATCCGGGTGAAGCCACCAACCGCACAGTCGTTACATTCGTAGGCAGCCCTGAGGCTGTTCTCGAGGCTGCGTTCCAGGGCGTCAAGCGCGCCGGCGAACTCATTGATATGCGTCAGCACCACGGAGCACACCCACGCTCAGGTGCCACCGACGTGCTTCCGCTCATTCCTATTTCCGGCATAACACTCCAGGAGTGCGCTGAACTCGCAAGACAGCTTGCAGAGCGCATCTACACTGAACTTGAAATTCCTTGCTACTGCTACGAGGCAGCTGCTCAGAAGCCTGAGCGCAAGAACCTCGCAGTTTGCCGCGCAGGCGAGTACGAGGCTCTTCCTGAGAAGATGGGAGATCCTGCACGTCAGCCTGACTTCGGTCCAGGATGCTATACTGAGCGCACTGCACAGGCAGGTGCAACAAACGTAGGTGCACGTGACTTCCTGATCGCAGTGAACTACAACCTCAACACTACTTCTACACGCCGTGCGAATGCGATCGCATTCGATGTACGCGAGAAGGGCCGTCCGAAGAGAGAGGGCAACCCTATCACCGGCAAGATCGTGAAGGACGAGAACGGCAAGACCGTTATGATTCCCGGCACATTGAAGGGCTGCAAGGCTATCGGCTGGTTCATCGACGAATATGGCATCGCTCAGGTGTCAATGAATATCACAGACATCAACACTACTCCGCTCCACGTTGCCTTTGACGAGGTATGCCGCGCGGCTCAGGCACGCGGTCTCCGCGTTACTGGTACTGAGATCGTAGGTCTCGTGCCTAAGCGCACCCTTATCGAGGCAGGACGCTACTTCCTCGAGAAGCAGCAGCGCTCTACAGGTATCTCTGAGGAGGAGATTATGAAGATCGCTGTCAAGTCTATGGGACTTGACGACCTCAAGCCTTTCAATCCTGCCGAGAAGGTAGTGGAGTTCCTCATCGAGGACGAGAAGGAGGCTGCGGCAAAGGAGAGACTCGTCCGTATGACCTGCAAGGGTTTTGCACTCGAGACTGCATCTGAGTCACCTGCTCCAGGCGGCGGATCGATCTCTGCATATATGGGTGCTCTCGGAGCAGCTCTCGGAACTATGGTTGCCAACCTTTCTTCACACAAGGCAGGCTGGGACGAACGCTGGAAGGAGTTCTCTGACTGGGCCGACAAGGGTCAGGATGTGATGCGCAGACTTCTCGCACTCGTTGACGAGGACACTGCAGCATTCGACAAGATTATGGCTGCCATCGGTATGCCTAAGGGTTCTGACGAGGAGAAGGCTGCACGCGCTGCCGCTCTTGAGGCTGCTACCCTCTATGCTACCGAGGTTCCATTGAAGACTATGAAGGCTTCTCTCGAGGTGTTCCCTATCGTGAAGGCTATGGCTGCCGAGGGCAACCCTGCATCGGTATCTGACGCAGGCGTCGGTGCACTCGCTGCACGCAGTGCCGTTCTCGGAGCTCAGATGAACGTGCGCATCAATGCTGCAGGTCTTGCTGACCGAGAGGCTGCGGAGCGTCTTTGCGCTGAGGCGGCAGAGATCGCGGCGGCAGCAATTGCAGCAGAGGCTGAGGTTCTTGAAATCGTTAACGGTAAACTCTAATTGACAATGACATTCCACGAAGATATTTTGGCAGGCATTCCGGTGATTCTCCCGGAGCCGAAACCATATGACACAACAGTCAGCCACGCCCCTAAGCGCAAGGAGATCCTCAGCGCCGAGGAGAAGGTGCTGGCCATCAAGAACGCACTGAGATACTTCCCTGCAGAGCACCACGCGATGCTCGCAGAGGAGTTCGCTCAGGAGCTCAAGGAGTACGGTCGCATCTATATGTACCGTCTCCGTCCTGACTACGAGATGTACGCCCGCCCTATCGACGAGTACCCGGCAAAGTCAAAGCAGGCTGCTGCGATTATGGCTATGATCCAGAACAACCTGGACTACCGCGTGGCTCAGCATCCTCACGAGCTCATCACATACGGAGGAAACGGAGCAGTGTTCCAGAACTGGGCACAGTACCGCCTCGTGATGCAGTATCTGGCGACAATGACTGACGAGCAGACTCTCGTTATGTACTCAGGCCACCCTCTCGGACTCTTCCCTAGCCACAAGGACGCTCCACGCGTGATCGTGACTAACGGTATGGTGATTCCGAACTACTCGAAGCCTGACCACTGGGAGAAGTTCAATGCTCTCGGAGTGTCGCAGTACGGCCAGATGACGGCAGGTTCATATATGTACATCGGTCCTCAGGGCATCGTTCACGGTACTACAATCACCGTGATGAACGCAGCACGCAAGCAGCTCAAGACAAGGGGCATCGCTGGCACTGAGGAGAATATGAAGGGTATGCTCTTCGTCACTGCAGGTCTCGGCGGTATGTCGGGCGCACAGCCTAAGGCCGGTGTGATCTCGGGCGTTGTAAGCGTCTGCGCGGAGGTGAACCCGCACGCTGCACACAAGAGACACAGCCAGGGCTGGGTGGACGAGATCCACACAGACCTCGACGAGCTCATCCCACGTATCCGCAAGGCCGTGGAGGGCAAGGAGGTCGTTTCGATCGCATACCAGGGCAACGTTGTCGACCTTTGGGAAAGACTTGCAGAGGAGGAGATCTTCGTAGACCTCGGTTCTGACCAGACATCTCTCCATAATCCTTGGGCAGGCGGTTACTACCCTGTAGGCTACTCTTATGAGGAGTCCAACAGAATGATGGCAGAGGAGCCTGAGAAGTTCCGCGAGTGCGTACAGGAGTCTCTCCGCAGACACGCAGCAGCAGTGAACAAGCTCGCTGACAAGGGTATGTATTTCTTCGACTATGGTAACGCATTCCTCCTCGAGGCTTCACGCGCTGGCGCTGATGTAGTGCGCGAGGACGGACGCTTCCGTTATCCTTCATACGTTCAGGACATTATGGGTCCGCTCTTCTTCGACTACGGCTTCGGTCCGTTCCGTTGGGTATGTATGTCTGAGAAGCCGGAGGACCTCGCGAAATCAGACGCCATCGCAGCAAAGGTACTCCGCGAGATTATGGCAGAGGCACCGGAGGAGATCCAGGGCCAGATGATGGACAACATCCGCTGGATCGAGGAGGCAGGCCGCAACAACCTCGTGGTAGGTTCACAGGCACGTATCCTCTACGCCGACTGCGAAGGCCGTACAAAGATCGCTCTCGCGTTCAACGAGGCAATCCGCAACGGCGAGATCTCGGCTCCTATCGTTCTCGGACGTGACCACCACGACGTATCCGGTACAGACTCACCGTTCCGTGAAACTTCGAACATCTACGACGGTTCACAGTTCTGCGCAGATATGGCGGTTCACAATGTGATCGGCGACGGTTTCCGCGGCGCTACCTGGGTATCCATCCACAACGGTGGCGGCGTAGGCTGGGGCGAGGTTATGAACGGTGGATTCGGTATGGTGATCGACGGCAGCGACGACTCTGACCGCCACATCAAGGATATGCTCCTCTGGGACGTGAACAACGGTATCGCACGCCGCAGCTGGGCACGCAACGAGGGCGCGATGAACGCCATCAAGCGTGAGATGGAGCGCACGCCGGGCCTCAAGGTAACCCTCCCTAACATCGCAGATGAAGAGGTAATCAGAAAGGCACTCAAGTGATCATAAAAAGTTCTCATATAGAGCAATCAGGCGGCATTGATATGTCGCCTGATTGTCCTATTGACATTGTCCTGCCTTGGGTGGACGGAGACGATCCTGCACACAAGGCGAAGATGAGGACATATATAACTTCACAGAAGGAGGACACGCGACCTGACGTCGGGGGCAAGGAAAGGTTCTGCGATATGGGCGAGATCCGCCACTGCATAGCTTCAATCAACCGTTATGCCCCATTCATCCGCACCATTCACATCGTTACGGACGGCCAGGACCCGAAGCTGGAGGAGTATATAAGCGCACTTTTCCCGGATGGTCACATCCCGATGAACATTGTCAGCCACGAAGAGATCTTCAAAGGATACGAGCAGTATCTGCCGACTTTCAACTCCAGGGCCATCGAGACTATGATCTGGCGCATTCCAGGACTCAGCGAGCGTTTCATATTGATGAATGACGACTTCTTCATCACATCACCGCTCTCCCCTTCCGACTTCTTCCGCGGCGAGGAAACAATATGCTATGCTTCGTGGTACAGCACACTGCTGGAGAAGGTTATCTGGGCACTGAAGCCAAGAAAGGGCGGACACAAGAAGATCAGTTTCAAGCATTCTATGGTGAATGCCCTTGACGCGCTCGGAGGAGGACGCAGATTCATCTATCTGACCCATACTCCACGAGCACTCAGAAAGAGTTTCTTCGAGGAGTACTTTGGACAGAACGAGGATATGATGATCAGGAACATACAGCATCGTTTCCGTCACGAAGACCAGTATAATTCACAGGAGCTTTTCTACATCAGCGAGGCGCGCAGTGGCAGATGCATACTGGTCTCGCCTGAAGGCAAGGCTCTGTATATGATGCCATCCAAAGGACGCAGACATATCGAAAGGAACATCAAGGCCTACGGCGACGGCAGAGGCTATATGTTCGGATGCATAAACTCATTGAGCGGTGCACCCGAAGCTGACATAAATAGAGTTCTTGAGTGGTTTAAAAAGTGCGTAAGTTTCGACGGACAACCTTAAGAGTAAGGCCGAAAGAATCCTGATACAACTGTCCCAGATCCGAATACACTCCTACCCAGAAATCCACAGGCAGTCTGGAGAGACGATTCTGTATGCCAACCTCCAATGCCATAGACAACTGCAGCGGGTAGCTTGCAAATACAGACGTTGCACTCTGGTTATACCTTCCATAGTTTCTGCTGCAGGTAGCCTTGAATTTATACGGGCAGCCTTCTGCAAAATTTCCACCTATTCCGATGTGATGAGCACGGACTCTGCTGCAGGACACATCCCTGACTATTCCATCCTTGTCAAATACAAGTCCTCCGATCAGAGGCAGACCGATGATGCGTCCATCGTATGTCCATCCGGAAACATATACGCCGTTGACGAAGTAATTGTCACATCCTCGGAGGCTTATGCGTCCGTAGTACGGATCTGACGGATCCTGCTCCCACTTTTCCATAAGGGTAGCAGGCCTGTCGTGACGCGGTCCCGACTGCCAGGTGGTGTTGACGTACTCATATACGATTTCATTCACAAAGGACTTGTCCTTGAGATCAAGCTTGACGGTCCACACTCCATCGGGAACATTGAGAAGTCTGAGTCCCGAGCCGTCCTCAAAAGGCTTGTCATACTGGAGCAAGAGGCCGAAGCGCTCTGCCTGCCAGTCTATCCTGACATATTCACGGCCCAGATGATTTCCAAGGACGTTGATCTTATCTGTCTCAAGAGCATCATCTCCTCCGTTCATAGCAAAGAATACGCGCACAAAGTCGCCGAGCGAAGACGGCTGTGCTCCCAGACGCTCCGAATATCCTCCCCACTGTGCTATATGTTCGAGACCTCCGCTGATCGAGACTCTGCTGTTGATGGTGATCTTGCCTTCAAGAGACTTGTTGTGAAGCATTGTACCGACAACCGCTCTATTGTCATTCATCTTGTAATGGGCTACATTGCCTCGGAGAGCGAACCATTTGAAGATAGGAATCCAGTCTGACTTGACGTTGATTCCCGGCAGGTTTCTGGCGTTTGAGGTCCACATCATATTGCCGCCTGTGACCGACAGGTCGCCAAGTTCCCTCTGACGCGGTGCGATTCCAAGCTCAGCCCTGAGCATCTTCCAGCCTGCGCTTACATAAAGTCTGTCTACCGCGCCGTTCACTGTCACTCCGCCGTTCGGAACTGACGCAAGCCATCCTGCAAAGTTGCATCCGCTTTCGTAGAAGAAACCGTTGGAATGATTATATGCCGCACCGGCGCCCAGCGTCAGCAAGGCGTTCGATGTGGTAGGGACAATTCCGTTTTGTCCTGTGTGGGCCCAGAAAGGAAGATATTGTCCTGTACCTCCGTTCAAGGAACCGGAAACGCCCCAACCGGATGTCCAATGGCCGGTGGCGTGGACTTTTGAAGTGCAGATAAAGCACAGCAACAATATCAAATAAAACAGTTTCTTCATATTATGAGCAAATATAGTTATATTTGCGTGATATAACATAAAACAAAATGGACCATATAATCTCTAACAAAAAGCTCACAATCGAAACAGCTGCATCTCTTCTCAAGGCTGGGTCAAAACTTACACTCAGCAAGGAAGCGGAGGAAGCAATTCAGAAATGCCGTAAATATCTCGACAGCAAGATGGAGGACATCGGAAGACCGGTGTACGGTGTAACTACCGGATTCGGATCGCTCTGCAACATCACCATTCCTGCTGAGGATCTTTCACAGCTTCAGCACAATCTCGTTATGTCGCACGCCTGCGGCACCGGCGAGACTGTAAGGCCTGAGATTGTGAAGCTGATGCTCCTTCTCAAGGTTCAGTCTCTCTCTTACGGTTATTCAGGAGTACAGCTCGTTACAGTACAGCGTCTGATGGATATGTTCAACAACGACATCCTTCCTGTAGTGTATCAGCAGGGTTCGCTCGGCGCATCCGGCGACCTCGCTCCGCTGGCACACCTCTGCCTCCCGCTCATCGGACTCGGAGAGGTTTACTACAAGGGTGAGGTCCGTGCATCTGCAGAGGTATGGGCAGAGATGGGATGGGAGCCTATCAAGCTCCAGTCGAAGGAAGGTCTCGCACTCCTCAACGGAACACAGTTTATGAGTGCACACGCTGTGTGGTCGCTCATCCAGGCTGAAAGACTTTCTGACTGGGCAGACAAGATCGGAGCTATGTCTCTCGAGGCATATGACGGACGTATCGAGCCGTTCTATCCACAGGTTCACGAGGTACGTGCACACAAGGGTCAGATAGATACTGCAGCACGTTTCCGCGAGCTTCTCGAGGGCAGTGAGATCATCAGACAGCCTAAGGTTCACGTGCAGGATCCGTATTCGTTCCGCTGCATCCCGCAGGTTCACGGTGCGAGCAAGGACACTATCCGTTATGTGAAGTCTGTGATCGAGATCGAGATCAATAGTGCCACTGACAACCCTACAGTGTTCCCAGATGAGGATCTCATCATTTCAGCAGGTAACTTCCACGGACAGCCTATCGCTATCCCGATGGATATGCTGACAATCGCGCTTTCAGAGCTTTCAAACATTTCTGAGCGTCGTATCTATAAGCTGATTTCAGGTCAGCGCGGTCTTCCTAACTTCCTCGTAGCGAAGCCAGGTCTGAACAGCGGATTTATGATCCCTCAGTATACTGCTGCGTCTATCGTGAGCCAGAGCAAGG
>JAFYXE010000102.1 GCA_017546275.1 Bacteroidales bacterium | reverse complement strand
TTCCCTGTGTGCTTATCAATGTCGTCATCTACAAATTCACAGGCAGCTACCATAGGCAGCAGCACGGCCACGGCAATTCTTTTCAGCATAGTCTTCATATCATAAAGTTTCTGCTGCAAAGTTCCTGACGATTATCCGCGTAACAAAAAAGTACGCGGATAAAAACAAAAATCGCCACCAGAGCATTCTCCAATGGCGATTCCGTATCAAAAATTTGTTTGACTTTTATAAAAAATCAAATAAAATCCGTACGATTTTACCTGCTGAACTTCACGAAACGGGCACGGTCCGAAAAGTCCTTTATCACTTCCGTCTTTGTAAAACCTACTGCCGAGAAGGCTTCCGCTGTCTCCTCTCCGAGTGCTTCATTGATCTCGACAATACCGAAACCGTCTTCCTTAAGGAGAGCCTTTGCCCAAAGTGCTACTGCACGATAGAAGATGAGAGGATCGTCGTCATCCACAAAAAGAGCCATATCAGGCTCATACTCCAGGACGTTCTTTCTCATCAACGCCTTCTCCGACTCTTTGACATAAGGAGGGTTGCTGACAATCACATCGAAACTGCCCAACGATTCCACAGGACCGGCAAGCACATCTGCCTTTATGAAATGGGGATTCACTGACGGCCCATCTTCGAAGGACTGGGCCGATGCTACCTTCAATGCGTCTTCCGAAAGGTCTACAGCTGTGACTTCCGCTCCCGGCAGCTCCATCGCCAGTGTCCAGGCGATGCATCCGCTTCCGGTGCACAGATCCAGAACACGCATAGGGCTGCGCTTCGAACGTCCGTCCATAACCACCTCTCTGCAGAGGAGTTCAGTCTCTGGACGCGGAATCAGAACAGAAGGACTCACATTGAAGTCGCGTCCGTAGAAGTTGGCCTTACCTATTATATATTGTACCGGCTCAAACGCTGCCATCCTTGCAAAGGCAGCACGTGCCAGGCCGGCATCTGCCTCCGCGACCTCATAGGCCGGATCGAGGATATGCGTATGTCTGGACGTTCCGAGCAGATGCTCAAGATAGATGAAGACCATCTCTCGCGCCTCCCTTTCAGGATAGGCGACAGAAATGGTCTCAGTTCCTTCTTTTATGAGCTCCTTCAGAAGCATTATGAATTCTCGATTACTGTAGAGAGGAAATCTGTCATTGACAGTCCTGCTGCTCTTACCATCTGAGGTACGAGAGATGCGGATGTCATTCCAGGGATTGTGTTGACCTCAAGGAAGTAAAGTCCCTCCTCAGATGCGATGTAGTCCACACGTACAAGTCCTGCACATCCGAGGTGGCTGTAGATCTTCTTCGAAACCTCCTGGATCTCGTCTCTGAGAGCATCAGGAATCTGTGCCGGACACACTTCCCTGCTGTGGCCCTGATACTTGGCCTCGTAGTCAAAGAACTCGTTCTCTGTAATGATCTCGATGACAGGAAGAGCGATGTTCTCCTTTCCGTCAAAGTATACCGCACAGGTGAGCTCACGACCTACTACCGCAGCCTCAGCGATGAGCATATTTCCTTCAGAGAATGCATAGTCGACAGCCTTGTCGAAGTCCTCCACTGTCTTCACCTTTGTTACACCGAAGCTGCTGCCGCCGTCTGTCGGCTTCACGAACATAGGAAGTCCGAGCTGCTCCGCAGCCTTTGCCGCAAGACCCTCGACAGACTCTCCCTTTCTGAGGAACACGTCCTTTGCACACTTCACATAGTCGACATCCTTGAGATAGCTCTTGCAAGAGAACTTGTCGAAAGTGATTGCAGACACAAAGGCGTTGCATCCGCTGTGCGGGATGCCGAGCATCTCGAGGTAACCCTGCATAAGACCGTTCTCGCCCGGTGTACCGTGCTGCATAATATATACAAAGTCGAAACGTACCTTCTCGCCGTTCACTACAGCAGAGAAGTCAGTCTTGTCGATCATAGGACGCTCGTCCTCTGCGAAAGCCACTCTTTCCTGGCCCTTGAGTCTGTACGCCGCTACAGACCACTGTCCGAAGCGCGCGAAGATCTCATAAACATCGAATCTTTCTCCGTCAATCTGCGAAGCGGTAAACTGACCGCTTCTCACCGACACTTCCCACTCGGAAGAGTCGCTGCCATATATCACTGCTACTTTTGTGTAATTCTTCATTCTTCTAGTTGAAATAATTGTCCATATCTTCCTCGAATTCGTCAGGAACCACTTCCTCTACCTCCTCGCCTTCTGCAGGGATGCTGCTTCCGTCGCAATTGAGATTAAGTTCATAACCAACAGGTGCATCGAACACAGTCTTGCTGTAGTATGACGCAAGCGAAGGATCCTTCTGAACTTTCTGCATAAAGATTCCCCAGATAGGAAGGGCTGCACCGGCACCACCGCCGTCTCCGGTCCTGTTGAAGTGCACCTGCATATCCTCGAATCCAGCCCAGGCACCTGCTGTAAGCTGAGGAGTGTATCCGATGAACCATCCGTCCGCATTGTCGTTTGTGGTTCCGGTCTTTCCTGCCATCTCGCCAGTGAATCCGAAGCGGCCTCTGAGCGCATATCCGGTACCGCCGTTGACCACGCCCTGCATCAGGTTAGCCATAAGATACGCTGTGCGGTCGCTGACTGCCTCCTTCTTTCTGGTTGTGAACTCAGAAAGCACGTTGCCCATATTGTCGACGATCTTGGTAACGAACATCGGTCTTACATATACTCCCTTCGAAGGGAAGGTGTTGTATGCGGCCACCATCTCATAAAGAGAGATGTTCGCAGAACCTACGCAGAGAGGCGGAACCGGGTCGAGGAAGCTTCCCACACCCATCTTTCTCATCATCTCCACCATAGCCTCAGGGCCATACTGCTTCATAAGGTAAGCCGAGATGTTGTTCGAACTCTTTGCAAGTCCCCACTTGAGGGTAACCATATTTCCGATATACTCGTCTTTGTCGGTACTCTTTGGAGTCCAGATCTTGTCCTCGCTGATGATGAAGGTCTGAGGCACGTTCGCAACCTTGTCGCAAGGAGACATTCCCTCCTGCATTGCAAGTGTATAAAGGAACGGCTTGATTGTAGATCCGATCTGACGCTTGCTCTGACGTGCGTTGTCATACTGGAAATACTTGAAGTCAGGACCTCCTACATATGCCTTGATGTGTCCCTCATCCGGAGTCATCGCCATAAACGACGCTCTGATGTGGGCCTTGTAATAACGGATCGAATCATCCGGAGTAAGGACAGTGTCCGCATATCCCTTCTGGTTCCACGCAAAGACCCTCATCTGGACAGGCTCCTTGAAGCTCTTCATAATCTGAGCCTCGGTCGCACCGGCCGCCTTCATCCTGCGGTAGCGGTCGCTGTCGCGCCTTGCCCTCTTCATAATGCCGTCGATCATACTCTTCTCCACCTCATCATCGAAAGGAGCATTGTTCTTCCATCTCATCTCGCGGAAGAACCTCTTCTGCATATCCGAACCGAGGTGCTGCTTCACAGCCTCCTCAGCATATCTCTGCATCTTAGGATTGATGGTAGTGTAGAT
>JAFYXE010000101.1 GCA_017546275.1 Bacteroidales bacterium | reverse complement strand
GTTAGACTTTCCGTACTTCGCGAAAATCTCCTGTTTCTTTTCAGGCATAAGGTACTCTGCCATAATTTTTAAAGATTAAGGGTTAAACATCAAAACTTTACGGGTCACTGGCAAGTAAACCCAAAGCGGGCGCAAAGATAGGCATAATATCCAAGAAAACAAGCCCTTGAAAGAAAAATTTATATGATTATATTTGCGCCACTTTAATCGAGAAGAAATGAAGATTCTACAGGATCCGGAGATAGGGGAGGTGACGTTCAAGAAAAGCGTCAGAAGCAGGAGCATCAGCATACGTGTGCACCCGGTAAAGGGAGTCACTGTGTCTGTTCCCTACATTGTGCCTTTCGCTGTCGCGAGGATTTTCTTCGAGGCCCGACGCGGCTGGATTCTCGAGACTATGGCCAAGCAGAAGGAACGTTACAAGGATGTAAAAGTGGCCTCTCCAGATGAGGTGGAGGCTCTCCGCCGTCAGGCGAAGCGCGAACTTCCGCCACGCCTTGCAGAGTTTGCCGAACGCTATGGATTTACATATAATCGCGTGACTATCAAGCATAATGCTACCAACTGGGGCAGCTGTTCCGGCAAGGGAAACATTAATCTGAACCTGAATATCGTGCGACTTCCGAAAGTGCTGCAGGACTATGTGCTTCTCCACGAACTCTGCCACCTTCGCCATCAGGACCACGGCCAAGGCTTCCATCTGCTCCTCGAGCACGTCCTTACTGACAATCTTATGCGCTACCTCGACGGGCCTGATGCGCTCGCTTCAGAGCTCGCCCGCAAGGCCGCGACCTCGAAGGCCAGATATCCGCTCGACTATACCTTCACCCGCGCGATCAAGGCCTTCCGCCTCGTCTAGGCGCAGATCAGATGCTGCGGTTTTTCCAGAGACCGGAACGGAGGTAGATCCAGCTGCAGAGAAGCAGCACGCCTCCATATACGAATTCCGCTGTCCAGCATACTGCCACATCAACTTTCAGCCAACCGATCACTGTCGTACAATAGACCATATAGATGGCCAGAGCGATGAGCTCGAGCTTGAATGCGGTCTTGGTGCTTCCTGTGCCTGAGACGGCGAGGAAGAGTACCTGTCCTCCGACGTTGAAGAGGTATGAGCAGGCCATCACCATAAGTGCCGGAGCGGATGCTGTCACAAGGTCAGGGATGTCTGTGTATATGCGTGCGACTGCGTTAGGGAAGAGGCAGAACGCGAGCACCATCGTGCACACGACTCCGTATGCCAGTTTCATAATGCGTCCGACCAGGGCCATTACCTTGTCCTGGCGTCCTTCGCCGATGATGTTGCTTACCAGGGTGCTGCAGGTCGATGAGAACGACTGGAGCACGACCCATATCATTCCGGATGCACCGCGGGCGATGTTGGAGATGGCGAGCGCACGTTCACCGAGATGTTCTATATAAAGGAAGAAGATGAACCAGGTGGAGACGGAGATGGTGTGCTGGATCATTGTCCAGGTGCAGACCGGCATCATTGCTCTGAGTTCTGACCATTCGAATCGTGCAGCCCTGTCGAGGCCGAACTTAGGTCTGTCGCATTTTACCTTTGTATATAATATAAAGAAGATGAGCGAAACGAGTTCAGCGAGGCTGGAGCCGATGGCGGCACCGGTGATGCCGAGGGCAGGGCAGCCGAAATGGCCGAAGATAAGTATCCAGTTGAAGAGGATGTTGGATGTGACCATCACTATCGAGTTGAAGGTCAATGTCTTGGTCTGCGTTGTGCCCACATAGAAGGCTCGGAACATTGCGGTCGCAAAGGCGAAGACCATACCCGGGAGCCTCCAGCGGACATAGCTGAGTGCTGCGCCATAGACTGCTTCCGACGAGACCATAAATCTCATCAGTGCAGGGGTGAAGAGCTCCGATGCTGCGATGAGGACTCCGGAGAGTCCCATCACGAAGTAGAGTCCGTGCCAGAACACTTTGCCGGCGTCTCTGTAGTTGCCTTCTCCGTTTCGTCGGCCTATGATGATCTGGGCTCCGATGCTGAATCCGAAGCCGATCATAAACAGGATCATATAGTACACGATGGCGATGGCAGATGCTCCAAGTTCGACCTCACCGACTCTTCCGAGGAAGGCGGTGTCAGTCAGACCTATCATCTGCTCCATCACCAGACTTATCAGGATCGGGTATGCTACCTTCCAGATATGTCTGTACGAATATGTTCCTTTATCTGTCATTTTTAAGGAGGGAGAGCGTCTGGTCAACGCTGAGTGCGTTTTCGACGCGGAAGATGCCGCTGCGGCTGCGCTGGAGGGAGTCAAGGTGGGCTCCGCTGCCGAGCTTTTCGCCGAGGTCGCGGGCGAATGCGCGGACGTATGTGCCTTTCGAGCAGGACATACGGATCACTGCGCGAGGCAGTCCGAGTGCCGAGTTGTCGGTCACATTGATTCTGCTGGAAGCCTTCGATTCTGCAGCTTCGGCAGGAGTAGTTATATCCCCCTGGCCGCAGTGTGAGGGGCTGTTTTGAGAACTAGCCTTACCGGGGCTATGGTACTCCAAAACTTCCAACTCCGTAATGTTGATCTTCGAGACGCGGATGAGCTCCTGTGCTGCCTCGTCGAGGGTCTTGCCCTGGGCGTGGAGCTTGCGTGCGAGTTCATATGCGCGCACACCGTCAACAGACTTCGCGGAGAAGAGCGGGGCGACCTGGTCCTGCTCGCCGATGAATCCTGGCAGGGCCTCTGCCACACCCTCTGCTGTGATGTGATCATATGGGAAGAACCTGTCGATCTCCTTCTCGAGGTCATAAGACGGAGTGGTAGCTCCGAAGGTTACGCCTGCAACATACTCCTTGTCGTGCGACTGAAGTTCCTCTGCAAGCTTGGTGGCCTTGCCGATGCATACAAGAAGCACTCCGGTAGCCAACGGGTCCAGAGTTCCTGCGTGTCCGACCTTCAGATTCTTCTTTCCGAAATGACGGATTGCGGCGAACTTGACCTTTCTGATCACGTCCGCCGAAGTCCATCTGTATGGTTTGTCTATAGGGATAATAATTCCCTCCGGATAATCATCAATGCTTCTTGTAAGAGGCGCTGAGTCCGGATTAAGTAACAATGCGTCCAAAGTGAATTATTTACAAGCGATCTTGTCGATTCTGTTCTGGTGACGGCCACCTTCGAATTCCTCATTGAGCCAAGCGTCTGTAATCTCGATTACAGTCTCGAAAGGAATGAAGCGTGCAGGCATTACAAGCACGTTGGCATTGTTGTGCTGCTTGATGAGCTTGCCGATTTCAGCTGACCAGCAGAGACCTGCGCGTACGCCCTGGTGTTTGTTGAGAGTCATACAGATACCGTTTCCGGTGCCGCAGAATGCGATTCCGAGGTCAACCTCTCCGTTCTCGACTGCAGATGCAAGCGGATGAGCCACATCAGGATAGTCCATACTGTCGGTAGTGTCAGTACCGAAGTTAACCATTTCATAGCCTTTGCCGGTGAGATATTCAACCAGTCTGTTCTTGTACTCCACGCCTGCGTGGTCATTTGCAATACCTATTTTCATAATGATCGATTTTGTGCCGCAAATTTAATCGGATACCTTCAAAAATAAAAACCTAAAAGCCTATATTTGTACAAAATGGCGGTAAAAATGCGTAAAGTCGTAATTGCATCTGATTCATTCAAGGGTTGCCTTTCGTCGGCTGAAGTGGCGAGGGCGGCAGGGATGGGTGTGCTTGATGTCTGCCCCGGCTGCGAGGTGGTCAGCCTTGCCGTTGCGGACGGTGGAGAGGGCACGGTAGATGCACTTGCGGCCACGCTTGGAGCCAGGATCAGAAGGGTGGAAGTCAGCGGCCCGCTCGGACGCAGAGTCATCGCCGAGTATGCGATAGCCCCCGACGGAACGGCGGTCATCGAGATGGCGAAGGCCAGCGGTCTGACCTTGCTGAGCCCTGATGAAAGGAATCCGCTTGCCGCAACTACTTATGGCACAGGCGAATTGGTCGCTGATGCGCTGGACAAAGGATGTCGTCGTTTTCTGATATGTATAGGAGGAAGCGCTACGAATGATGCAGGAACCGGAGCTTTGGAGGCGCTGGGGTATGTGTTTGCAGATGTCGAAGGCAGGAGGCTGAAGGGTTGCGGGGAGTCCTTGGGAAAGATTGCGGATGTGGATACGACGGGTGCGGACCCACGTCTGAAGGAGTCGCATTTCATTGTGGCCTGCGATGTGGATTCTCCGTTCTGCGGACCGGAGGGTGCGGCATATGTGTATGCGCCTCAGAAGGGTGCGACGCCGGAAATGGTGGCCACGCTCGATGAAGGTATGCGCAGTTTCTCGCGTATTATATATAAGGTGACGGGGATGGATGTGACTGACATCGCGGGCGCAGGTGCTGCCGGAGGATTAGGCGGTGCGCTCAAGGCCTTCCTGAAGGCTGAGATGAGTCCGGGTGCGGCTATGGTCCTGGATGCTGTCGGCTTCGATGAGGCAATAAAGGGCGCGGACCTTGTCATTACCGGAGAGGGTAGGATGGATGCACAGACGATTACCGGCAAACTTCCGTATACCGTGGCACAGAGGGCATCGGCCCGTGGAGTGCCGGTCATTGCCATATGCGGCCGCAGCGAGGTGGATGCACTACGGTATTTCAAGACCATCTGTCAGGTCACACCGTCGGATATGCCGCTTGCAGAGGCCCTCAGGCCGGATACGGCATCTCTCAATATAAGGACAGCAATAGCAAAGACAATAAAAAAAGGATGACTTCATCAAGTCATCCTTTTTATGTGATTAGCAGAGCTTGCTTTTGATGTATTCGATTCGTCTTGCGAATTCCTCTTTGCCGATGAGTGTCACGATGTCAGCGATGCCGAGACCGTTCGATCCGCCTACCATTGCGAGTCGGAGGCAGTTCATTACCTTACCCATAGGCCACTCGTTGCTGCGGATGTATTCCTCGAGCGGTGCGCCGAGTCCCTCCGGTGTGAACTCACCGTCGAATGCGAGGATGAAGTCTGCAGCCTTGAGAGCGAGAGTGTAGTTCTCCTCTTTCCAGAACTTTGCGGCATCCTTCTCAACGAACTCTGTAGGAGCAACGAAGAGGTAAGGTGCGATGTCCCAGAAGTCAGCCACGAATGTAGCTCTCTCCTTGATGAGGCCTACAACCTTCTCGACATACTCTCTTGTAGCGTTGATGCCCTTGCTTTCGAGGATAGGCATATAGAGGTCAGTGAGCTCTGAAACGCTCTTCTTGCGGAGATACTCCTTGTTGTACCACTTTGCCTTGTCAGCGTTGAAACGTGCACCTGACTTGATCACTCTCTCCAATGAGAATGTGCCGATGAGTTCCTCGAGAGTGAAGAGCTCCTGCTCAGTACCAGGGTTCCAGCCGAGCATAGCGAGGAGGTTCACGAATGCCTCAGGGAAGTATCCGTCCTCACGGTATCCGCGTGAAACCTCACCCTCTGCGTTTGTCCACTGGAGCGGGAACACAGGGAAGCCGAGGCGGTCGCCGTCGCGCTTTGAAAGCTTGCCCTTTCCGTCCGGCTTGAGGAGGAGAGAAAGGTGAGCGAAACGTGGCTGTGTCTCTGTCCATCCGAATGCCTCGTAAAGGAGGTAGTGGAGCGGAAGCGATGGGAGCCACTCCTCGCCGCGGATAACCTCAGTGATCTCCATAAGGTGGTCGTCCACGATGTTGGCGAGGTGGTATGTTGGGAGTTCGTCCGCTCTCTTCCAGAGAACCTTGTCGTCGAGAGTCGATGTGTTCACCTCCACGTGACCGCGGATGAGGTCGTCCATCTTCACGACTCTGTTCTCAGGCATCTTGAAACGGATTGTCCAGTCTGTACGAGTCTCGAGGAGTTCCTTTACCTCAGCCTCAGGCATACAGAGGGAGTTGCGGAGACCCATACGTGTAGTCTGGCCGTAGATGAATGTCTGGCCGTTGGCCTCCATCTCTGCGCGCTTTGCATTGAGTTCCTCAGCTGTATCGAACGCATAGTATGCATAGCCGTTCTCTACGAGCTGCTCTGCGTACTGACGGTAGATAGGCTTTCTCTGGCTCTGTCTGTATGGAGCGTGCGGATGACGCTCAGACGGTGTTTCAACAACGTTTCCGGCTGCATCGACACCCTCGTCAGGCACGATGCCGCACCAGTTGAGTGCCTCGATGATATACTTCTCGGCTCCTGGGACGAATCTCTGAGAGTCGGTATCCTCGATTCTGATGATGAAGTCACCTCCACGCTGCTTTGCGAAAAGGTAGTTGTAAAGAGCTGTCCTAACGCCGCCCATATGGAGCGGACCTGTAGGTGAAGGTGCAAACCTTACTCTTGTTTTCCTTGTCATATCTATTCTGTTTTATCTGTTCTTGTCTTTCTCTTGATGGCAGTCCTGTTCTCGAGGTCGCTCTTGTTGTCGCCCTCTCCTACGAGGAGTGCCGGCTTGCCTGAAGTTCCGAAATCGAAGTGCTTCTTGATGCTGCTTGTGTTGAAGCCGATCTTCTGGCTTCTTACTGCAGGGAGTTCGATGCCTTCTCCTGCAAGTGCAGTTTCCTTGCTGTATGTGAAGTTGCTGTCGATCATAATGATGTTGCCGATCTTCACATCTGTGATCTCGTTCAGACGCATCATCTCGAAGCCTGTTGCGATAACGGTGATGTTCACCTTGTCGCCGAAGTCCTCGCCCATTTCATAGACGATACCTCTCTTGAATCTGTTTGCGTCCTCTCCGAGCTGCTCGGTCATAAGTCTGTCGATCTCAGCGAGGTCGTCCATAAGGAGACCTTTCTCATTGTATCCGGCAGTGATGTTGATGAGTACGTTCTTGGCTGTCTTGATCTCGAAGTCGTTGAGCAGTGGGGATGCGAGAGCGCTGTTTACAGCGTCTGCGATTCTGTTCTTGCCCTGGCCTGAGCCGCAGCCCATAAGTGCCATTCCGCTTCCGGTCATCATAGCCTTCACGTCTTTGAAGTCCACGTTTACATAACCAGGCTTGCTGATGATCTCTGTGATGCCCTGGACTGCAGTCGCGAGGACTTCATCTGTCTTAGGGAAGGCATCCTGGATGAGGAGCCCGCCGTAGTGAGCGTAGATCTTCTCATTGTTGATGATGAGGAGGCTGTCCACGTTCTTCTGGAGTTCGTAGATGCCGTCGATAGCCTTGGAAAGCGACTCGTTGCCCTCGTTCTTGAACGGAAGTGTAACGACTCCGACTGTAAGGATGCCCTTGTTCTTCGCCATTGCAGCGATCACAGGTGCTGCTCCGGTACCGGTACCGCCACCCATTCCCGCAGTGATGAAGAGCATCTCTGTCTTGCCGTCGAAAACTTTCTCCTCGATCTCCTTCTGGGAGTTGAGCGCTGCGTTGCGGCCCTCGGTAGGGTTGCATCCTGCTCCGAGGCCTGAGCCAAGCTGTATCTTGGTAGGGACCGGACTTTTCTTGAGAGACTGCGAGTCGGTGTTGCACACGATGAATGTGCAGCCGTCAATCTTTTTGTTGAACATATAGTTGACAGCGTTGCAACCGCCACCGCCGACTCCTATCACCTTGATTATAGAGTTGTCCTGCTCCCAGTCCTTAGGGATTACCTCAAGTTCTGATATATCTGTATATGTCATAAATCCAATCCTTTTACCTTGCAATGTCGTCAATTAAATCGTCTGCCTTGTCGCTGAACTCTTCGAGCTTTGTCACAGCGCTTCCCCAGAAGATCTTAAGCTTCTTGAAAAGAGGGTTGCTCTTTGCCGGCTTGGTGTCATCGTCGTCGAACTCAGGGTCGTAGTAGGCGTCCTTGTTCTGGTTCTCTTCTGGAATTACAGTCTCTTCTGCAACTGCTGCTTCTGTCTCCTCTTCAGCTTCTACTTCTGTATGGTGTACAACTGCTGATGTGCAGTTCATAGCTTCCTCCTCGAGGGCTGCCTGGATCAGTCCGATGGCTGTTGTGGCAGTAGTGTCGTGGATGCCGTCGATGCCCTGTGACGAGAACTTCTGTGTAGGGTATCCTGTCCTTACCTTATATCCGGACATCTCTCCGATGAGGAGTCCGAGGTTAGGCAGCTGTGCGCAACCTCCGGTCACTACAATTCCGCTCCTGAGGTGCTCTGCCAGTCCGCTCTCGCTGATTTCATAAAGGATGGCCTGGAGAATCTCCTCCACTCTCGCTGTGATCACTTCTGAGATGTATTTCACAGCCACCTGCTTGTCCTGCTCGGCTCCGTTTCCACGGATGTGGAGAACCTTTTCGCTGAGGCTCTGGAGCTTGTCAGGCATACAGGCGCCGAAGGCGAGTTTGATGTTCTCTGCGAGTCTCTCTGTGATCTCGAGCTCACTCTTGATATCGTGTGTTATGCTCTTTCCTCCGAATGGGATGGAAGCATAATGACGCATAATGCTGTCCTGGTAGATTGTCACTGATGTCGAGCCGCCTCCGAAGTCGATGAGGGCTACACCGTTCTCCATCTCTGTCTCGCTGAGGACTGCCTTTGCTGTAGTCTCGGCGGTGAAGTATTTCTTGCGTGCAGACACACCGACTCTTGTCAGGAGATTGTCGGCGTTTGTGAGGTCCTTCTTTCTTCCTATGAAGATCTTGAAATGACCTTCGAGAGTGTCGCTGGTCATTCCGACGATGTCATTCTCTATAAGCTGGAAATACTCTCCGTCAGAGAAAGACTGAGCTACTGCTCCGTAGATCGCTTCCTTCTGCGGATCATTGAGAGGATAGGTTTCCTGAGCGAATCTCTTGAGACAGTCGATGTCCTCTGCAGTAATCTCTGTGTCCTCGCCTCTGTCCATCACCTTGCCGCTGTTGGTCTCCTGGCGTACAGGATACTTAGGCATACCGATAACCGCCTGGGTGATCTTGATGTCCAGTGACTCCTCTGCATCCTGGATGAGACGCTTCAAAGGCTCCTGTGCCTTCACCACGTTCCACACTCCGCTGTATCTGACTCCGTCCGACGGAATCTCTCTGTAATACACGATCTCAACATCCTTGCCGTTTGCTCTTGCAACTGTAAGAGACATCTTGGATGTACCGAGGTCAATCGCTGCTATGTTCTTTTCTGTATGTTCGCTCATATATTGTATCTCCTGTCTTATCTGCATACTATCTGTCCGTCAAATCTGAGGTCCACCGATCTGTATCGGCCTTCCTCCTTGGCCGGAGCAATGGCCTTGTAATAAAGCTCCATCTTCTCGAATTTGCTTTCGATTTCTGTCGGGTGTCCGAAAATGAACTTCTCCTTTCCTTTTCTCGGAACGAGGATCAGGTTACCGTCTTCGCCGACGCTGATCTGTACGATCACATCTTTCCACTTCCTGCTTCCCTCAATGTACTTCACCAGGTCTATCATCCTCCTCAGCCAAAGCTTCTCTTCGTCGGTTTCCGGTGTCCCTCTGTATCCGTGCTCGTTCTTCAAAGGAATCGCTCCGTCTATGATCTGTACGTATGAGGCGTAGGTGCTCTGGAGCGGGAAGAGGAAACCTTCGGCGTCCGCATAGAATCCCTTGTCTCCCTTCTGGAACCTCACGATCGGTCTTCTTTGAGTGATGCTGATGTTCAGAAGGCTGTCCTTGGTGGTGTATGCTTCGCTTTTGTAAATGGCTGTCTTCTCGTCCAGTATGGCCTCCACCTTCACGAGGTCTATATCATCGATAGGCATACCGACATAGCCGCCGTATTCTTTGTCGATGTATTTCTTGACCTCCTCTGGAGTGACGAACTGGTTGACCGTACTGTCAGCAATCACAATCTTCACGCCCTTGCACAGGATAGGCTTCCTGTCTGCTGAGCCTACGATATAGGCTGCAGCGAGCGCCGCCACAAGTGCTGCGGCGAAAACGATGTTGATTATGATTCTGACAATCTTCGGCATATTATTTTCCTGACTTTGCTGTCAGCAGTTCTGCTATCGGTCCTGTGAGTCTGTCGATGTCACCGGCTCCGAGTGTTATGAATACTTCCTTTTCTCCAAGTTCCCATCCGTTGAGGTGCTCAAGAAGCTCTTCTTTCTTCATCATCACCTTCTCCGGTGCTGTCACGTCCTTGAAGATGATCTCCGAAGTGACGCCTGGGATAGGCTCCTCACGTGCCGGATAGATGTCCAGAAGGATGAGTCTGTCCACATTGCTCAGCGACTCTGCGAACTCAGGTGCGAAATCGCGTGTTCTGGTGAAGAGGTGCGGCTGGAAGATGGCTGTATATCTGTATCCCTGATATTTGTTCTTGATTGAGCTGATGGCCGCAGAGATTTCGTTCGGATGGTGTGCATAGTCGTCGATGTACACGAGTCCCTCCTGGTTAACCTGCATATCGAATCTTCTCTTTACGCCGCTGAAGCAGGCGAGTGCCTTGCGGATCTTCTCAGGCTCGAGGCCGTATGTGAGTCCGATGGCTGCAGCTGCAACGCCGTTCTCGATGTTCACCCATCCCGGGATGCCCACGATGCAGTCCTCTATCACTCCGCCAGGGTAGTGGAGGTTGAATCGTCCTCCCTCGAGCGGCTCTGCATAGTAGTCAGCCTCAGGTGTGTCGTATCCGTATGTCACGATCTTTGCCTTTGTGTCCTCAGGTGTGATGTCGAGACCGTGCTTTACGATCACTGTGCCGCTTACCTGAGATGCGAATGCCTTGAATGCCTCGCGGATGTGGGCCTCGTCGCCGTAGATGTCGAGGTGGTCAGCGTCCATCGATGTGATCACTGAGATCTCAGGGAAGAGCTGGAGGAACGAACGGTCGAACTCGTCAGCCTCGGCTACGATCACGTCGTTAGGGCTGATGAGGAGGTTGCTGCCGTAGTTCTTGGAGATGCCTCCGAGGAAGGCAGAGCAGCCTTCGCCGCTGTCTGTGAAGATGTGGCTCACGAGTGTGCTGGTAGTGGTCTTGCCGTGTGTTCCGGCAACTGCCATACATCTCTGGCCCTGGGCGATCTCTCCGAGCATACGTGAACGCTTGATGACTCTGTATCCGTTGTTCTGTACATAGACGAGCTCTCCCATATCCTTAGGGATGGCTGGAGTATACACTACGAGAGTGTTCTCGACATCCTTCGGAACGAAGTCGATATTGTCTTCGTAATGGATCTCGATTCCCTCGCTTTCAAGCGCGCGAGTCAGAGGAGACGGAGTCTTGTCGTATCCGCTCACCTTGTAGCTCTTTGCGTTGTAGTATCTGGCGATTGCACTCATTCCGATGCCGCCGATACCTATGAAATAAATATTAGTGTACTCCTTCATTATTTTACAATCCTGTATATTTCGTCAGCTATTGTCTTTGCTGCGTCTGTCTTTGCCAGAGCAGCAACGTTCTTTTCTATCTCTGCAATCTTCGCCGCGTCGGCAAGCAGTTCGCAGGCTGTCTGCATAAGCTTCTCCGATGCCTCTGCGTCCTTCACGATGAGGCCTGCGTTCTTGTTGACCAGCGCCATCGCGTTGTGGGTCTGGTGGTCCTCGGTCACGTTAGGTGACGGTACGAACACCGCTGCCTTGTGCGCCGCGCACATCTCCGAGATCGAGCTTGCGCCTGAACGTGAGATTATCACGTCTGCTGCAGCATAAGCGAGGTCCATTCTGCTGATGAAGTCGGAGTGGCTGATGTTCTTGAGACATCCGTTGCCCTTGCCGGCTGCTTCAGCCTCCTGCATAAACGCATCCACGGAAGCCTTGTAGTACTTTCCGCACTGCCAGATGATCTCGATTCCTTCGCCGCCCGGACAGCCGTCGTTGATCCATTTCTTCATCGCATTGTTGAGCGTGCCGCTTCCGAGGCTTCCGCCTACGATGAGAAGGTGCTTCATATCCGGGTTGAGGCCATAGTGCTTATATGCCTCTGCCTTCATTGCCTCGTCTGCAGGAACGATTTCCTTGCGGATAGGGTTGCCGCTCATAACGATCTTGTCGGCAGGGAAGAACCTCTCCATTCCCTCGTAGGCTACGCAGATGCATCCAGCCTTCTTTCCGAGGATCTTGTTGGTGAGTCCTGCAAAGCCGTTCTGCTCCTGGATGAGGGTAGGCACACCCATACGTGTGGCTGCCCAGAGGAGGGGAGCGCTTGCATATCCGCCCACGCCTATCGCGATGTCCGGCTTGAAGGTACGGATGACCTTCTTTGCCTGTGAGATGCTCTTGAGAACCTTGAACGGCAGAGCAAGATTGGAGAGTGTCAGCTGTCGTTTGAGACCTGTAATCGGCAGACCAATGATCTCATAACCTGCTGCCGGCACTTTCTCCATCTCCATTCTGCCCTCTGCCCCGACAAAGAGGATCTCTGTCTCAGGGTTAAGTTCCTTGAGTTTGTTGGCTATGGACAGGGCGGGAAAAATGTGTCCGCCTGTTCCGCCACCACTGATGATTGCGCGTATCTTTCTGTATTCCATAACCTAGTCTTCTATCTTTTCCGCTGCCGCGAGATTTTCTTCAATGTTGTTTTTCGATGCCTGTGTCATTTCCTCTGCGCTCTGGATCTTGTTCTTTGCCTTTCGGCTGATGCTCAGAATGACTCCGAACGCCGCGCAGAACACCAGGAAGGCACTTGCTCCGTGACTGATGAGAGGGAGGGTCTGGCCTGTCATCGGACCCAGGTCCACATTCACCGCTATATGCATAAACGCCTGACCGGTGATGAGCAGTGCCAGGCCTCCGACCGCATATCTCGCGAATTCGTCGTCGCTCATTCGTGAGATGATCACGCTTCGGGCCAGGACGCTCAGGTATATGATGAGGATGATTATACCTCCCAGCAGACCGTACTCCTCTACGAGGAAGCTGTACATATAGTCACCGTATATGTTGCTGACCTGATATTTCTGTGTACTGTTGCCGGTGTGCTTTCCAAGGAGACGGCCTTCGTATATGGCCACCTTTGCCGACACAGGCTGTCTGAGGGTATCAAGCATATTGTGGAACTCGTCACCCTCCAGGCCTTCAAGACGGTTCATATCGTATTCGACACTCATACGGCTGACCACTGTGCCGATTCGCTTCATCTTGTCACCGTCTGTGATTTTGTATACTGCAAACAGGGCTGCGAAGCCTGCTATGCCGACGAGTCCTGCCAAAGCAAGTTCCTTCCACGGGACTCCGCATATGAACATCGTCGCTACAAGAATGAATCCGACGAAGATGGCACTTGATCCACTTCCCTTCAGCATCATCATACAGACTATGATAGACGGAAGATACACATAGACGATTCTCTTCCATTTGGTCAGTCTGAGGAAACTGAGGAAGGTGTAT
>JAFYXE010000100.1 GCA_017546275.1 Bacteroidales bacterium | reverse complement strand
GGAACTCAGTTGGCGTTCTTCCTAACACAGCTGTCACTGACGACAACGCTAACGGTGCAGCTCCTATGCTCGCAATTACAGTTGCAAAGTAATTAAGCAATTTCTCTTGACGTAGTGCCGCCTGACCGCGGCACTATGTCCTATTATAACACTAGACACAATGAAATTATTGAACTTCTTTGCATCGGCTGCCTGCATTGCTTTGGCAGTTTCGTGCATTTCTACCGATGATCCTCAGGACAAGACTGAGTATCCTGGTCTCACTCACATCGAACTTTCCGAGACTGATGCGAAATTCCCTAATCCTGAGCGCGGATTCTACACTGTAAAGGACTACCATTCAAATTCGTCAGAGGCTTTGATCTCTGCAAAGGCTGTAGAGTCACAGAGAGCTCTCAACAGAACCATCTTCTACAACGGATATTATCCGAAGGATTATATGGACGGCCACATCGGCGAAGAGTTCCTCCAGATCATCAGGACAAATATGCAGACCCTTCGTGACAACGGTGCAAAGTGTGTTCTTCGTTTCGCATATTCAGACAGTGAGAACGAGTACCCTTGGGATCCTACTCTCGAGGTGGTCCTCACTCACATCGAGGACGTAAAGCCTATCCTTCAGGAGTATGGCGACGTGATCCTTACATTCCAGGCCGGCTTCGTGGGCGTATGGGGCGAGTGGTACTACACTCAGAACTTCGTTTCAAACCCTGACACTCCAGAGGAGCACGCTCTCCGCAAGCAGGTGACTGACGCTATGCTCGCAGCCCTTCCAAAAGACAGGACAATATCTCTCCGTACTCCTATGTTCAAGAGAATGATGTACGCTGACAGCTACACCGATACTCTTACAGTAGAGACAGCATACAACGGCAGCGACCGTGCACGTATCAGCGGCTTCAACGACTGCTTCGGTGCCTCTGCAAACGACCAGGGTACATTCAAGAATGCGGAGACCCGTGAGTTCTGGAAGAAGGATTCAAGATACACCTTTATGGGAGGCGAGACCTGCGCGCTTTCAAGCTACTGCAAGTGCGAGCAGTCTCTCAAGGATATGGAGGAGTATCACTGGACATACCTCAACAGCGCATATAACGGACAGGTTCTCAAGCGTTGGAGAGATGACGGCTGTATGGATGAGATCGAGCGCAGACTCGGATACAGACTCCATATCTCTGACATCTACCACACTCCTGCGGCTGTTGCAGGCGAGGACTTCAATGTTGTACTCAAGATCAGGAACACCGGTTTCGCGGCTCCTGTGAACCCAAGAGGTGCAGAACTCGTTCTTGTTGACGGCAATGGCAAGAAGACTGTATACGAACTTAATGATGTGGATCCACGCTACTGGTTCGTTGGAGAGGACATCACTCTCAACAGAATGATCAAGATTCCTGCAGACGCATCAGGCGTGTGCACGCTCTATCTCAACCTTCCAGACCCTAAGCCGACTCTTCACGACAACCCTCGCTTCTCTATCCGCCTTGCAAATGAGGACGTGTGGAATGAGGAGACAGGTTACAACAAGATCGTTGAATTCACTCTCTAATGATTGTTATGAAGAAAATCTCAAGCATACTTCTGCTGGGCTGCGCCCTCGCATCATTCGTTGCCTGTATCGCCACTGAGGAGCCTGACAACGTGATTCAGAATCCGTCTGAAGTGGTTCCTGATGAACTTCTTTTCAGCGAGACTTTCACAGAGTCAGACAAGATCTTCGCAAATCCGGAGCGCGGCTTCTACAAACACTATGACTGTCTGTCATCATCGGCTTCGCCTTTGACAGTGTCTGCTGTCCAGACAGAGCGTGTAAAGAACAATGTGACCCTTTTCTACACAGGACACTACCTTACAGAGTTTGTCAAGTCTGACATCTCAGAGAAGTATCTTCAGCTTTTCAGAACAAATATGCAGGCTCTTCGCGACGGTGGCGCGAAATGTCTCCTTCGCTTTGCGTACACAAACAACCAGAGCAAGAAGCCTTGGGATGCAAGCCCTGAATGGGTAGCACGTCACATCGAGCAGCTGAAACCGATTATCCAGGAGTACAGCGACGTGATCCTCTGCTTCCAGTCCGGTTTCATCGGCGTATGGGGTGAGGGATATTACACAGACAACTTCTTCTTCGATCCGCAGACTCCGGAGGAGCACAAGCTTCGTAAGGAAGTGATCGACGCGATGCTTGATGCTATCCCTGCCGACCGTCAGGTCGCTCTCCGCACTCCTATGTTCAAGAAGAATATGTATGCGGACAGCTATACAGATACACTGACTCTTGCGACTGCCTACGACGGTTCTGCAAAGGCGAGAATCTGTGCATTCAACGACTGCTTCGGTGCCTCATCTGACGATTACGGTACCTTCAACGGCAGCAAGAGCCGTGAATATTGGAAGAAGGACACAAGATACACTCTTATGGGTGGTGAGACCTGCGGTATTTCTGACTATTGCAAGTGCAAGCAGTCAATGAAGGACCTCGAAGATTACCATTGGACATATCTGAACCAGGGCTACAACGCTGATGTTCTCAGCCGTTGGGAGTCTGAGGGATGTATGAATGATGTGAAGCGCCGTCTCGGATACAGACTCTCCCTCGTGGAAGTGAGCACATCCAAGGCCCCTGCAGCCGGTGAGGCATACAGAGTGAAGTTCGACATCAAGAACTCAGGTTTTGCAGCTCCTGCCAACCCACGTGCAGTGGAACTTGTCTTTGTAGACGGAAGCGGAAACAAGACCGTATACAAGCTCAAGGATGTAGACCCTCGTTACTGGTTCGCAGGACAGACAAACACAGTGGACGTTGCTGTAACTCTTCCTAAGGGAGCTGCCGGCAAGTGCGCGATGTATCTCAACCTTCCGGATCCGAGAGAGACTATCCACAACAACCCTCTCTACGCTGTACGCCTTGCAAACGAAGGAGTGTGGGATTCTGAGACCGGCTATAACAAGATCGCCGAATTTACTCTGTGAGAAAACTTATAAACATCATAACCGTCAGCCTGCTGACTGTGCTCTCGGGGTGTGCACCCGAGGATTTGGGTTATGAGGTGAGCACAAGATACCCTGGTCTAGCACACCAGGGTTTTAAAGAATCAAAGAAGGCCTTTCCGAACCCCGAGAGAGGCTTCGACAACGGCAGAAACTGGATGTCGGCATCGGATCCTGTTCTTACCAAGCCGTTCCTCAATGCGCAGAGAGTGCAGAAAAGGACGGTGCTGTATACAGGATACTACCTTACCGACTTTATGGAGTCGGACATCTCCCAGGAGTTCCTGGACCTGATCGATGCGAATATGCGCGTGCTCAGGGAAGGCGGAGTGAAATGCGTGCTCCGCTTTGCATACAAGACCGATATGTATGAGACCGGTCACCCGTGGGATGCACAGCCTGAGTGGGTACACCGTCATATCGAGCAGCTTAAGCCTGTCCTTCAGCGCAACAGTGACGTGATAATGGTCCTTCAGGCGGGATTCATCGGTGTATGGGGCGAGTGGGCATTTACAGACGGCTTTATGTCAAGTCCGAAGACTCCTGAAGACTATGAGTCAAGAAGAGACGTTATGGTCGCCCTGCTTGATGCTCTGCCGAAGAACCGCACCATCGCGGTCCGCACGGGAAGGTACAAGATGAATATGTTCCTTGACAGCTATGCCGATTCTGTGACTTTGGAGACAGCTTACAATGAGTCGGATATTTCCAGGATATGTGCCCATAATGATTGCTTCGGTGCGGATGCTACAGATATGGGTACTTTCACCAACGATGCCGAGCGTGAATTCTGGAAGACAGAGTCCAAATATCTGTTGATGGGAGGCGAGACGTGTCAGGTTTCGAAGTACTGTTTCTGCGGCCCGACCATCAAGGATTGCGAAGACTATCATTGGACTTACACAAGCGGCCCGGCAAGCGTTTCAGACAGGTGGAAAGAAGGCGGCTGCTATGAAGAGATAGAAAGGCGACTTGGATATAGAATAACACTGACTGATCTGCACTATACACCGGAAGCTGTTCCGGGCAAGAACTATAGGCTGATACTTGAACTGAAGAACACAGGCTTCGCAGCCCCTATGAACCCTCGCGACGTAGAGCTGGTGTTCGTGGACGGCAACGGCAAGAAGACCATAAGCCAGCTGAAGTGGGTCGACCCACGCTACTGGTTTGCCGGCGAGACAATAACCATTGACAGGGAAATAAAGATTCCGGAGGATGCGGCAGGAGACTGCGCGATATATCTGAATCTTCCCGACCCGGAGTTCAGTCTCCGCAACAACCCGCTTTTCTCCATAAGACTGGCAAACGACGATGTCTGGGACGAAAAGACAGGATACAACAGACTGATTGAACTTAAACTATAATAACCACATTGACACTAATACTATGAAAAGAATTTTAGGACTTGCCCTTCTGGGCCTTTCAGCAATCTTCGCATCGTGCGAACGTCATCCACAGCCTGAGCCGGAGCCAGGCGTAAACCCGGAGTATGACTATATCTGCCAGCTCCCTGTAGTGGAGCACGGAAAGACTGCCTGGGTGCCGGGAGACAAGATTCTCGTTCACGGAGGAAGTTCAGACAACCAGAAGATCTTCACCCTTTCAGAAAAAGACATCATCGACGACACATTGTGTGTTGTCAATCTTGAAGGACTCAAGAGATACAAGGGAACAAACTCCACAGTGAAATTCCTGGCTGCATATCCTGCCGACCTCGTAAAGAACGAGGGCGAGTGCAAGGAGGTGAACACATTCAGCACCTATCCTGCAACTCTTCTTATGAGCGGCTATGATACTGAGGACAAGAGAATCCTTTTCAAGTATATCACAGGCGGAATGGTATTCACCGTAAAGGGTGACTACGATTCATACGAACTCGTAGGAACATACGACGAAGTCCTCGGCTACGACCAGGTGTCTTGCCGCATCACAGACAAGATCAATGTCCCTGGCCAGAACCAGGTGGGAGAGAAGACTCAGATCTCTGGTGAGATCGTTGCTGACGGCGCTACAGCCAACAAGATCTACTTCCCTTTCCGTCAGCCTTATTTCCAGGACGGATTCAAGATGTATATGTGCAAGGCAGGCAAGCGTGTCAAGGTCCTTGATATGATGGGCGAGATCGACGTTCCGCGCGACAGCTTCATTGATTTCGGCGACATCACATCGCAGCTTACAGATGAGGTCGTGACTGACGATTCTATCCACGATCCGGACGTGCTTCCTGACTACAGCCACCTTACACACATCTCATTCACAGAGACCGATGCCCTTTTCCCTAATCCGGAGAGAGGATTCTATTTCACACAGAGCTTCAAGTCTGACAACGCGTCTCTCCTTACCGCGAGCAAGATCGAGTCGAACAGACTTCAGAACAGAACCATCTGCTACCTCGGCTTCTATCCTAAGAAATATATGAACGGCGCCATCTCAGAGGGCTTCCTCCAGATGGTCAGAAACAATATGCAGGTCCTCAGAGAGAACGGAGCGAAGTGCATTATGCGTTTCGCATACTCTGACAGCGAGAACGAGAAGCCTTGGGACCCTACACCAGAGGTCGTTCAGCAGCACATCAAGGACATCAAGCCTATCCTTCAGGAGTACAGCGATGTGATTATGTGTCTCCAGGCCGGCTTCGTTGGCGTATGGGGCGAGTGGTACTATACAGAGAACTTCGAGTTCACACCAAGCACACCTGAGGATCACGTACTCCGCAAGCAGGTTACAGACGCTATGCTCGACGCTCTTCCAAAGGACCGCTCTATCGGTTTGCGTACACCTATGTTCAAGAGAAATATGTATGCGAACGGTTATCGTGACACCTTGACCCTTGCAACTGCATACAACGAGTCTCCTAAGGCACGTATCAGCGGCTTCAACGACTGTTTCGGCGCGTCTTCGTCAGATCAGGGAACATTCGACGGCGAGGCTACCCGCGAGTACTGGAAGAGGGATACAAGATACACTCTTATGGGTGGCGAGACCTGTGCGGTGTCATCTCATTGCGAATGTGAGGTTTCCCTCAGAGACTGCGAGGACTACCACTGGACATACCTCAACATCGAGTACAACCGCAATGTGCACAATGTATGGAAGAACGGCGGATGCTGGGATGAGATCGAGCGTCGTCTCGGATACAGACTCTCGTTCACTGACGCATATCATTCTGCTCCGGCTGCAGGTGAGGATATGACCGTAGCCCTCCAGATAAGGAACAGCGGATTTGCAGCCCCTATGAACGGCCGCGGCTTCGAGATTGTCCTTGTGGATGGAAACGGAAAGAAGACTGTCTATGATTTTGATGACGTTGACCCTCGCTATTGGTTTGCCGGCAGGACAGTCAATATTGAGAAGGTAGTGAAGATTCCTTCGGATGCATCTGGAAAGTGCACTCTGTACCTCAATCTTCCTGACCCTAAGCCGACGCTCCACGACAATCCTCGTTTCTCTATCCGCCTCGCCAACGAAGGCGTCTGGAACGATACATACGGCTACAACAAGATATTTGAATTTAATCTGTAAAATATGAAACGAATTTTCAGCATTGCAATCGTATGCGCTTTGCTCGCATCGTGCGAAAAGCCTGTAGGTCCTGAGCCAGGTCAGGACAACAGTGAGAAGTACTCTTGTGAACTTCCTGCCGCTTACGTGAACGGTAAGGAAGCTTGGGTTCCGGGTGACCAGGTCCTCATCCACGGAGCGTCTTCGACAGACCAGGTGATCATCACTTTGACTCCGGCAGACATTTCAGAAGATGGAAAGACCTGCTATGTGTCAGTAGGCAACATCGAGCCTTATACACAGACAGGCGTGAAGTCAAAGTATTATCTCGCATATCCTGCAGAGGCGGTAAGCAATGCTTCCAAGGATCAGAATACGTTCAACACTACAAATGCGATGCTCCTTACAGGTTATGACAAGGGCAAGACTTTCGTCCTCGAGTCATTGGTCGGTGGATTTGCATTCACAGTGTCTGCAGACGTGGATTCATATGAACTTCGTGGAAACAACGACGAGACTGTAGGACTCTCTTCGCTGGGCTGCAAGGTCAACAGCAACGCAAAGATATATGCGAACAGCAGAGGTACTGCACAGACTGTAGTGACCGGCACTGTTGTGGCTGACGGCGCTACCCTCAACCACATCTGCTTCCCTGACCAGCCTGTTCTCGCAGACGGATTCCACCTCGTATTCTACAAGGGCGGCAACGCCGTAAAGAGCTACTATATCGAGGACAAGCTCGAGATCAAGCGCAGCGAGTTCATCGATTTCGGTGACATCACTTCAAAGCTTACCGACTTCAGCCAGTCGGCAGACAACCACGTGTCGGCAATCCCTACCGCAGGTGCTGTCAATCTCGGTGCGGTACAGACTGCAAACTGCTACATTGTTACTGAGCCGGGCGTATATACATTCAAGGCTGTAAAGGGTAACAGCGCTACCGCACTTTCTTCAATCGGTTCTGCAGAGATCCTTTGGGAGTCTTGGGGAACAACCGAGGAGGTGACTCCAAACAGCGTCATCGCTGCCGTTGACTTCGAGAAGGACAATGTCTACTTCCAGGTGGCAGAGGGTTACCATCCGGGAAATGCTGTAATCGCCGTAAGAAATGATATGGGTGCGATTATGTGGAGCTGGCATATCTGGATGCCTGAGACTGCTGTCAGCGAGGACCTCTACGGTCTTTCAAGACGCAAGAGTATGAGCCGTAACCTTGGTGCCCTCGTGGACGCTGATGTGGACGGAACATCTCCGAAGGCCAACGGTCTCTTCTACCAGTGGGGCCGTAAAGACCCGTTCGTAGGTGTCGGTGACTATACTACAGGCGAGCCTGCTGCAGTGGCAGGTCAGGAAATGACCCTCTTCGGCGGTCAGATGTCTATCGCCAAGACAACAAAGAACCCTACAGCGTTCGCAAACGCTGCAGATGCAAGCTGGAACGAGGTGAAGACTCTTGATATGTGGGGCAGCACAAAGACTATGTACGATCCGTGCCCTCCAGGATACAGAGTGCCTTACCGTTCAGAGCACATCCTCTATTCGAACTATCCTTGGGATGCTCCAGGCTGGTCATATGATGCCTCTGCACATATGTTTACAGTAGGTAATCCTGAGACAGTATATCCTCTCGGAGGTTACATCACTACAAACGGTGAATACGCCCAGTATGGTACCGGTACACGCGTATGGTGCTGCCGCGAGTCGGATTCTGCAACAGAGGGATACAACTTCCGTATCTACAACGATACAGGCAGCCCTTCATACGGTAACGGCACCAAGCCAAAGGCAAACGGTTTCGCTGTACGTTGCGTGACTGAGGAGTCATTCCCATTCGAGAATCTTCCTGGTACTCCAGTGAAGGGCAAGTACACCAAGTACTCGGCTGCAATCACTGAGCTTTCAGGACTTTGCATCAGCCAGGACGGTACACACCTCTGGGGTGTCGGTGACCAGGGCGTGCTTGCGAAGATCGGCTTCGAGGGTCAGGTAGAGCAGCAGTTCAAGCAGTCTCTTGATATGGAGGCAATCACAATCGACCCTGCTACCGGCGACCTCTATATGGGTTGCGAGAGCAACTGGGTAGGTGTTGTGAAGGCGCCGGAGTACAAGAAGGCTGTCGAGATCTTCCGTGTTGAGGAAGCTGCAAACTATGGTAACAGCGGTGTAGAGGGTATCGCTTGGTACAAGGACAATATGCTCCTCGTGGGCGCTCAGACAGGTGCAAACCTTTGGGCTTACACTCTTGATGGAACTGTTGTATGGAAGAAGAGCCTCAAGACAGTAGCCATCGGCTGCCAGGAGATCGCTGACATCAGCTACGACCCTGTAAAGGATCAGATCTGGATCATCGACTCTGAGTCTCAGTCTATCTATCTCCTCAACGGTGATGCAACTCAGCACCTCGCGACATACAAGACAAACTTCGCCGGCAACTGCGAGTCTGTATGTCTTGACTATGCGAACAACTGCGTATGGGTAGCAGACGACTCAGACGCATCAGCTCTCTACAAGGTTGAATTCACATTTTAACTATGAAAAAGATATTGTACATCGCAGCACTTTTCGCTGCATTTGCCTGCACTCCTGCGGAGCAGGGTGAATATGCTGACTTCGAGCGCGTACCGCTCCAGAGCGAAATCAAGAACGTTCAGCCGATGACAGGTATCGTTCTTTGGAACACCCACAGCAAGGTCAATACTGACAAGGTTCAGCTTGAGTACTCTTATATGCTTTACAACGATGTATGCAAGGGACAGGGCGTATATGACTGGACTCCTATGGACAGACTGCTTGAGCAGGCTGCTTCACGCGGTCACCAGGTTGTGGTCCGTTTCCGCTACACTTATGTAGGTAAGGAGTGTGCGGTTCCTGACTATATCAAGGAATGGCCGGGATACGAGGAGATGAAGGGTCAGAGCGAGGGAAGAACTACATATTTCCCTGACTGGCGCTGCGAGGAACTCCAGAGATTCCACCTCGAGTTCCACCAGAAGTTCGCCGAGCGTTATGACAAGGACCCTCGTCTTGCATTCGTGCAGACCGGATTCGGTCTCTGGGCAGAGTACCATATCTACGACGGACCTTGCAAGATCGGCAGGACCTTCCCTTCAAAGGAGTTCCAGGAGACTTTCTTCAAGGCGATGCAGAACTACTTCAAGGAGACTACCTGGAGCATCTCTATTGATGCTGCCGACAGCTTCTACTCTCCGCTTAAGGCAAAGAAGGAGCTTCTTGACATTCCTTTCGGAAACTTCGATGACTCGTTTATGCACGAGACTCACCACGAGTACAACCGCGAATGCTGGATGTTCTTCGGTGAGGACCGTTATAAGATCGCTCCACGCGGAGGTGAGTTCAGCTACTACTCAAACTACGACCAGAAGCACTGTCTTGACGTCGAAGGAATGTACGGACGCACATTCGAGAGCCAGGTTGAGGAATATCATATGACATACATCCTCGGAAACGACCAGCCAAGCTACCAGACAATGGATAGAATCAAGGAGGCTTCGATGTCGATGGGATACAAGTTCGAGATCAAGGACTTCCGCGTGAAGGGTGACGAGGCTGCAGTGCTTATCGCAAATATCGGAGTGGCTCCGATCTACAGGGATGCATACGTGTCTGTAGGTGGCGTAAAGGGTGAGTACTCGCTCAAGAAACTTATGCCGGGAGAAGAGCAGTGGATCAGAATCCAGGGCAAGGGAGTTTCAGCGGAGGCTGTGCCTCAGATCGAGTGTGATCACCTCGTTCCTGGACAGAAGATTGAATACAAAGCTGATATAGAGTAATGAAGTTCAGACTTTGGTTATTATGGATGGCCGCGGTCTTGGCCGCCGGATGTTCCTGTGCTGAAAAAAAGGCACAGGAACTTTCCGCATATTGGAACGGACACGATTT
>JAFYXE010000099.1 GCA_017546275.1 Bacteroidales bacterium | reverse complement strand
GGAACTCAGTTGGCGTTCTTCCTAACACAGCTGTCACTGACGACAACGCTAACGGTGCAGCTCCTATGCTCGCAATTACAGTTGCAAAGTAATTAAGCAATTTCTCTTGACGTAGTGCCGCCTGACCGCGGCACTATGTCCCATTATAACACTAGACACAATGAAAATACTGAACCTCTTTGCATCTGCTGCCTGCGTCGCTTTGGCAGTTTCCTGCATTTCTACTGAAGGTCCGCAGGATAAGACCGAGTACCCGGGACTCACTCATATAGAACTGACCGAATCTGATGCAGCCTTCCCGAATCCTGAGCGTGGATTCTACACTGTGAAGGACTATCATTCAAACTCATCAGAGTCTTTGATCTCTGCCAAGGCTATCGAGTCACAGAGAGCTCTCAACAGAACCATCTTCTACAACGGATATTATCCGAAGGATTATATGGATGGCCATATCGGCGAAGAGTTCCTCCAGATCATCAGGACAAATATGCAGACCCTTCGTGACAACGGTGCAAAGTGTGTTCTCCGTATCGCTTATTCTGACAGCGAGAACGAGTACCCTTGGGATCCTACTCTCGAGGTTGTCCTCACTCATATCGAAGACCTCAAGCCTATCCTCCAGGAGTATGGTGACGTGATCCTTACATTCCAGGCAGGCTTCGTGGGCGTATGGGGCGAGTGGTACTACACTCAGAACTTCGTTTCAAACCCTGACACTCCAGAGGAGCACGCTCTCCGCAAGCAGGTGACTGACGCTATGCTCGCAGCCCTTCCTGCTGACAGATCGATTTCTCTCCGTACCCCTATGTTCAAGAGAATGATGTATGCGAACGGCTACACTGATACTCTTACAGTAGAGACAGCATACAACGGCAGCGACCGTGCACGTATCGGCGGCTTCAACGACTGCTTCGGTGCTTCTTCAAACGACCAGGGTACATTCAAGAATTCCGAGACCCGCGAGTTCTGGAAGAAGGATTCAAGATATACCTTTATGGGAGGCGAGACCTGTGCGCTTTCAAGCTACTGCAAGTGCGAGCAGTCTCTCAAGGATATGGAGGAGTATCACTGGACATACCTCAACAGCGCATATAACGGACAGGTTCTCAAGCGCTGGAGAGATGACGGCTGTATGGATGAGATCGAGCGCAGACTCGGCTACAGACTCCACATCTCTGACATCTATCACACTCCTGCTGCTGTTGCAGGTGAGGATTTCAATGTTGTTCTCAAGATCAGGAACACCGGTTTCGCGGCTCCAGTGAACCCACGTGCCGCAGAGCTCGTTTTTGTTGACGGCAACGGCAAGAAGACTGTATATGAGCTTAAGGATGTGGATCCACGCTACTGGTTCGTAGGAGAGGCGATCACTCTTGACAGAATGATCAAGATCCCTGCAGATGCTTCAGGCGAGTGCACTCTCTACCTCAACCTTCCTGACCCTAAGGTGACTCTCCACGACAACCCTCGCTTCTCTATCCGTCTTGCCAACGAAGGCGTATGGGATGAGGAGACAGGTTACAACAAGATCGCTACATTCACTCTTTAACCACGAATATGAAACTGATAGCCAATATACTTCTCGTAGGCGTGCTTGCGTCTTTCCTTGCCTGCACTCCTGTAGAAGGTCCACAGAGCCCTGAAGTTCCGGGCAATCCTGAGGAACTTGTACCGGATACACAGATGACTTCTGTTTCATACAAGGAGTCTGACGCGATCTTCGCCAACCCTGAGCGTGGTTTCTATAAGCATTTCGACTGCCTCAAGTCTACAGCGTCGCCTCTTACAGTGTCCGCTGTACAGACAGAGAGGACAGCGAACAATGTGACGCTTTTCTATACAGGCCACTATCTCACAGAGTTCGTGAAGTCGGATATCTCGGAGAAGTATCTTGAGCTTTTCAGAAAGAATATGCAGGCTCTCCGTGATGGCGGTGCCAAGTGTCTTCTTCGCTTTGCCTATACAAATAACCAGGATAAGAAGCCTTGGGATGCGACTCCGGAATGGGTGGCACGTCACATCGAGCAGTTGAAACCTATCATCCAGGAGTACAGCGACGTGATCCTCTGCTTCCAGTCCGGTTTCATCGGCGTATGGGGCGAGGGATATTACACAGACAATTTCTATTTCAATCCGCAGAATCCGGAGCAGCACTCGCTTCGCAAGGCCGTTGTCGATGCGATGCTTGATGCTATCCCTGCAGACCGTCAGGTCGCTCTCCGCACTCCTATGTTCAAGAAGAATATGTATGCGGAAAGCTACACTGATACGTTGACTCTTGAAACTGCATACGACGGCTCGGCAAAGGCGCGTATCTGTGCATTCAACGACTGCTTCGGTGCTTCATCTGACGACTACGGTACCTTCAACGGCAGCAAGAGCCGTGAATATTGGAAGAAGGACACCAGATACACCCTTATGGGCGGTGAGACCTGCGGCATTTCGGACTATTGCAAGTGCAAGCAGTCATTGAAGGACCTCGAAGACTATCATTGGACATATCTTAACCGTGGCTACAACGCTGATGTCCTCAGCCGTTGGGAATCAGAAGGATGTATGGACGAGGTGAAGCGTCGTCTCGGCTACAGACTTTCACTCACTGAGGTGGCTGTTCCTAAGAAGCCTGCTGCAGGCGAGAACTTCCGAGTAAGAATCGGCCTCAAGAACTCCGGCTTCGCTGCTCCTGCAAATCCGCGTGACGTTGAACTTATCCTCGTTGACGGCAACGGCAAGCAGACCGTTTATGCATTCAAGGATGTGGATCCGCGCTATTGGTTCGCAAACGAGACAAACTTCATCGACAAGGTTGTCAAGCTTCCGGCAGATGCATCCGGCAAGTGTGTCCTTTATCTGAACCTTCCAGATCCGTATAAGACTATCCACGACAATCCTCTCTACTCTGTCCGCCTTGCGAACGACAATGTATGGGATTCGAAGACCGGATATAACAAGATCGCTGAATTTACTTTGTAAAAGATTGCCACGGCTCTTCGAGCCTCGCAATGACGTATGAAAAACTTATTTCGTCTCATAGCCATAGCCTTGATGAGTGTTCTGGTCGGATGCTCTCCCGAGGGTCTTGACTATGAAGTGAGCACAAGATACCCTGGTCTAGCACACCAGGGTTTTAAAGAATCTAAGAAGGCCTTTGCAAATCCTGAAAGGGGATTTGATGCGGGCAGAAACTGGATGTCGGCATCGGATGCGGTCTTGAGCAAACCCTTCCTCAATGCGCAGAGAGTGCAGAAAAGGACGGTCCTGTACACAGGCTACTACCTGACCGACTTTATGGAGTCAGATATTTCACAGGAGTTCTTGGATCTTATTGATGCAAATATGAGGGCCTTGAGGGAAGGAGGAGTGAAATGCGTGCTCCGCTTTGCATACAAGACCGATATGTATGAGACCGGTCATCCTTGGGATACAACTCCAGAGTGGGTCCATCGCCATATCGAGCAGCTGAAGCCTGTGCTGCAGCGCAACAGCGACGTGATCCTACTGCTTCAGGCGGGTTTTATAGGAGTTTGGGGAGAATGGGGTTACACAGATGGCTTCCTTTATAACCCGAAGACACCGGAAGATTTTGTTACCCGAAGGGAGGTGGTGCTCGCACTCCTGGATGCTCTTCCAACCACCCGACAGGTTGCTGTCCGCACCGGAAGGTATAAGATGAATATGTTCCTTGACAGTTATGCCGATTCCGTGACGCTGGAGACAGCCTATAACGGATCGGATCTTTCCAGAATCTGCGGTCACAATGACTGCTTCGGTGCTGATGCTACCGATATGGGGACTTTCACCAAGAATGCCGAGCGTGAGTTCTGGAAGAAGGAGTCAAGATATCTGATGATGGGAGGCGAGACCTGCCAGATTTCGGAATACTGCCTCTGCGACAGATCCGTCAAGGACTGCGAGGACTATCACTGGACCTATATGAGCGGTCCGGTGAACATTTCCAACAGATGGAAAGAACACGGATGCTACGACGAGATCGAGAAGCGTCTCGGCTACAGAATAACACTGACTGACATTCACTATGATCCGGATCCTGTTCCGGGCAGAAACTATAGACTGATACTTGAACTGAAGAACACAGGCTTCGCAGCCCCTATGAACCCCCGCGACGTAGAGCTGGTGTTTGTGGACGGCAACGGCAAGAAGACCATAAGCCAGCTGAAGTGGGTCGACCCACGCTACTGGTTCGCCGGCGAGACAATAACCATTGACAGGGAAATAAAGATTCCGGAGGATGCGGCAGGAGACTGCGCGATATATCTGAATCTTCCCGACCCGGAGTTCAGTCTCCGCAACACCCCGCTTTTCTCCATAAGACTGGCAAACGACGATGTCTGGGACGAAAAGACAGGATACAACAGACTGAT
>JAFYXE010000098.1 GCA_017546275.1 Bacteroidales bacterium | reverse complement strand
AGACCTATGAAACTGTACTTCTCCCCCTTGAAATGCTCCAGTCTGTTGTCCAGATGGCCGGTGTCGCGGTGTTTCCACATCAGAGGTCTGCCGTCAGGCGATGCGCTGCCGGAAATTATGACGGATGTACAGGCACAGACAGCCATCGGAATCATCATTCCGATGGCTGCCAGAAGTATGCATAATCTTTTCATTTCCTAGAACAATGTAGGGTCGTCCATATTGATGTTTCCCTTCTCGAGACCGAGGTGACGGTAAGCGAGATCTGTCGCTTCCCTGCCTCGCGGAGTCCTCATAATGAATCCCTCCTTTATAAGGAACGGCTCGTATACCTCCTCGAGGGTTCCCTGGTCTTCGCCCACCGCTGTCGCGATGGTATTGGCTCCGACAGGACCGCCCTTGAACTTTGTTATGATTGTCTTAAGTATCTTATTGTCAATTGCATCCAATCCCCTCTTGTCGATGTTCAAGGCGTCAAGCGCATAGCGTGCGATCTTGAGGTCGATGCTTCCGCTGCCCATAACCTGGGCGAAATCGCGGACACGGCGGAGGAGCGAGTTGGCGATACGAGGAGTGCCGCGGCTGCGGAGCGCGATCTCGTAAGCCGCATCCTGCTCGATCGGAACCTTCAGGATGGAAGCGCTTCTCTTTACAATATTTACAAGAGTCAGCGTGTCATAGTATTCCATCGCGCAGGTGATGCCGAAGCGGGCGCGGAGCGGAGAGGTCAGCAGACCGCTGCGCGTAGTCGCACCTACGAGGGTGAAAGGGTTCAGGGAAATGCGCACCGAACGTGCTCCCGGACCTTTATCTATCATAATATCTATAACAAAATCCTCCATTGCGGAGTATAGATATTCCTCCACCACAGGTGAAAGTCTATGGATTTCATCGATGAAAAGCACATCACCCTCTTCCAGAGAGGTCAGAAGGCCGGCAAGATCGCCGGGCTTGTCGAGAATAGGGCCGGAAGTCACCTTCATATTGACTCCGAGCTCGTTGGCTATGATGTGCGCCAAGGTTGTCTTTCCCAGTCCCGGAGGGCCGTGGAAAAGACAGTGGTCGAGGGACTCCCCTCTCATTTTTGCAGCCGCCACGAAGATCTTCAGGTTGGACACTATCTTGTCCTGACCGGTGAAGTCTTCAAGGTCCTGCGGACGGATAATTCCGTCGAATTCTTTATCTTTGCCCTCATTGATATTGTGCGGGTCGAAATCAGTCGCCATAGCCAAACAAAAAAATTATATACAAATATATAGATATTTATTTAAAAATTGATGATGATTATTTCGCTGTTAATATGTTGATAAGCGAAAAACGCACCTGAGACTCAATATCTTACATACCCCATAAGTTGTTGATAAGCCTGCTGTGAACTCCTTGAAAAAATGTTGAAGTAAAATTTGGAATTGATTTCCGAGTGCCGTTATATATGGAAATATTTCAATAACGAATTTAGTTTTTAGAGGTTTTGAACAGGGTTTTCAACAGGTTATCAACCGAAATCTGCACTAAATGTTAATAAGTACGAAATCCGTAACCAAACTTGCGGAAAAGATCGAAAAATCAGGCGAAGTCTTCTGTTCCGGCCTCTTCCTTTCGGCCAGATGGTTCGTCGTATCGCAGCTGGATTATGATGATATTCAGCTGATTGTGATGCCTGACAGGGATTCTGCCGAGTATTGTTCGGTGGATCTTTATAATCTTATAGAAGGTGACTGTGTGTTTTTCCTTCCTGATTCCGGCAAGAGACTCGAGAAAAGCAACTACAAGTCGTCGCTCAGCGTCCAGAGGACTTCTGCTATCGGCAAGATTCTGGACCACAAGGAAGGAAAGCTCATCATCGTGACCTATCCTTCAGCCCTCGAGGAGGGGATTCCGGATGCGGCAAAGATCAGGAACTCTCTCCTCAAACTGAATGTCGGTGATGAGGTGAGCCACGACACGATAGTGCAGGCTCTTTTCGACAGCGGGTTCGAAAGGGTAGACTTCGTGGCAGAGCCAGGCCAGTTCGCCATAAGAGGAGCCATCGTAGACATATTCTCATATTCATATAACGATCCGTTCCGTGTCTCATTCTTCGGAGATGAGATCGAGACCATAAACATATTCGACTGCAACACCCAGCTTTCAAAGGCAAAGGTGCAGGAGGCTGAGATCTATCCTGACATCGCCGTTTCGGAAGACGAGGAATCCGTAGTGCAGATAGCGGACATCCTTCCGAAGAACACCCTGGTGTGGCTCGACTCGTCGGATATGTACACCAACAGGACATTCTGGCCGCTTCTTCAGAAGTACCGCAGGATATATATGGAACTTCCGCTGTCCCGCCAGGACGAGGATGCGGTGAAGTTCAGCATCGTGCCTCAGCCTGTCTTCAACAAGAACTTCGAACTCCTTACCGCCGATATAAGGAAGCGTATGGAGGAAGGTTACCGAGTGAGGATATACGGCGAGAAGCAGTCTCAGATCGAGAGACTCAGATCCATCCTTGCCCAGAACGGGGGAGTGATGCCCGAGTTCGTCGCCAACTGCAACATCCACAACGGCTTCATCGACAATGAGAACAAGGTCTGCTGCTACAGCGATCACGAGATATTCGACCGTTTCCATAGGGTCAGCCTCAGAAGAACGGTAGAAAAGAGCGAACAGCTCACCATCAACGACCTCACTTCATTTGCCATCGGCGACTACATCGTGCACATCGACTACGGTGTGGGCATATTCGGAGGTCTTGTCAGGATGAAGGACGACAAGGGACGTATGCACGAGGTGGTGAAGCTCATATACAAGGACAATGACATCGTCTTTGTTTCGGTGCACGCTCTCCACAAGATTTCACGTTACAAATCGAAGGATTCCGAGCCGCCTAAGATCCATAAGATCGGTTCGAAGGTATGGCAGAACCTTAAGGCCAGCACCAAGTCAAAGGTCAAGGACATCGCCAAGGACCTCATCCAGCTCTATGCAAAGCGAAAGAGTGCAAGAGGCTTCGCATTCTCTGCGGACACATATCTCCAGCAGGAACTCGAGTCTTCATTTATGTACGAGGACACTCCGGATCAGGAGAAGGCTGTGAACGCTGTCAAGAGAGATATGGAGGACGATTGTCCTATGGACAGACTTGTCTGCGGCGACGTGGGCTTCGGAAAGACCGAGGTTGCTGTCAGAGCTGCATTCAAGGCTGTGGCGGACAGCAAGCAGGTGGTGGTGCTTGTGCCTACGACCATCCTTGCGCTCCAGCATTTCAAGACTTTCCAGTCAAGACTCAAGGATTTCCCTTGCAACATAGACTATGTCAGCCGTCTCAGGACCACAAAAGAGATTGCCGACATCCAGAAGAGACTCAAGTCGGGATCTCTCGACATAGTGATCGGTACTCATAAACTCATAGGAAAGGGATTTGAATTCAAAGACCTCGGACTTCTCATCATCGACGAGGAGCAGAAGTTCGGTGTGGGTGCGAAAGAGAAGCTGCGCCAGCTCAAGGCTTCCGTAGACACGCTCACGCTCACTGCAACTCCGATCCCTCGAACTTTGCAGTTCTCGCTTCTCGGAGCCCGTGACCTCTCCATCATCAATACACCTCCACCTAACAGAATTCCTGTGCAGACAGAGATTATGCTCTTTGACTCTGACGAGGTCAAGAAGATCATAAATTACGAACTGAACAGGGGAGGACAGATATTCTTCGTACACAACAGGGTAGAGGAACTCCAGTCCGTACACGACATCCTCAAGAGGCTTGTACCTGATATGAAGATCTGTGTGGCCCACGGCCAGATGGAGGCAAAGGTGCTTGAGAACAAGATCCTCGACTTTATGGCGGGAGACTATGATATGCTCCTGTGTACGACCATCATCGAGAACGGTCTTGATGTGCCTAACGCCAATACGATCATCATCAATCAGGCCCAGAACATCGGCCTCAGCGACCTCCACCAGCTGCGCGGCCGCGTCGGCCGTTCGAACCGCCGTTCGTTCTGTTACCTCGTGGTGCCTCCTTTGGTATCCATTACGGAAGACGCACGCCGCAGGCTCAAGGCCATCGAAGCCTTCTCCGACCTCGGCAGCGGCTTCAACATCGCTATGCAGGACCTTGACATCCGCGGTGCCGGAAACCTCCTTGGAGCGGAGCAGAGCGGTTTCATCACCGATATGGGATTCGAGACGTACCAGAAGATCCTTGCTGAGGCTATGGAAGAACTTGGAGTCGAGTCCGGTATCACCACTCACAGTTCTTCCGACAATTTCATTTCAGACTGTACTATCGAGACCGATCAGCTTGCCCTTATTCCGGACAGCTACATCGATCTCACTGCAGAAAAGATCAGGATATACAAGGAACTCGATTCTCTTACTTCAGAGAAGGAACTCGAGATTATGAAGGGAAGGCTTACCGACCGCTTCGGACCTATACCAGTGGAACTTGACAGGCTCTTCGATATCGTGAGAATCCGTCAGCTCGGACAGGCTCTCGGCTTCGAGAAGATCATCATCAAGAACGGTGTTATGATTGCCTTCTTCATATCCAATCCGATGTCCGGCTATTACAGGTCGGAAAGATTCTCGAAGGTACTCGAGAGTGTGAGTCTGCATCCGAACCTTTTCGAGATAAAGCAGCCTGACAACAGGCTGAGGATTATGGTACGCAATGTGGACGGAATCTCCAAGGCGTTCCAGATATTGAAGAAATTATAGATAATTCTTACTTTTGCCATCTTTAAAATAGCAAACAGTGGCTGTTCTTTTAGTAGACATAGGAAATACCGCTCTCAAGGCTGCCTGGGCAGACGGAATCACCCTCGGAAAGACTTTCCGCTATCAGGGTGAGAGAATGCTTGAGTTCATCATTTCGCTCACTTCCAAGTCCAGACCGGACATTATGGTGCTGAGCAGCGTGAGGAGTTTCTCCGCAAATCAGATGAAGAAGCTTGAGAGCCAGTGCGACAGGCTGGTAGTCGTGGAGGATATCGCCGGAAACTACGGTCTTCCGGAATGGATAACCCCCGACAGGGTGGCCTCGATCGTGGCTTCAAGATATCTTTTCAAGGGAAGATCCTGCACTGTATTTGACTTCGGTTCGGTGCTTACAGTCGATGTGCTCGGCAGCGACGGAACATACTGCGGAGGATATGTTTCACCTGGTTGCAGGACAAGGTTCAAGGCTCTCAACAGATACTCTCGACAGTTTCCACTTCTCAATGCTCCTGAGGATGTTAACGAGATTGGTACGGATATTGTATCTACTATAACTTCGGGGGTTGTTTCGGGCATAATGTTCGAAATAGACGGCTATCTATCCCGATATCCTGAAAATATCTCTGTTTTTACCGGTGGAGATGCGATTTATTTTGCAAAGAAAAGGAAAAACTCCATCTTTGTAGTTTGTAATCTCGTGCTTATAGGATTGGCTTTAATAGCTTTAGAATATGATAAGAAAGATTGAAAGGATACTTCTGTTGTCAGCTTTTCTCATCATAGGTGTCACTCTGTCTGCGCAGGACGGCACTTATGGTGCGTATACTCCGTATTCCATCTACGGAATCGGAGACCTCTCGAAGGAGGGTACAGCTTACAACAAGAGTATGGGTGGAACAGGAATCGCAGCGAGAAACAGGAGAGTGATAAACTACCTGAATCCTGCGGCAGTGACAGCAAGGGATTCCCTTTCGTTTATGGCGGATTTCGGACTTACCGAAAGCAACAAGGTTTTCAAGCAGGGTGACATCAGATCAGCTCATAATACATTCAACATCTATGATTTCGTTATGAGTTTCCCGATCTACAGATCTTCTGCGTTTATGGTGGGACTTACCCCGTTCAGTGATATGGGATATGACTTCTCGTCATACGAGACTGATCCGAACATCATCGGAAACACCGGTAACATCACATACGATTCATACGGAATAGGTAGCGTATACCAGCTGTTCGTAGGTGCAGGAGTGACATTCTGGAAGCAGCTTTCGCTCGGTGCAGAGATGATCTACTACTTCGGTAACCTCGACAAGGTGACGAATATGGATTATGCGAATTCCTCGTACAGATCGGTGAACAGCGGAAGCGAACTCACAGTGAGGGGAGTTACAGGAAAGTTCGGACTTCAGTATGAGCAGAAGCTCGGAGGCGACGTTTCTATGGTTATCGGAGCTACCTACAGAATGGGTACCGATATGAAGGGCTACTCAAAGAACTACAGATATGCAAACCAGTCGAGCGTAACCGATACACTGAAGTACAGTGTAGACACTCTTGCAGGTTCCGGAATGAAATTCGGTGACGAGATCGGAATCGGAATCGCAGTGAAAGGAGGAGAGCGCTGGTCTGCGGAGTTCAACTATGTGAGATCAGACTGGAGCAATTCAGGTTTTGACACAGCTCCCGGTTTCTCTGTAATCGGAGAATCAAGATTCACTTCGACAGTGTCACAGTCGTTCAGGGCAGGTTTCGAGTTCGTTCCTAACAGAAACGACATCAGATACTATTATAAGAAATGTGCGTACAGAGCCGGAGTCTACTATGACCAGGCATATTACAAGCTGGACGGACACAATGTGAATTCAATGGGACTTACATTGGGAGTCACACTGCCGGTGTTCAGACTTTACAACGGAATCTCCCTTGGAGTCGACCTCGGACAGAGAGCGAGCACAAGGAACAATATGATCAGAGAAAGATATGCTACCTTCAACATCGGTTTCAATATCCACGATATCTGGTTCAGAAAGGTTCAGTATCAGTAGAAAATAATTAAATAACATTTAATAATACTATGAAAAGAATTGTACTGTTAATCGCAGTCGCTGCCGCAGCGCTTATCGGCAGCAGCAAGGTATCTGCTCAGGGTAAGTTCGGAGCAGACAGTATCGAATGTATCAAGTATCTGTCATACTACACAGAGTACTACAAGCAGAAGAATTATGATGCTGCTCTTCCTAACTGGAGACAGGCTTACAAGTACTGCCCTCCTACAGCTAGATATTCTATGCTTTCAGACGGTACTACTTTGGTTCGTAACCTCATCCAGAAGAACCAGAACAATCCTGTATACAAGGCACAGCTCGTAGACTCTCTTATGACTCTCTACAACCAGCGTGTACAGTACTGGCCTAAGTACGCAGTGAGCTCACTCAACAATATGGCTCTCGATATGTACAACTATATGAAGGATGAGCCAGTCAAGCTTCTCGAGGGACTCAACAATGTAGTAGCTCAGACAAAGGAGAAGACAAGACCTAACATCTTCCTTTTCCAGCTTAACACTGCCGTTGATCTCTACAAGCTCGGTACACTTGACGCTGAGTCTGTAATCGAGATTTTCGAGAAGGGTGTTGAGTATCTCAACGAGGCTCCTGCAAAGAACGATGTAGAGCAGAGAAGCATCGAGAAGACTCTCACTGACTTCGAAAGTATCTTCATCACAAGCCAGGTAGCAAGCTGCGACAACCTCATCGCTCTCTTCACTCCAAGATATGAGGCTGACAACCAGAACCTTGATCTTGCAAAGAACATCGTAAGAATGATGAGCCTCACTGAGGGATGTATGGACAACGACCTCTTCCTCAATGCAGTTCAGACAGTTTACACTCTCGAGCCATCACACACTTCAGCATACTACCTCTACAGACTTTACTCAAGCAGAGGCGATGTTGACAACGCTGTGAAGTTTATCGAGGAGGCTATCGCTGCTGAGGAGTCAGACGCTGCAGCTGATGCAAACTATCTCTTCGAGCTTGCTGCATTCAGCTACAAGAACGGTAAGAACGGCAAGGCATTCGAGGCTGCTCAGAAGGTAGCAGAGCTTGATCCTGCAATGGCTGGTAAGGCTTATATGCTCATCGGAACAATCTGGGGTTCTACTGTATGCGGTGGAAACGAGATTGAGAGAAGAGCTCCATACTGGGTTGCTGTAGATTATATGACCAAGGCTAAGAATGCTGATCCGGCACTTGCTGACGAGGCTAACAACTACATCAGACAGTACTCTTCATACTATCCACAGACTGCTGAGGCATTTATGTACGACGTTACTGAAGGTCAGTCATATACAGTGTCTTGCGGTGGTATGAGAGCAGTTACTACTGTAAGAACTCAGAAGTAACAGTTTGAAAAACATCAGACATACAATAAAGATGATTGCAACCGCTGTGGCGGTTGCTTTCGTCGTTTATTCCTGTAAAGGCAAATTGGGTGAGGCCAAGGACATTGTCCTAGAAGAGACTCCTGTACAGATAGTCAGCGGTATGTTCATCGTTCAGTCGAAGAACGGTGATATGGAGATGAGAGCCGTTGCCGATCTGATGGAGAAGTACGAGAGGGATACGCTTTCATATGAGCTGTTTCCTCAGGGTTTCGCCGTTTATGGATATACTGATGAAGGATTGCTTGAGACTGAGATCGTAGCCGACAATGCAAAGCATATGAAGTACAATGACGGCAGGGAGACCTGGGAGGCCTTCGGAAACGTCGTCGTGAAGAATCTCATCAAGCAGGAGGTTATGGAGACAGATACCCTCTACTGGGATCAGGAAAATGAGAAGATCTATACGCACTGCTACGTCAAGATGTATTCTCCTGACGGATTTATGCAGGGATATGGTATGGAATCGGATCAGAGGGCAAGGAATTCCATAATTTTCAATCCTTTCAACAGTTACGGCATAGTGGTGCAGGACAGTACTGCAGTTGTTATAGATTCTGTCAATTTTATCGGTCCTTTGCTAAAAAAATAGCTGTGGATTGGCAGAAATTTGCTATATTCGCACCCTTAATGCTCAATACGGGAAAATAATTTAAAAATATTTATAAAATGTCAGTTCTTGAAACAATCCGTGTAAAGTTCGGAATCGTGATTTCAGTGCTCATCGCAGTAGCACTGTTGTCGTTTATCATCGATCCGGCTACTCTTCAGTCTGTCTCAAACTCTATGTCATCAAAGTATAACGTAGGTAAGATAGACGGAAAATCAATTTCTTATCAGGATTTCCAGGCAGAGGTAGAGAAGCTTACTACCATCAGCGAGATGAACGGTAGCCCGGTTCAGGGTGAGGAGGCGCTTGCAATGGTACGTCAGCAGGCTTGGAAGCAGTTCGTTGACAACTATCTCTTCGTTCCTACAGCTAAGGCTGCAGGTCTCAACGTAGGTGAGGAGGAGATGTTCCAGCTTATGTCTGGTTCAATGATGTCAAATGTTCTTATGCAGGTTTTCCAGGGTAATCTTACTCCTGAGCTTCTCGTTCAGCTTGAGAGCGAGGTTGCTGCAGATGAGACTGGCCGTATGAGACTTTTCTGGGACAACCTCATTGACGCTGTCAACAAGGATCAGTTCTACACAAAGTATCAGTCACTCTTCGCAATGAGTTCACTCACTAACGATCTTATGCTTGCTGAGCAGATCAAGGACAACAACAACACATTCGATGTGGAGTTCGTTATGGTTCCTTACGGCTTTGCAAAGGATACGACAATCGTTGTTTCTGACAAGGAGATCAAGGCTTATTACGAGGCTAACAAGGAGAACTTCAAGCAGAACGCAAGCAGAGACATCGAGTACGTAGTGTTCGAGATCGTTCCTTCAGCTGATGACATCGCTGCTGCAAACAACGCTGTTGTAAACGCTTACGATGCATTCGCTACTACTGATAATATGAAGGGTTACCTCCTTTCAAATTCAGACAGAACATATGACGCACACTGGTACAAGGAAGGTGAGCTTACTTCTGTATCAAAGGAAATCAACGACTTCGTATTCAGCAAGGACGCTAAGGTTTCTGGCGTAATCGAGAACGGTAACACATTCCAGGTGGTAAGAGTTCTTGAGTCAGCAATGGTTCCTGATTCAGTTTACGTGAAGTATGTCGCTTCATCAGTTGAGGATGTAGACGCTGCTCTTGCAGAGGCTACAGCAGAGTGGGTTCCGCAGATTCCAGGTTTCGAGGCTCTTATGACTGCAGCAAAGGGTACCAAGATGAATATCAACGGTATGACTTTCCAGGTTCTCGATTCAAAGAACCCAGTTGCTAAGAAGAGAATCGCTATCCTCGAGAAGACAGCTGTTCCTAGCGACGCAACAAGAAGCAAGTTCTACGCTCAGGCTAATACTCTTGCTACAAAGGCAGCAGGCAAGTATGAGGGCTTCAAGGCAGCGGTTGAGGAGGATGGTCTCTACGCTCATCCATTCAACAAGATGCCTGAGAGCGCTAGCAGACTCGGTTCTGTAGAGCACACTAAGGAGGTTACAAGATGGGCTTTCGAGGCTAAGGCAGGTGAGGTTTCAAACATCATCTCAATCGACAACAAGTATTATGTTGTTGCAGCTCTCAAGGGTGTTCATAAGGAGGGTTACACTCCAGTAGCTGAGGTTTCTTCAAGAATCCAGCCTATCCTCTACCAGGAGAAGCTCGCTGAGAAGAAGACAGCTGAGGTTGCTGAGAAGATCGCTGGTATGACTGAGCTCGAGGCTGTTGCTGAGGCACTCGGTACTACAGTAAGCTCTAAGGAGGGTGTGACTTTCGCTTCATTCACTTCTACAGGTCTTGACAACAAGTTCATCGGTGCTGCTTCAGTAGCTGAGGAGGGTGTTGTAAACGGTCCTGTAAAGGGTAACAACGGTGTATATGTCTACAAGGTTACAGGCCGCTCAGAGGGTGCATTCTTCACTGAGGCTGACGCTAAGACACGTGACCTTCAGATGAACTACTCTGCACTCAGAATGCTTCTCCCAGTTATGATGGAGGCTGCTGATGTAAAGGACAACACTGCACGTTTCTATTAATAGATAACAGTACAACTGAATATAGTAAAGAGACTGGCCTTATGGTCGGTCTCTTTTATTTTGGAACTGTTTGGTTTTTATCATCAAAAATCAAACGGTTTCTTTTATATTTGTGGAAATGGATTGAGATTATGGGAATTTTCAGGACAATGATATGTGCTGCCGCTCTGGCTGTTCTTTCCGGATGCATCAAGGAAGCTCCGACAGGAGCGGATCTCAAGGTAGGGGATTCGCTTCCGGATTTCACTGTGCAGATGGCTGACGGAACGGTGGTGAGCGACGAAGATCTTAAGGGAAGCGTATCATTTGTGATGTTTTTCCATACATCCTGCCCTGATTGCCAGCAGACTTTGCCTGGCGTACAGAGAGTGTATGATGAATATGCCTCGAATTCGGTCAGATTTGCCCTTGTAAGCCGCGAGGAAGGAAAAGATGAGATAGAGGCTTATTGGAATGAAGCGGGCTATAATATGCCTTATTCGCCTCAAGAGACCAGGGATGTATATAATCTCTTTGCCGCAACAAGGATTCCGCGTGTATTTATATGCGACAAGGACGGAATCATAAGGTATATGTATACCGATGATCCCGTCCCGTCTTATGATGATCTCAAAAATTCTATCGATTCGCTTATACGTTAAAGAGGAAGTGCATAATGTCACCGTCCTGAACGACGTATTCCTTTCCTTCGATTCCGAGCTTGCCTGCTGCGCGGCACGCTGCCTCTGACTTGAGCTGGATGAAGTCGTCGTATCTGATCACCTCTGCGCGGATGAATCCTCTTTCGAAGTCAGAGTGGATGACACCTGCTGCCTGAGGAGCCTTGTCACCTACGTTGATAGTCCAGGCGCGGCACTCTTCAACTCCTACTGTAAAGTATGTACGGAGGTTAAGGAGAGCATAAGCGTGCTGGATAAGTCTTACTACTCCTGACTCTTCAAGTCCCATCTCCTCAAGGAACATCTGACGCTCCTCGTAGCTCTCGAGCTCAGAGATGTCTGATTCGATCTTGGCAGCGATCACAAGAATGTCTGCCTCTTCGTCCTTAACTGCCTCACGAACCTGCTCTACGTACTGGTTTCCGTCCTTTGCTGATGCCTCGTCTACGTTGCAGACATACATCACAGGCTTGTTTGTAAGGAGATAAAGTTCCTTTGCCATCTGTGCCTCTTCAGCATTCTCAGGCTTTACAGTACGGCAAGATTTACCCTGCTGGAGGGCGTCACGATATTTGCAGAGGAGGTCGTAGAGTTTCTTTGCATTCTTGTCACCTCCTGTAGTAGCCTGCTTCTGTACCTTTGCAATGCGGTTTTCCACTGTCTCAAGGTCCTTGAGCTGAAGCTCGCAGTCGATGATTTCCTTGTCACGGACAGGATCTACGCTTCCGTCAACGTGTATGATGTTAGGGTCATCGAAGCAACGGAGTACGTGGAGGATGGCGTCAGTCTCTCTGATGTTTGCGAGGAACTGGTTTCCAAGTCCTTCACCCTTGCTGGCTCCCTTCACGAGACCTGCAATATCCACAATTTCTACAGTTGCAGGCTGAACTCTCTTAGGGTTGCAGAGGCTCTCGAGCACCTCAAGTCTCTTGTCTGGAACGTTTGTCGAACCGATGTTAGGATCGATTGTACAGAAAGGGAAGTTTGCGCTCTGTGCCTTACCTGAACTTACACAGTTGAACAATGTTGATTTTCCTACGTTAGGAAGTCCTACTATACCGCATTTAAGTGCCATTCTTTCTTCTTTTTTCTTCTTGTTTATAATCGAGGCGCAAATTTACGCTAACTTTTTCTTTTTCTTTAATTTATTTCTCTTTTTTAAACGAACTTTTTCTCTTTCTTAAACACTTTCCGATTTTTTCCCTACACTTTTGCAGTCAGGAAAATCGGACAGACTGTCTATTCAATCGGCCCCTCCCACTTTGTGGGTCCCTCCCCCTGGCCGGGGGTGGCAAAATGCCGATTCCATCAATCAGTCTGCCCGGTTTATAACTGATAAATAATGAGGGGATGATGAAACGGGTGTGGATGATATTGATTTTAATATGTTCAGGATTTCTTTGCGCTGCACAGGATGAGAAATTAGCGGTGTTCTGGAATCTGGAGAACTTCTTTGACTATGTGGATGGAGGAGAAGGGGAGTCGGACAGGGAATGGTCTTCTACAGGAAGCAGAAGATGGACAAAGACAAGGTTCTATACCAAGTGTGACGCGATTGCAAAGACTATGTTCTGGATAGGGGAGAAGTACGGCAGGATGCCGGATGTCATAGGTGTTGCCGAGGTGGAGAATTCAGGTGTGCTTTATAAGCTGTTGAGTTCGTCTCTGCTGCGTAAATATGACTACAAGGTGGTGCATTACGATTCGCACGACAGGCGTGGAATCGATGTGGCGCTGCTTTATCGCAGTTCAGTGTACAGAAAGGTATCATCATCTGTTACGGTTCCTGAATATGATGCTCAGAAATTGTCTACGAGAGACATCCTGCAGGTCTGTCTGGAGTCCGTTGACGGTGAGAGGATAAATGTGTTGGTAAATCACCATCCGTCGAAATATGGCGGTTCCCAGGCTTCGGAATCGCGTCGCGATGCCGCAATGACGGCGATGAGGAATCTGTGCGACTCGCTTGCGGTCGCGGATTCCGGGATCCCCGTCATTGCGATGGGTGACTTCAATGATACTCCTGACGGGGAGCAGTTCAGAATGCTGGACGGAGTGCTTGTAAACAAGGCTGACAGTCTCTTCCGGGCTGGTCAGGGAACCATAAGATTCGAAGGTAAATGGAATCTGATCGATATGTTTATGGTGTCTGGATCCATATCTGAAAAATCTGCTATGGAAATACTTCAGGTGCCTTTTCTAATGACATATGAAAAGAAATATCCTGGTTTGAAGCCGCTCAGGACGTATTCGGGACCTCGTTACATAGGAGGAGTCAGCGACCATTGTCCTATTGTATTGACAGTGTATTGAAAGAACGGAAAATCTACCCTTTGTCCTTTCGGGGACAATTGTTATATTTGAAGGATTTTACTGATAACACTAAAAACACATAACAATGAAACAGAGAATTGCGGAAAAATTCCAGACACTTTTCCATACTGAAGGTGACTTCTACGCATCTGCAGGCCGTATCAACCTTATCGGAGAGCACACCGACTACAATGGCGGTTTCGTTTTCCCAGGTGCAATCGACAAGATTATGCTTGCTGAAATCAAGCTCAACGGTACTGCAAAGGTACGTGCATTCGCACTTGACCTTGACGAGTACTGCGAGTTCGGCCTCAATGAAGAAGATGCTCCTGCACAGGCTTGGGCACGCTATATCTTCGGTGTATGCCGTGAGATTCAGAAGAGAGGTGGAGTTGTAGGAGGATTCGATACAGTATTTGCCGGAGACGTTCCTCTCGGAGCCGGAATGTCATCTTCTGCCGCTCTTGAAAGCACATTCGCAAATGCACTCAACGAACTCTTCAATCTTGGTATCGACAAGTTTGAACTCGCTCGCATCGGTCAGAGCACAGAGCACAACTACTGCGGCGTGAAGTGCGGAATTATGGACCAGTTTGCTTCTATCTTCGGCAAGGCCGGTCACCTTATGCGCCTTGACTGCCGTTCGATGGAGTTCGAATACTTCCCGTTCGACCCTGAGCAGTACGGATACAAGCTGGTGCTTCTCAACTCTTGCGTAAAACACGAACTCGTAGGTTCTCCATATAATGACCGTCGTGCTTCTTGCGAGCGCGTTGCAAAGGTGCTTGGCCAGGATTTCCTCCGTGGTGCCACTATGGATCAGCTCGAGGCAATCAAGGATCAGATTTCTGAGGAGGATTACCTCCGTGCACGTTATGTGATCGGTGAGGAGAAGAGAGTCCTCGACGTATGTGAGGCACTCGGAAAGGGCGACTATGAGACAGTAGGAGCACGTATGTACGAGACTCACTGGGGAATGTCAAAGGACTATGAGGTATCTTGCGAAGAACTCGATTTCCTTGCTACGGTAGCACAGGAGTGCGGCGTTACAGGTTCGCGCATTATGGGTGGCGGCTTCGGAGGCTGCACAATAAACCTCGTCAAGGCTGAGCTCTACGACGCATTCATCGAGAAGGCAAAGGCTTCATTCGCAGAGAAGTACGGACACGAACCAGTTGTTATCCCGGTAGTAATCAGCGATGGTGCCCGCAGGCTTGCATAATCAGGCATCAAATACATAAAAACGCGCACAAATTTTACGTTTTTGTGCGCGTTTTTCATTTTCAACCCAGTTTCAAGCACAAAACAGGCGTTTTTGTGCGCGTCTGACCAAGATCCAAAAGATGGTCAGACGTGTGTGCTTGCCTCGTCAGCAACCTTCTTTTATCCAAAAGATGGTCATACGTGTGTGCTTGCCTTGTCAGCAACCTTCTTTTATCCAGAAGATGGTAAGTTGAAAGGAAAAAGGAAAGCTGCGGGTGTGTCCGGAGACACGGTGAATCTTAAAACTTTGTGTGAGGTGCAGCTTTCCCGATATGTCTTCCGGGATGCTGCAAAAAAATGGCGCAGGACTTCCCGCTCCACCTAAGGCTTCCGACGGCCTACTGATAGACAGGCAGCCCTGCGCCGAAGACGCAAGACCACCTATCGCCCTATCAGTCTATTGAATTGTCGGAATTAAAGGTGGAGACGATAGGGTTTT
>JAFYXE010000097.1 GCA_017546275.1 Bacteroidales bacterium | reverse complement strand
TATGACTCAAAGAAGTCAGGCGGATACACCTGCTCACACCACCGTTTCGGTGACTCTCCTATCAAGGCTCCTTACCTTGTAGGTACTCCGGACTTCGTTGCCTGCCACGTTCCTTCATACCTCTCGAAGTATGACGTGCTCAAGGGCATCAAGGAGAACGGTACATTCCTTCTCAACAGCCTCTGGGACGAGGAAGAGACTCTCAAGAGAATTCCTGACCACGTAAAGGCTATCATCGGAAAGAAGAACATCACTCTCTATATCATCAACGCGACCAAGATCGCTGCAGAAATCGGACTCGGCGGACGTACAAACACAATCCTCCAGTCTGCATTCTTCAAGATCACAGGCATCATCCCTTACGAGCAGGCGGTAGAGTATATGAAGAAGGCTATCGTGAAGAGCTATGGAAAGAAGGGTGAGCACATCGTGAATATGAACTACGCAGCTGTTGACCGCGGCGGAGAGTATACAAAGGTTGAGATTCCTGCTGACTGGAAGGACATCACCGCAAAGTTCGAGAATCCTAACACAGCACGCCTCGCTCCAGACTTCGTCAAGCACATCGCTGACGTAGTGAACGCTCAGGCAGGTGACACTCTCCCTGTAAGCGTATTCAACGAGTGGGTTGACGGTACTATCCCTGCAGGTACAACTGCATACGAGAAGCGCGGTATCGCTGTCAACGTTCCGGAGTGGCAGGCCGACAAGTGTATCCAGTGCAACACTTGTGCATTCGTTTGTCCTCACGCTGCAATCCGTCCGTTCCTCCTCACAGACGAAGAGGCTGCAAACGCTCCAGAGGGCGTGAAGCTCACTCAGGGCAAGGCAGTGTTCAAGGAGTACAAGTACGGCCTCAGCGTATCAGTCCTCGACTGTACAGGTTGCGGCAACTGTGCTGACGTCTGCCCTTCAAAGGAGAAGGCTCTCGTTATGAAGCCGCTCGGTACTCAGGAGGCAGAGCAGGCAAACTTCGATTACCTCAACGCTCACGTAGGCTACAAGGACAACGTTCAGCCTAAGACTGCAAACATCAAGAACGCTCAGTTCGCACAGCCGCTCTTCGAGTACTCGGGAGCTTGCGCAGGCTGCGGTGAGACGCCATATATCAAGACAATCACTCAGCTCTTCGGTGACCATATGATGGTTGCGAACGCTACAGGATGTTCTTCAATCTACGGTGCGTCATTCCCTGCTGCTCCTTACTGCAAGAACTCAGAGGGTCACGGTCCGGCTTGGGCAAACTCACTCTTCGAGGACTTCTGCGAGTTCGGTCTCGGTATGAAGCTCGGTTCAGACAGAGCACGTATGACTGTTGCAAAACTTATGGAGCAGGGTCTCGGATGCAGCTGCTGCACAGACGAGATGAAGGGCCTCTTCACTCAGTGGCTTGAGAACAAGAACGACGCTAAGGTTACACGCGAGGTTGCCGACAAGCTCATTCCTCTTTGCGAGAACTGCCAGTGCGACGTATGCAAGGGTCTCGTAGAGTACAAGACATTCATCCCTGCACGTAGCCAGTGGATCATCGGCGGCGACGGTGCATCTTATGACATCGGATACGGCGGACTCGACCACGTACTCGCTTCAGGTGAGAATGTGAACATCCTCGTTCTCGATACAGAGGTTTACTCTAACACAGGTGGACAGTCATCAAAGGCTACTCCAGCAGGTGCTATCGCCAAGTTCGCCGCTTCAGGTAAGCGCGTACGCAAGAAGGACCTCGGTATGATGGCTATGAGCTACGGATATGTATATGTAGCACAGGTTGCTATGGGCGCATCTCCAGCACAGTACTTCAACGCTATCAAGGAGGCTGAGGCTTACGACGGACCATCACTCATCATCGCTTACGCTCCTTGTATCAACCACGGTCTCAAGGCCGGTATGGGTCTTAGCCAGAAGGAGGAGAAGCTCGCTGTCGAGTGCGGTTACTGGCACCTCTACAGATACAACCCGGCTCTCGAGGGAACTGACAAGAATCCGTTCACTCTCGACAGCAAGGAGCCAGACTGGAGCAAGTTCCAGGACTTCCTTAAGGGTGAGGTTCGTTTCGCATCCCTCTACAAGATGTATCCAGACTGCGCAGAGGAACTCCTCCAGAAGACAGAAGAGTTCGCAAAGGTACGTCTCGAGACTTACAAGAGACTTGCGAAATAACTAAGCAACAAGAAATTCCTTTAAAAGCCTGCACAATTTAGTGCAGGCAAATGCCTGAGAAGGCAGATACAGAACATCGAAATAAGATGTCTTTTCGTGGGTGGCCGAATGGTCACCCATTTTTGGTGTCGGAAAAAGGGACATTCTTATTCTTGCGATGGAATCGGCCGGAATATCGAAAGCAGAATCGCCGGAAGGCTTCAGCTTGATGACGAGGTCAGCATCCTCAAAGAGACATCTCTCGAAGGTGACCTCAGGATGGATCTTTGCAAAGGCCTCCAGAGACGGGGCCACAAGGAAATTGTACACCTCCTCGGATGCGGCTATCCTTACTTTTGCAGTGCTGAGTTTAGAGAACATATGTCCTGCTGTCTCACAGGTAGACATAAGCTTTCTGACATAGATCATAAGCACTTCCGCATCAGCTGTCGGAACTACCTCTCCTCTGAGGCGCTCGAAGAGTTTTCTGCCTACGGTCTTCTCCAGTTCCGCGATGTTCTGGCTGACCGCCGGCTGAGATATGCCGAGGGTAGCTGCAGCCTTTGTAAAACTGCGCTCATTCACCACAGCGATAAACACTTCAAGTCTGAAATCTTCGAGCATATAAACGATGTATTTATGCAAATATAGAGATATTTTCATTACATTTGTAGACTAGATTGGACATCTGTGTCTAATTTGGACCTAAGATCAACAAAACCAATTACATACTATGAAACGTTTATTTATTTTCATCGCGGCGATCTTCGCCGCTGCGGTTGCCTTCGGTCAGACTCCGCTTCCTAACGACCCTGCTGTAAAGGTCGGCAAGCTGGAGAACGGTATGACCTATTACATCCGCCACAATGACCAGCCTGCTCAGAGAGCCGAGTTCTATCTCGCTACTGACGTAGGAGCATACCAGGAGTCAGACGACCAGGACGGTCTTGCTCACTTCCTTGAGCATATGTGCTTCAACGGTACAAAGAATTTCCCTGGCAAGTCGCTTCTCAACTGGCTTCAGAGCATCGGAGCAGAGTTCGGCAGAAACATCAACGCTTCTACAGGATTCGAGCAGACACAGTATATGCTCAACAACATTCCTATCGTACGCGAGACAATCATCGACTCTTGCCTCCTCGTTCTTCACGACTATGCTCATTTCGTGACTTGCGATCCTGAGGAGATCGACGCTGAAAGAGCTGTCATCCTCGAGGAGAGAAGAACAAGAAGAGATGCCAGCTGGAGAATGTTCGAGAAGAGCCTCCCTTACTACTACGGCGACACTCCTTATGCAAAGAGAACACTCATCGGTGGCGAGGAGCAGCTCAAGACTTTCGCATACGAGAGCCTCACAAACTTCTATGAGACCTGGTGCAGACCTGACCTTCAGGCCATCATCGTCGTAGGTGACGTTGACGTGGACCAGATCGAGGCTAAGATCAAGTCTATCTATGCAGACATCCCTGCAGCTGTAAATCCAAAGGAGAAGGTATACTATCAGCTTCCACAGAACGTGGAGCCTATGGTAGGTATCATCACTGACCCTGAGGCTACTTCTTCAAGCGTAGAGGTACTTTGGAAGAACCAGCCTATCCCTAAGGAGTTCTGCAACACTATCGAGGCGTATATGATGGACCTTGCAAAGGTTTATGTACGCTACATTATGTCTGAGAGATTCAACGACATCACTGCAAAGCCAGGCGCACCTTACCTCGGAGCAAGCCTCGGTATCGGAAGCCTCTGTACTACTTGCGAGGCAGCTTTCGGTAGCGTAGAGTTCAAGGAGGGTGATGCAGCCAATGCATTTGCAGCATATATGTACGAGATCGAGAAGATGAAGAGATTCGGCTTCACCGAGGGTGAGGTCGAGCGTGCAAAGGCTAAGATCCTCAGCCACTATGAGAAGGCTGTAGAGGCTGCTTCTTCTCGTAAGAACGCAGACTTCGTAAGACCTCTCCTCAACGCTTTCTATCACAACGAGGCATATATGGAGCCAGAGACTGAGCTTCAGGTTGCTCAGATGATCTGCGATCAGCTGAACGCAGCTATCCTCAGCCAGCTCGCTGCTTCTCTCATCACTGACGAGAATATGCTCGTTCTCTACAACGGTCCTGAGAAGGAAGGTCTTGCAAATCCTACAGAGGAGATGTTCCTTTCTATCATCGCTGCTGTAAAGGAACTCGAGATCGAGGCTAACGTAGAAGAGACTGTAAACGAGCCTCTCATCAGCGCAAACCTCAAGGGTTCAAAAGTAAAGAAGACTGCAGAGGGCATCTATGGTTCTACTGTATGGACTCTCAAGAACGGTGTAAAAGTAATTGTTCTCCCTACACAGTACAAGAAGGATCAGATTATCTTCGACCTCGAGTGGAAGGGTGGAAAGACCCTCATCGCTACTGAGGATATGACTTCTTTCGAGGATAACATCTGGGCAGTATACCGTCAGAACTCAGGTCTTTCAAAGTTCCCTAAGACTACCCTTTCAAAGCTTCTCGCAGGTAAGCAGGTAGGAGTTTCTCCATACATCGGCGGTACTTCACACGGAGTAAGCGGAAACAGCTCGCCTAAGGATCTCGAGACTGCATTCCAGCTAGCATACCTCAACGTCGCAGACCCACGTTTCGACGCAGAGGAGTTCGAGACAGGCATCGAGCAGATCAAGGCTGTCCTCCCTAACCTCGTAAACACACCAGACTTCAAGTTCCAGCACTTCCTCAACGACAAGCTTTACGGTGGCAATGAGAGAGTTGTGACTATCAGCGACGAGGTTCTCGAAGCTGCAAGCCTCGCTACAATCGAGAAGGTATACCGTGAGCTCTTCAAGGGTGCAAACGGCGCTACCCTCACTATCGTAGGTAACGTTGACCTCGAGACTCTCAAGCCGCTTGTGGAGAAGTACTTCGGTTCACTCCCTAAGGGCAAGAAGCCTACTGAGGTGAATAAGGAGAACCTCATCCAGATGGCAAAGGGTGTTTCTGAAAACGTTCTCAACGTGGAGATGCAGACTCCTAAGAAGACAGTATTCCAGGTATGGAGCGGTTATATGCCTGTATCTACAAAGGATATGGTTACCCTCAAGGTTGCAAACTATGTACTCGATATGATCTACACAGAGACCATCCGTGAGAAGGAAGGCGGTACATACGGAGTAGGCACAAGCCTCAGCGCATCAAGAGAGCCTTATTCAAGAGTTACACTTATGGTTCAGTTCGACACTAACCCAGAGCAGGCTGAGAAGCTCAGCGGCCTCACTGCGAAGTACCTCAAGGAGTTCGCAGAGAACGGCCCTACAGCAGAGCAGCTCGCAATGGCTCTCGAGAACCTCAAGAAGAACGTTCCTGAGTCAAGAATCAACAACTCTTACTGGAGCAGTGCTCTTGACCTCAACCGTGACTTCAAGATCGACTACGACCAGGAGTACGAGACAGCACTCAACGGCGTTACAGCCGAGGATGTGAAGGCTCTCCTCCAGGCAGTTCTCGCTCAGAACAACTTCACTCAGATCGTGCTTGCTCCTCAGGAGTAAGCACATCTGTGCATAAATACAAAAAACGCTGCCCAGAAACTGGACAGCGTTTTTTATTTGTAAGCAGTGATTACTCACCAGCTACGATTGCACCCATTGGGCAAGCATCAGCGCAAGTACCGCAGTCAATGCAAACGTTAGGATCGATCTTATAGATGTCACCCTCTGAGATAGCGCCTACTGGGCACTCTGGCAAGCAAGATCCACAAGCTGCGCAGTCTTCTGTAATTCTGTAAGCCATTTCTTAATTATTTAAATTGTTAGTATAGTCTTTGCAATAGATGTGCAGAGACATCAGTTCTGCAAATTTAGTCATTAATTTTGATATTCAAAGAGCGTTTTGTGTTATCTTTGTCTTGATAATTTACTCGAAATATGAAGTCTCTCAAATATTGCATACTGACCATAGGCATACTTCTGACAGCATCTCTGTCGGCTTTTGCCCAGGAAAAGATATCAGACGGCCTGGTCGTGGACAAGACCGTCCACAATTTCGGTGACATAATGCTGAACAGCGGTCCGGTTTCGTGCACCTTCACCTTGACCAACGAGTCACAGACTCCTGCAGTCATTTATAATGTGGTATCTACCTGCGGCTGCACCAATGTAGAGTGGACAAAGGAGCCTATCAGACCTGGCAAGACAGGCAAGGTTTCCGTTACATATTCAAATGACGAGGGCCCATATCCTTTTGACAAGACCCTTACTGTTTATGTGTCTGATGCAAAGAAGCCTGTACTCCTGAAGGTAAGAGGAAGGTCTATGCAGGAGCAGAAGCCGCTTGAGGAACTGTATCCCATAGCATACGGTCCGCTTGGTGTGCGCGAGTCTATGATCAAATGCGGAAACCTCGAGCAGGACAGACAGAAGAGCGATGCTGTGATGGTGGCAAACCTTTCGGACAAGCCGCTTACAGTCACTTTCGGAGATGTATCCGAGAACCTCAAGGTGTCGGTATCCCCTAACCCAATTCCTGCAAGAAGTACAGCAGAAATGACATTCACAGTGGATGCTTCGCGCGATCTCTGGGGAAAGAACCGCTACTGGGCGACTCCACAGATGAACGGCAAGGCCTACAAGAACACTGAAGGAGACAGCAGATTATGTTTCTGGGCGTTTACCAAGGAAAACTTCAGCCACGTCAGCGACAAGGAGAAGATGGCCGGCGCCAGACCTATGTTCAAGGAGAGCACATTCAACGCAGGTATGGTGAAGCAGGGCGATGTGATCCACGCGGAGTTCACATTCACCAACGAAGGAAAGAAGCCTTTCACAGTATACAAGGTCGATGCTGACGCAAAGTGCTGGTCACACAGCAGCATTCCTGGAGCGGATCCTGGCGAGAAGGTTACTTTCAGAGTTCACATCAATACCAAGGATATGCCTAAGGGTGAGATGCTTACAATCATCAACCTTACTACAAACTCCCCTCTCCGTCCGGTAATCAACCTCTTCGTTGCCGGCTGGATCGAATAGTCATATAAAACGACTCCTATGCTTCATCTTCTCATAGATATATTAAGGAATGCTGTGCTCATCACCGGTCTTGTGATCGTGATGATGATGATGATCGAATCCCTGAATATCGAATCCAAGGGAAAACTGTTCCATAGACTCAGAAAGACCAAGGTCGGACAGGTGATCTTCGGTGCCGTCCTCGGATCCATTCCGGGATGTATGGGAGGATTCGCGACAGTTTCCTTGTATACACATAGAATGTTCAGTTTCGGAGCGCTGGTGGCGATGATGATCGCATCATCAGGCGATGAAGCGTTTGTGATGCTGGCGATGATTCCCGATCAGGCACTCATCCTATTTGCAATCCTTTTCGTCATAGCTGTCGTTGTCGGAATCGTTACAGACTTCGTCAAGGACAGAATCCACAACAGGCATTGCCATAAACACAGCCACGAGGACTGCGGAGTTGTCACAGAATGTCAGGACGGCTATGAGATCCACGAAGAAGAGACTCACAAAGCAGAAGGAAAACCGGCAAGACATTTCGGATGGAAGCGTATCGTGCTTCTGGCAGGTCTTGCAGTCTTCATCACTGCATTGGCTACAGGCCAGCTCGGACACGACCATTCTGCGCACAGCGGCGAGTGCGAGCATTGCCATTGCGAGCACGGCGTACACGCAGAACACGAAGCACACGCAGAGCATCTCGAGCCGTCGCTCCACATTGATCTTCTCAGTGAAGATTGGATGAATGTAGTATTCGCAGCACTGAGCGTAATCGTGCTTGTAGTACTTGTATTCGCATCAGACCATTTCGTGGAAGACCATATGTGGAATCACATCGTGAAGAAGCATCTTCCGACTATCTTTGCCTGGACTTTCGGTGTTCTGCTGGTTATCGGCATCGGTCTGCAGTATATCGACATCAACAATTGGATCAGCGGCAATACGGCACTTATGATCCTTATCGCAGCCCTTGTCGGCATTATCCCTGAGTCAGGTCCGCATCTTATTTTTGTGACTCTTTTTGCGGCCGGCGTAGTTCCTTTCCCTGTACTTCTTGCCAGCAGCATCTCACAGGACGGACACGCTTCCATTCCTCTCCTTGCAGAAAGCAAGAAGAGCTTCGCATATGCGAAGCTCCTCAATCTGCTTGTCGCATTGGCAGCCGGTTATGCTGCAATGCTTTTTATGTAATCTTAGTAGACAAGTTCCACCTTATCGATCCACAGCTTCGATGAGCTGCATCCTGTGAAGTAGTCACCATACTGTGACGCTGCGCAGGAGATGATGATGTGCGTCGGAAGCGTATCGATCGTGTGGTAATTCAAAGGAATAGTATACTGAGCCCACTCCCAGGTCTCTGCGTCGACCATTGACGAACCGTTGAGCATATATCCTTCCTTGTGAATGATGAGTTCACCGTTGGCGATTGTGCTCTGATCGTTGTTGAAGTCGACAAAGGTACTTGCATCTGTGGTGTTCACGTGGACTGGAGAATCCTTTGTACCACCGTATGTCCTGTAGTCCCAGGTACCGAGAGCCACCTTGATCTGCGCTCTGTCGTAATCATTCTTTGTAAGTGTAACTCCCGGAGGCATCTTCTTGCCGATAATGTCCACATTGGATGTGGTATAGCGGCAATAAAGCTTGACTGCAAGAGGTCTGGTAGTCCAAGGACGTCCGAAGTTCACCATACCGCCCTCGGTTCCCACAAGGCCTGCAAACTGACCGGTGAAGAGGTTACCTGCAGCAAGAATACCCGCCATCTGGCTTGTCTGGGCGCATACCGACTGCTTTCCGTCTACCTTGTTCTGCTTGTCGACGGTAGTGATGATGATACCCATATTCGCAGAACCGTTGACACCTTCTGAGCCTTCTCCGTTGCCGGATCCCCAGAACATTGTCTCACCTTCCTCGACCCCGCAGAACGGATCGTAGAACTTGTAATAGTTTGAACCGCTTACAAGGCTTGCATACTCGAAGCTTCCGTTAGGGATTCTTGTATCAGGAGCTGTCTGGAACTCCATTGAAGGAGTCTTGTCGTCACCGCTTGACACATACACCTCATATTCTGTAGAAGGCTGGAGTCCTTTGATGTCGGCTGTGAAAGTACCACCATCCGAAGTCACGTCTGCTGCGTCTACAGCCATCCACTCCTCTGTTCCTTTCTGTCTGTAGTGGAATACGGTCTCCTTTCCTGCCACAGCCATTGCTGTAACATATGCAGATGAGGTCCAAGGGTTTACATTGACGATCTCGACGCTGATGTCAGTCTCCTCAATGTAGATGGTCCAGGTTTCGGTCTTGCCGAATGCAGTGACGTCAACCTCGAGTCCCATCGTAAAATCCTTCATCTGCTCAGGAGCAGGAGAATATGTAGTGATGTCCTTTGGACCAAGTTTGAGGGATGTAACTGTAAGGTTGGATATGTTTGTTCCTGCAGAAACGTTTGCGACAACCCTGCAGTTGTAGTCGTCGATGACAGCACTTCCGATCTGTCCTGCAACAGTAAAGTATCTTTCTACAGGTCTTACTGCCTTGATGGTCCACTCATAGTCCTGATATGTGGAAAGATTGAACTTCAGAGGAGAAGTCAGATCGTGGACTCCGAGAAGCTGAACTGAAGCTTTTGTAAAGTCAACGTCAAAATCCACAGACTGTATCACCACCTTTCTGAGGTCAGTAGTTTCCGACACATATACTGTCACCACCTGATAGTCATAATCAATCTCTACCTTCACTGCATCCTGCACATTCATAGATGTGATGTTAGGCACCACAACCGGATAAGGAAGGTCATTGTGAATACATCCCGTAAGGAATGCGACTGCACATACTATTGATAATATCGCTCTTCTCATACTACATATGTATAGTGAGTCCGAAACTCAGGTTCAACAGATTGAGGCCGGCCTGTGCCTTCCAGCCTTTATGAGTTCCCGCTACACCTTCTGCATCGTATGCTGTGGTTGTAGCATATGAGAGATCTGCAATGGAAATGTTTGCCTGTACAGATATGTTGTTCATCGGGAAATATACGACTCCCGGTGCAAAAGCGAGATTGATCTTCTCCTTGACAGTATAAGAAGAGCCACCCTCACCTACAGCGAACTGTGTCTTTGATCTGGTGTATCCCAGGATATAATCCCAGAATATGCCGAAACGTCCCTGCTTGTCTATACCGATGTATGTTCTCTGGAAGACAGCACCACCCATAGAGTTGGATGTAGCGCTTACATCACTCACAGAAAGGCTGAGATTTCCGAGAAGGTCTGCAGTAGCAGCATCGACCATTCCGCCAGCCTTGAGGTAGTTGAACTTCACGCCGACTGCGTGATTGTCTTTGAAGGTATAGGCAGCCTCAGGTGCAAGCTTAAGCATTGAAGCTCTTGCGCTAAGGCCCTGAAGCATAAGCATATAGTCGCTGTTTGCACTATTGAAGTCAGCATACATCACAGAAAGGCCGCACTGCCATCCTCCCTTTGGAGCAATCAGACGGTTGGTAAGCCTGTTCTGCTTTGTCGTGTCCTTAGGTGTGATTTCCGAACCAAGGACAACCTGTCCTGCGGCAGGAAGTGCCGCCATAGCCATAATCAAGGCTACGAATATTCCTGTTATTGTCCTCATCATAGAAAATAGTAAGATATACCCACCCCTACGGACAGGAGATTGATCATAAATCCTGCTGAAGCAGAGTCAGAGCTGCCGTACTCTACCTGGTTGTGGATCTGGTTTTCCCACTGGTAATTCACTCCGAACACACCGATGTTCATCTCTACAGCCAACCTGTCTGTTAGGAAGGCAACGAGTCCAGGGTCTACACCAAGCTGAATCGAATACGCCTGATTGTAAGTTCCGAACACCTGGTCTCCTCCAGCATTGAAGGCTTTGCCCTGCTTGAATGATCCACCGAGGTGAAGATCCGCAAACATAGCAACTCTCTTGGAGTTACCGAACGGAATGAAGGCACGGAAGACTCCGAATGCGCTGTATTTGTGCTGGATCTGATAACAGTCAGTCGCATTCATCTCGATTCCTGCTACGCCGAGGTCGGCAGAAGCAAGATCGAACATATTGCGTCCGTAAGAGAACTTCAGTCCGACAGCCATATTGTCCTTGATGGCATACATCACCTTCGGATTCACCGAGACATTGTAGCCGGTGGAATTGATATTGCTGATCACCAGAAGGCTGTTCGCATCATTGATGTGCTGTGAATACCTGGCTGTACCGCCTATTCCCCACGTTCCCTTCTTGATGAAAGGCGACGAAGGGACAGTCTCATAGCCACGGTCATACTGCTGAGCCCCGGCGCTCATTGCACCGAGGAACAGCAGAATTGATATTAAGATTGTCTTTCGCATCAAATTGTATTATTCATATATAAGCTCAACGGCGTCGATCCAGAGCTTAGTCTTGTCGTAACCGGTGAAGTAGTCTCCGAACTGGGATGCCGCACAAGATATGACGATATGGGTAGGATAAGCGTTGAAATTGCGGTACTCAAGAGGGATGATATATTCGATCCATCCTGTTGTTGTCGCTGTAACCTTTGCTCCCTTATTGATCGAGTATCCGTCATTGTAGATGATAACATCACCGTTTGCGATTGTGCTGCGGTCAGTGTAGAAATCCACGAATGTCGACTCATCTGTAGTGTTTACGTGAACAGGGCTGTCCTTTGTTCCACCGTACTTCTTGTAATCCCAGGTTCCGATTGCGACCTTGATCTGTGCACGGTCATAGTCGCTTGTAGAGACTCCGAGGTTATTGTTGTTCACGATGTTGAACTTGCCGGTAGAATACTTGCACCATATCCTCAGGGCTGAAGGGCGGCTTGTCCACGGACGGCCGAAGTTCACCATACCACCGCTTGTACCTACGAGGCCTGCAAACTGACCAGTGAAGAGGTTACCTGCAGCAAGCATTCCGACCATTGACGATGTCTGAGCCACTACTGACTGGTTGCCGTCCACCTTGTCGGAAGTATCGACTGTGGTGATCACGATACCCATACTTGCAGAACCCTTGACACCTTCGGATCCTTCGCCGTTACCTGAGCCCCAGAACATATATGAAGCATCAGCCACTCCACAATCAGGATCGTAGAACTTATAGTAGTCCTCGCCTGAAACCTTGCTCACATACTCGAAGCTTGCATTTGGAAGGTTCGGAGCAGACTCTGTTGTGAAGGTCATTGTGTCACCGTTATGAACACCGTCGATCACAAGCGCATATGTGTACTCTGTCGATGGTGTAAGGCCTGTAAGCTGAGTTGACCAGGTACCGTCAGCTTCCTGCTGCGCATCTACATAGGTCCAGGTAGATCCGCCGTTCGACGAATAGCCGAACTGTACAGTCTTGCCCTCGCTGTCTGAAGCGTCGACATCAGCGTGTACGGTAGCGCGGGTTGCCCAGATCTCATACATCGATGACGGAGCAAGTCCTGTTGTCACTGGCTCGAAGATGATTGTATCATCCACAACTTCAGTAGTGCGGTCGACTGAGAGCGAGAACTCGAGGTCACCGTCCTTGATTGTGTATACAAGGTTCATATTGTACAGTTTGCCCGGCTGGACGTTTTCGATGACACCAGTCTTTGTGAATGTCGAACCGTCTTTTGCAAGCGTACCTGTGAAAGTCCAGGTGAAGCTTGGCTCGAAAAGGTCTGCCACAATATAATATCCTTCTGCTCCTGACTTGTCTGCACCATATGTCAGACGGCTTCCTGCCTCATCGCTGAGAGCGAGGGTCATAGCGTAGCCTGAGTTGAAGTTCTCTGCTACGGTAGAATCGAAGGAAACCTTGGTCACGGCATTGTTCACATTGGCAACGACCTTTACTGAAGTCACCTGGTCGGCAATGATCTCGAATTCCTGTGAACCCTTGTAGCTCTTGCTGTCCCACGATGCGACAGCCGGCTTCTGTGCTGCTGCCTCACCTGCAATGACATCCACACGATATCTGTCAGCCGCAAGGTAAAGCGGAGAAGGTATCTGTGAATATGTATAAGAGCGTACGAGACCGCTGAAGTCTGCCTTATAGATGTTTACCTTGGCAGTATTGTAGAGTTCATCCTCAGAAATGGCCTTTGTTACTCCATCGACTGTCATATCGACGCAAAGCACTCCTTCGCCATTGTTCTCCGAGAAATCCTGCTTTACGCACGAGACTGCTCCCAGAGCAAGTCCCAATGCTATGATCGAGAAAATCTTCTTCATATTGCAGTCCTCCCTACTCTACGATCATAGTCACAGGTATCTTATTAGTACAGAATGCGTTGTCAACGATGGTCATAAGGAATGTATGGACACCTCTATAGTTGATGATTGCATCCTGGGCTGCGCTCAAGTCAAATGCGACCTCTGTAAGTCCGAGGAGTTCCTGTCCGTGAGGGAACGGAACAACCTGGAAGATGACCTCATTAGCAGCTGAAGGGTTGATAAGGTCGATCACTGCTCCGCCGGCAGCATCAAGCGCATTGTTGAATGCTGCATTGTCAGACTGCACCTCAACTGAGAACTTGAGGATACCGCCAGGTACTGTAGCCTTAAGCTTGATTGCCATATCCCTTACATCTGCAGGGACGATGATCATATTGGTAAGATCAGTAAGTTCCTCATCACAGCCTGCCTCATAATCGAATTCGAGGGTGATGCCGCCGTCACCCTTAGGTGCGTCAGGATCTTCACCGATCACTTCCTCGTTGGCATCTACAGTATTGTTGAGCACCTCATCAGAGATAAGGTCATTGATTACGATGTCGAAAGTCGCATCTCCCTGCTCATTCTTCTTAGGAATGAACTTGATCTGGCGCCACTGCTTTGCAGAAATTCCAGTGAATGTCTTCTGCATTCTTGTGCTCTTTCCGCCAAAGCTTCCCTTGTAGATGACAGTCATTGTACTGCCCTCGCCTACAGCGAAATAGCCTGCGTTCTTTTCATATGAGCCGTCTGCATTCAAAGCATATGTCAATGGATGACCTGCAGTCACTTCAACAGTAGCCTCACCGGCACCTGTAATACCTGCAAGGAACTCATCACTGTAATCCACTGTCACCTTGCACTGAAGGAGTGTACAGGTGAGATTTCCGATTTCAGTGACTTCACCTGCCTTGATGATGAACTTCTTTGACACTCCGTAGATCGGATTCTCCCAAGAAGCCATAGGCACGTCACCTGCCAATGAACTTGCAGTCAAAGTATATACACCGGCTGGAAGAGTGATCTTGTCACCGTTCTCCTTTACCTGGACATATGTAGTTGTGATAACTGTAATGTCTTCGTCGTTGAGAATCCTGATTGAATAGTTGTCTCCCGCAGGATCAGCCTTGGTCACGACTGCCTCGTCAACCTCAAGCGAGAACTCTCCGAATGAGAGAAAGCCGTCTCCCTTGGCATTATGCACCGGTGATTTCTGGCAAGAAGCCAAAAGAACGAGAACCGATGACGCAAAAACAAGTATCTTCTTCATAATAATTTCCTCCCTTAATCATTGAGTTCAAGATCACCGAGGTCGATGGTCTCAACATTGTCATTAAATGTCACTGTAATGCTTGAGCCGCCTACATTGGCCGCATCAAACACGATGGAATACGCTGTAGCCTCATTCAGAGAAGCATACTCCTTGCTGAAGGTCTGAGTCTTTGTCTCACTTGTCAGTGTACCTTCAAGTGTGAACTTGTAGCCGTCGACAAATGCAGCCTTGGTCTCATCCTTGGTGAAAGTGACGATGTGCTGGTTGTTTCTCTTGAGCGAGAATGTGTAATCCTTGTAGTAATTTCTGAAATTCTCAGTACAGCCGATCATAATGACTGTATTTCCAAGACGTGCAGAAATCTGTACCTCGGAAGTCTGACCTCCGGCTACAGTGAAATCTGCAGAACCTGTGAAGAAAGGCTTGTCGAAGCCTTCTTCCTCCATATCACCGTAAGAAGCGGTGACCTTGTAGCTTCCTGCCTTCAGAAGAGTGGCAGAATCCCATTCAGAAAGTTTTCCTTTCCATACTGATGCAGAAGATGCATCTGCGATGGAAAGATTGAAATCTTCCGATGACGGCAAAGTCGTGTACTGTGACACATTGCTTTTGGTCAAGTCGGCGATATCATAGTCGCCGTTCAACACAAAGGACACCTGACCGTTGCCTTCCATCTGGTTCTTGGTGCACGAAAGTGCTGCAAACAGAACCAACATTCCAAGAATTGTCTTCAAGTGTTTCATTGTACTGGTTTTGAATCTTATCTTATTTTGCAATCTGTACTTTTATATTGTCGATATAGACATTGAATTCGGCATTGCAAGCGAATGCTTCCTCACCTGTGAATATCGAGTAGAACGCTATTCTTGTAGCTGATGTCACTCCTGACAAGTACGATTCGTATGTCGGGAATGAGGCACCGAAATCACTCTCACCGAAATCGCTTGTCATAGGATGCGAATCCTGTCTTGAACCGAAGTCGTTCAATGATGATTCATATGTCTCATTAAGGCCTGATGTACCTGTAGGCACTCCGTCAAGGACTCCTGCATTGTTATGCGTTGCAATGCAGAGCTTGATATCCGAAGCTGTTGACGAGCTTGACTTATGGAGATATCCGCCGGCATCGAACACCAGCTTGAGATCGACTGTCCTGCCGTCCTTGAGGCCACTCATCTGAGGAGTGTCCAATCTTCCGTGATGGTAGGATGCGAAAGTCAATGTCATATTTACAATCGGAATTGTGACGCTCACACACTGATAGCGTGTATTGATACGCATACAGTTTCCTGTTGTCCAATATCTTGAAGCATTCCATCCGGTATGCGACATACATCCGTCAAGGCTGTTGCCCGGCTGATCTCTGTCTTCCTGTGCATAACTGTTGTTGCCATAGCTTTCTCCTTCGGCATATATGCAGGAGAAGTCTTCGAACAAGAGATAAGGGACTGTGAGGGACAATGATGTAGTGCCCTGTCGGTCGATCGACGGCATTGTGAGAGTCTCGCTCATCAGAGCATTGTCCGAATCATAGGTCACATTGATCACCTGATTGCTGAATGCCTTGTAAGCCTCTACGTCTGTTTCAAACTTGATGGCGATTGTCTCGCCTACCTTGATCTCACGGCCTGGATCGTATACATAGACATTGCTTCCACCGTCTCCCCAGTTGCATCCTGCAGGAGCCGTGAAGGTGATTTTTCTAGGATTTTCGCCAAGGTTGTTGGTGTCTACATTGAGGTAGATGATACCGGCATAATCAACCAGTTCCCTGACCTTGAGCATTACCGGAGTCGAGTGACCAGGCTCGCACTTCTTTCCCTTGAGGTCAATCGGATCGAAGAATGCGATCTTGTCATCTGTGAGTGCCTTTACGATCTGGAGGGACTGCCCCTGCTCAAACTGTACAGGTGCCATTGCGAGGCAGGCAAATTCCATATCCTGACTATGCGACACTCCGATAGGCTGGGAAAGATTCATTTCGACATAAGTCTGACCGTCAGTCAACTGTGCAGGAGCCTGAATATCAGCGAGATCCAGAGTGACATTTCCGGCAATCGCAGTAGGGAAAGTCATAAGGATACGCTCGATCTTTTCATCGCCGAGGAGAGCGTCCTCCTGTGGGACATAGAATCTGAACTGATGCATCATCCTGTTCATCTCCATTCTCATTACAGAATGGTCATCAGGATCTTCGACAGACGCCAACGGGCCGTGTACCATAGGAGTGGCAATCATTATATCCGCACCTCCGGTCACCTTGCCGTCCTGTACGGACGGAAGATTGAAAGTGACAGATGTACCGCTCACATCTGTCGGCACAGGGTAACAACAATAATAGGTGTAATTGTCTTGAGGCATATCACTTCCAAGAACAGAAGTAAAGAAGCCGCGCTGTCCATCAGTTCCATATGTATTGAATATCTGATTGGAGAGCACATATGCGCCATTTGAACCGACCGCCCATACGGCCAGCTGGTCATCGTCATCCCATACGGCAGACAAGCC
>JAFYXE010000096.1 GCA_017546275.1 Bacteroidales bacterium | reverse complement strand
GTATCCTAACGGAACTTATACTTTCAACGATGATAAGGAGTCTGCAGACTATACTCCATTCTCAGTTCGTATCGAGACATATCTCCTCGACATCGGAATCTCACAGGCGGATATCGACGCTTACCGTGAGCTTATGCTTACTGAGCCTTACGCTGACCTTACTCCAGCAACTGCAGAGTAATCTTAGCTTAGCATAAAAGAAAAGGGACTAACCGATCGGTTAGTCCCTTTTGCTTTGTGCTTTGTCATTTCGACCGACTTTTCACGTTGCCATTTCGAGCGACTTTTCACGTTGCCATCTCGAGCGAGCGTAGCGAGTCGAGAAATCTAGGCCTTTGGAAGGAATCCCTTCTCAATGAGCTTCTCTGCGATCTGCACTGCGTTTGTCGCAGCACCCTTGCGGAGATTGTCGGCAACGCACCAGAAGTTGAGACCGTACTTCACTGAAGGGTCACGACGGAAACGTCCTACGAACACGTCATTCTTGCCCCAAGCATAGAGCGGCATAGGATATACGCAGTTAGCAGGGTCGTCCTGGAGAGTTACGCCAGGCATCTCCTCCATCATCTTGCGTACGTCCTCGAGGGTGAAGTCCTTCTCGAACTCGAGATTGATTGACTCTGAGTGACCGCCCTGTACAGGAACGCGGACTGTTGTCGGAGATACTCCTATTGTGTCGTCAGCGAAGATCTTGTGAGTCTCGTTGACCATCTTCATCTCCTCCTTGGTGTAGCCTGTCTCAAGGAACGAGTCAATGTGAGGAAGGATGTTCTGGTCGATAGGATGTGGATATACTGCAGGGTATTCTCCCCATACTCCGCCATCACGCTCTGCTGTCATCTGGTCCATAGCCTTGTAGCCTGTTCCAGTGACTGACTGGTATGTAGACACTACGATGCGCTTGATTGTGTATGCCTTGTGAAGAGGCCAGAGCGGAAGGAGCATCTGGATAGTCGAGCAGTTAGGGTTTGCGATGATATAGTCAGACTCCTCGATAACGTCGCCGTTCACTTCAGGAACAACGAGTTTCTTGGTAGTGTCCATTCTCCACTGTGATGAGTTGTCCACCACGCGTGTTCCCACTTCTGCAAACTTAGGTGCGAGCTCAGCTGATGTGCTTCCGCCTGCAGAGAAGAGTGCGAGGTCAGGACGTGCTGCGATAGCGTCTTCTGCGCTTACAACAGTCCACTCCTTGCCCTGGAATGTGATCTTGCGTCCGATGGACTTTGCCGATGCTACAGGGATGAGCTCGGTTACAGGGAAGTTTCTCTCTGCAAGAACTTCCAGCATTCTTGTGCCAACCAATCCTGTGGCACCTACTACAGCTACTTTCATATTTTCGTATGTTAATTCGTTTATTTTATCTTGTTTTCTCCTGGTGCTTTTGCTAAGGTCGTGCAGAAATATGAAAATATGTCTACGTTACCCACCTCCTAAATCCTTGACCGTCACTCCGTGCTGCTCGCTGCAAAAGTCCACCGGACTTTTGCTTTTCGCTCGCGACCTCGGGAGGAGGACTTGCTATCGCTTCGCTCCAAGTTTTCGTTTTTTTTAATTAGTTGTCATTTAAAAAGTCGTAGATCTTAAAGCGCAGCTTTAAGATCGGCGATGAGGTCATCTACGTTCTCGATGCCGACGCTGAGGCGGAGCATATTAGGGTATACTCCAGCTGCCACCTGCTCCTCAGGGCTGAGCTGAGAGTGGGTAGTCGATGCAGGATGCACGATGAGTGACTTCGCATCTCCCACGCTGCCCACGTGGAGGATGAGCTCCAGACGTGTAACGAGAGCTGCAGCAGCCTCGAAACCGCCCTTCACGCGGAAAGTAAGCACTCCGCCGAAGCCGTTCTTCAGATACTTGCAGGCAAGCTCGTGGTAAGGGTTGCTCTTGAGACCTGGGTAGTTCACGCTCTCCACTGCAGGATGCTTCTCAAGGAACTCTGCCACAGCAAGAGTGTTCGCGCAGCAGCGCTCCGCTCTGAGTGAAAGAGTCTCAAGACCCTGGAGCATAAGGAATGAGTTGAAAGGTGATGCTGCCGGACCGATGTTGCGGAGACCGTCCACACGCACGCGACCGGCGAATGCAGCCGGACCGAACACATCCTTGTACACAAGACCGTGATAGCTCTCTGATGGGGCTGCAAGAAGAGGATACTTCTCAGGTGTCCAGTCGAAGTTTCCACCGTCCACTACCACACCTCCGAGCGCTGTTCCGTGTCCGCAGATCCACTTTGTTGCAGAGTGCACTGATACGTTGCATCCCCACTCGAACGGACGGAAAAGATAGCCTCCCATACCGAAGGTGTTGTCCACCATAACGCATACACCCCTGCGGCGTGCCATCTCCACGATAGGCTCGTAGTCAGGAATGTTGAATGCAGGGTTTCCGATGTTCTCAAGGAAGATAGCCTTTGTGCGGTCGTCGATGAGTGCCTCAAGGTCAGCCACGCTGTCGCTCTTTGCGAAGCGCACCTCGATGCCCATATCACGGAGAGTGATGGCGAACATTGTAAATGTACCTCCGTAGAGGAACGGCTGAGCCACGATGTTGTCGCCGGGGCCGCAGATGTTGGTAATAGAGAGGAATACAGCAGACTGGCCCGATGCGGTTGACACTGCTGCCACTCCGCCCTCGAGTGCTGCCATTCTCTTCTCGAACACATCGTTGGTTGTGTTTGTGATACGTGTATATATGTTGCCCGGACGCTTAAGCTCGAAGAGCTCTGCTCCGTATTCCATACTGTCGAATGTATATGCTGTGCTCTGGTAGATAGGTACCGCTGTACCCTTTGAAACAGGATCGATCTCCTGTCCCGCCCTTACCTGCAAAGTCTCAAATCTATAATTCTTCTTTTCCATAATCGATTCTTCTTGATCATAGTGTTTTATTGGTGGCAGATAAATTGCTGACAATCAGTTATATGCGTGTTCTTTGTTCCTTGAAATCAGAGAATAAAGAAGACGTAAGTCGTTGATTTTAAGAGACTTGTCTGCCACCACTGGTTGTGCGCTCCATTGAGGGGCTTACATAATTATATCGTTTAACACTCCGGATGCAGTCTGGTATGCTCCTGCACCTGCTCCCTGGATGACGAGCGGTGAAGGATAGAAGTCGGTCTGGATGAGGGCAGCGTTGTCTGTACCGCAGAGATTGTAGAGCGGGTGAGTGCTGTCGATTGACTCCAGTCCGATCTTTGCCTTGTAACCGAACGGTGAATCAGCGTCCTTCACGAGCGAAGCGATGAATCTCTGTCTGAGACCCTTTGATGCCGCCTCGTTGTATCTTGCCGCAAACATCTCCTCGTTCTCTGCAAGCTTCGCATAGAACGCGTTCACATCTCCCTCGAAGAACTCCTCCGGAAGAAGTGCGGAAATGTCCACATCCTTCTCGTCGATGCCTACGCCGGCCTCACGTGAAAGGATGAGCAGCTTGCGGAGCACATCGCGTCCGCTGAGGTCGAGACGTGGATCCGGCTCGGTGTAGCCTGCATCCTGCGCTCTCTTCACCACTTCTGCGAATGTGCCGCCTTCGCCTCCTGCATAGTTGCTGAAGATGTAGTTGAGGGTACCGCTGAGCACGGCCTCGATGCGCACGATCTCGTCGCCGCTGTGTACGCTGCGTGAAATCGACTCGAGGATAGGAAGCGCAGCTCCTACAGTGGTCTCGTAGCGGAGTGTCGCTCCGATCTCGATTGCAGCCTCCTTGAGGGCAGCAT
>JAFYXE010000095.1 GCA_017546275.1 Bacteroidales bacterium | reverse complement strand
TGGCTCCCGAAAAGGGAGGGTCGTGAACGATAAAGGGAACCTCCGGTGGAGGTTCCCAGTGAACAGCTTTAAGTATGCAGGATTCTCGTTGATTGAATCCTGCATACTTTTATTTTTCTATGATATTACTCCACAAAGTGAATCCATCCGAACGGATCCTCGATGTCACCCTTCTGAAGCTGAGTGAGGAAGTTGTAGAGTCTGAGTGACTTAGGACCGCACTGACCGGTTCCGTAAGTGTAAACAGTCTCCTCATCAGACTCGAGGAACGGCTTGTCAACGAGCTTGTGTACAGGAGTGATGACTACTGCAGTACCGCACTCGCCAACCTCCTCGAATGTGCTGAGCTCGTCTACGAGAACCTCACGTCTTTCAACCTCCATTCCGAGGTGAGCTGCAACAGTCTCGAGAGACTTGTTGGTGATAGATGGGAGGATAGACTCAGACTTAGGAGTGATATATCTGTTGTCCTTGATTGCGAAGAAGTTAGATGAGTTGAACTCGTCGATCTTGGTCTTTGTCGATGGGTCGAGGTAAAGCACTGCTTTGTAACCCTGCTCGTGAGCTACGTTGAGAGAGTAGAGTGAGCAAGCGTAGTTACCGCCGACCTTGAATGAACCTGATCCGTTAGGAGCAGCTCTGTCGTAGTTACGTGCGATTACAACGTCAACTGCGTCAAGTGCGCCACCTACGTATGCACCTACTGGTGAGCAGAGAACCATAAATGTGCTCTCCTTAGATGACTGCACACCGAGCTGAGGATTTGAACCGATGAGTGTAGGACGGAGGTAGAGTGATGCTCCGGTTGCCTCGTAAGGTGGGAGGAATTCCTCGTTCTCCTTGATGCAACGCTCGCACATTTCGATGAAGAGCTCAGTTGAAGGAGCTGCGATTCCGAGATATGCTGCAGATCTCTGGAGACGCTTTGCATTCTCCTCAGGTCTGAACATTCTGATTCTGCCGTCCTTGCCTCTGAAAGCCTTGAGACCCTCGAAGCACTCGATAGCATAGTGGAGTGCACCTGCATATGCGCTGAAGTGCAGATAGTCCTCAGTCAGGCTGGCGATAGGGGTCCACGCGCCGTTCTTGAACTCGGTCTTGAGAATAGTGTTGGTTTTTGTGTAGGAGAATGTGAGTTTGCTCCAATCAATATTAGCCATAATGTTATCAGATTAGTATTTCGAATAATTTATTGTTCTCGTTGATGTACTCGTATGAAATTCCGTGCTTGTCCATTCTGTCGGTAAGTGCCTTGAAGTCCTCCTTCGCAGCAAGCTCGATACCGATGAGAGCCGGACCGAAGTTCTTGTTGGTCTTCTTGATATACTGGATGTGCACGAGGTCGTCAGTAGGTCCGATCACGTCTCTGATGAATGAGAGGATCTCTCCTGACTTCTGTGGGAAGTTCACGATGAAGTAGTGCTTGAGGCCTTCATAAAGGAGTGACTTCTCACGGATTTCCTCCATACGGGTGATGTCGTTGTTGCTGCCGCTGACGATGCAGGCTACATTCTTGCCCTTGATCTTGTCAGCATAGAAACGGAGTGCGGCAGATGCGAGGGCGCCTGCAGGCTCCACTACGATTGCACTCTTGTTGTACATCTGGATGATTGTTGTGCAGACTGCACCTTCAGGTACAACGATGATGTCGTCAAGAACCTCCTTGCAGACCTCGTATGTAAGAGAACCGGCTTTCTGCACTGCTGCTCCATCCACGAACTTGTCGATATGCTCGAGTCTCACGGTCTCGCCAGCCTCGATCGCTGCCTTCATACAAGGCGCTCCGCCTGGCTCGACTCCGATGATCTTGGTCTCAGGATGCATCTGCTTGAAATATGCACCGAGTCCTGATGCGAGTCCACCGCCACCGATAGGTACGAAGATGTAGTCAAGCTTCACTTTCGACTGGCTCAGAATCTCCTTTCCGATTGTTCCCTGACCTTCCATTACCTTAGGGTCGTCGAACGGCGGAATGAATGTCTTTCCAGTCTCTTCTGCATATGCGATTGCAGCTGAGTTCGCTGCGTCGAATGTATCACCTGTGAGAACGATCTCGATGAACTCCCTTCCGAACATTCTTACCTGCTCGATCTTCTGCTTAGGTGTGGTTGTAGGCATAAAGATGGAACCCATAATCTGCAGCTTGCTGCAAGAGAATGCAACGCCCTGGGCGTGGTTGCCGGCGCTGGCACATACGATACCTTTGCTGAGGAGTTCAGGCTCGAGAGTTCTTATCTTGTTGAATGCGCCTCGGATCTTGTAAGATCTTACAACCTGAAGATCTTCTCTCTTGAGGAAAACATTGGCGTCGTAGACGTCAGAGAGGTTGTTGTTCTTCATAAATGGCGTAGGCTCGAGAATCTCCGTGAGGACCTCTGCTGCCTTGTCAATGGCCTCTACGCTCGGAAAGTACTTAGTTGTGTCCATCTCTTAACGATTAAAACCAGAATTTGATTTCTGAGTCAAAATTATAATTATTATTACTGAATTCCTAATAAATCCTTTCTTAATTCATCATAATCAGTGCGACTGACTTGTGGCTGAACTCCAGACGTACCCTGTCGTCGACAGACTTGTTCAGAGTCGCCTTCCACCAGTTGTCGAACACCACGTCGTCGGTCTTCCACTGAAGGCCTTCTGAGCGTATCCTCAGGCTGCTGTCCGGCGTGATGATGGATATCTCACGTCCTGCACCGCAGTCGAACTCGATGGTGTCTGTCACCGGGAACACTGTACCCTCGTCAGTCACGGCCTCGAGCACTGTCTCACCGAGATCGAACATCCTTGTGTACTCCATCAGCAGCGAGAGGTTGCCGATAGTGTGATCGGCACGTCCTCCGGTCGCTCCGAGAATGTGGATGGCCTCAATGTCCTCGATGTTGTTCAGCACCCATCTGACCGCCTTGGTCTGGTCGTTGTGCTCCTGTTCGCTTTCGCGTATTATGATGTCGGAATATTTCTTCTGAAGGGAAGGGGAAAGGGTGTCCATATCGCCGATGACCAGGTCCGGAAGCCTTTCTTCGCCGAAGATGGCCTGGCTCTGTCTGAGGAACTTCTTAAGCGCACCGTCACAGCAGACGATGAAGTCCGCAGAGCGGATCAGGTAGCGCGGGTATTCCGTCTTGGGGAAGCTGCCGTCGCAGATTATCACGATATCTTTTCCCATAAATGTGTCAGGCTTATCGTCCTGTAATGTTAGAGGATGTACCCTCTGTTGTAGTATAGCTGCAAGGCTCTCTGAATCCGATGAGGAAGTCCTTCACAGACATTCTCTTCTTTCCTGAGATCTGGAGCTCTGTAACTGAGATAGCTCCGTCTGCAGTAGCGAATGCGAGATAGGTCTTGCCGTCCGAGAGGATGGTTCCAGGTGCTGCCGACTCCATTGAGTTCTGTGCAAGCATAGCTGCATACTCCTCACCCTCTACCTTGAGAGTCTTGTATATCTTCATCTGGATGTTCTTGTCATCCTTCACGAGTTCTGTGAATGCTGCCGGATATGGGCTCAAGCCGCGGATGAGGTTGTATACATCCTTAGTGTGGCTTCTCCAGTCGATGTGGCAGAGTTCTCTTGTGAGCTTAGGTGCAGGCTTGAGAATCTCCGAGCCCTGGATGAAGCTCTTCTGTGGACGGAACTCCACGTTGTTCTCGATGATTGCCTCTACTGTGCTCACTACCAGTTCAGAGCCGATTCCCATCAGTTTGTCGTGAACCTCTCCAACGGTCTCATCCGGTCCGATCTTGCAGTCGTAGCGGTACATAATTCCGCCGGTGTCCATACCCTCGTCGATCATAAACGTTGTCACACCTGTCGTCTTCTCGCCGTTGATCACAGCCCAGTTGATAGGGGCGGCACCACGGTACTGAGGGAGAAGTGCAGCGTGGAGGTTGAATGTACCGAGCTTAGGGATCTCCCAGACTACCTTAGGAAGCATTCTGAATGCAACGACCACGAAGAGGTCTGCCTTCCAGCTTTTCAATGCGTCGAGGAACTCAGGATCCTTGAGGGAGATAGGCTGAAGTACAGGAAGGTTGTGCTCCACTGCATATTTCTTCACGGCGCTTTCGTTGACCTTGAGGCCACGTCCGCTTGCCTTGTCGGCTACCGTAACCACTCCAACCACATTGTAGCCGTTCTTGATGAGCGCGTCAAGTGGCGCTACAGCAAACTCCGGCGTACCCATATAGACTATTCTGGTCTTCTTGAATGTACCCATTATCATTGCCTTTATTTTCTTGAAAACATTCTTGATGTTTCCAAGATTGAAGATTGATGAATCGTTGATGGCCTGCCAGCTGAGGTAAAGACCTGTAGGAAGCAGGATGTACGATGAAATGAACACACCGCTGAACGCATCGATCGCACCGTCGCGTGCGAGCTTTGTTCCGGTGATGTCGATCACCCAGTAGAATACGAAGAAGAGTACCGAAATGATAGCCGGCGTTCCGAGGCCTCCCTTTCTGATCAGCGCTCCGAGAGGTGCACCGATGAAGAAGAAGATGAGGCAGGCGATCGAAAGAGCGAACTTCTTCAGGATCTCGATGTCGATGAGTCTGAGGGTGTAGGTGTGGTGATAACGTTCACGAGAATATGACGCGAGGGCTAGCTGAAGCTCTTCAGCATTGTCCTTCGCCTTCTCCACAGCCTTGATCTCGTCGTCGATCTTCTTCCACTTGTTGAGGCTTTCGTGAGTGAACGGCACTGTGCGTCCTGCCTTTCCGGCAGAGTCGAGCTGGTTGTTGTAACGCAGTGTGCGTGACCTCTTCACCGACTCGATGTTCGCAAGCCTACCAGCCTCGTTGAGGCCTCCGATGGAATCCTGACCGTGCTGCAACTGCTTCAGGTTCATAGACTTCACCTGGTCGTCGAAGCGGCTCGAGTCAGACTTCTGGAAAGCATAGTTCTCCAGAGGGATGATGAGCTCCTGCTTCTGGAAGTCGATCTTCTGAAGCGTCAGGGTAGTATCGCGGTACTTCTTGTTGTTGGTTTCTTCGTAGTTTGCTCCGTTGTACAGGGTGAATGTGAGGTAAGTCTTGTTCTTCGACATCTTCATAAGCGCAGAGTCGGCGAGTGTAAGACTTGTGTTGCCCTTGCTCTTGGTGTGGTTGTACACCATCACACCGTACATCATATCTGTCTCCTCGTTTCTGTCGTTGACTCTGAGGATGTAGCCCTCGATACCGTTGTAGAATGTACCGGTAGGGATCTTGATCTCCTCCTTTGTCTTTCCGATGTCGTCACGAAGAGTGTAGATCTTGTTGTACGCTACCGGGATGAGGTCGTTGGAGATGAAGAATGCTCCGATACTGATGACAACGCATACGAGTCCGAGAGGGATGAGGATACGCTGGAGCGAAATACCTGCAGCCTTGATGGCGAGGAGCTCGTTGTTCTCGCCGAGCGTTCCCAGCGTCATCATTGACGAGAGAAGCGTGGCGAGAGGGAGGGAGAGCGGCAGGAGCGTTGCACTGCCCCAGCCGAGGAATTCAAGGATGACCTTGAAACTCAATCCCTTACCTACGAGTTCATCGATGTACAGCCACAGGAACTGCATCATAAGAATGAAGACGACGACCAGCAGGATCGCGATGAACGGTCCTACAAATGACTTCAATATGAACTGGTCTAACTTCTTCATTCTGTATTGTTTTCCGAACAGCCTGCAGCTTCCATTGGCCCCCTCCCACTTTGTGGGCCCCTCCCCCTACGCGGGGGTGCGAATGCCAATTCCAGCTATCAGGCAGTTCTAAAGATAATAAGCCG
>JAFYXE010000094.1 GCA_017546275.1 Bacteroidales bacterium | reverse complement strand
GATGAGAGGATCGTTTGATGCGTTGAGGGAAGCGGCACCACGGATACGGATTGTAGATCCTGAACCCGGACCACCGTCACCAGGAGTGATGAGGAGGCCTGGAACCTTACCCTTGAGCATATCCTGGGTAGAAACCATTGCACCGCGGTTGAGCTCCTCGCTCTTGATTGCAGTGATGGAACCAGTCATATCCTCCTTCTTTACAGTACCGTAACCGATAACGACAACCTCATCGAGGAATGTTGTATCCTCTGAGAGAGTCACAGTTGCCGGAAGCTGTGAGGCCACGAATGTCTGTGTTGCATAACCGATGCAGCTTACTTCCACAACGGCATTTGCGCTTGAAACAGTAAGGACATAGTCGCCGTCGAGACCGGTCGAAGTACCGTTAGCGGTACCCTGCTCGATGACTGTAGCACCGATTACAGGACCGATTGCGTCAACAACTACTCCTTTCACCTCGTATCCGCCCTGGGCGAATACAGACACACCCATAATGCACGAAAGCACGAAGGATGCGCATAGTGTCTTGATTCTGTTCATAAGAATTTTGTTTGGTTAGTAGATTGTTTGTTGTTTGTATTATGATTAATCCTAATTTGGTCAACGGATTATTTTTCCTTTACAAATCTCACAGCCACGGCTCCGAGAACGAGGAGCACTGCCGCAACGAGGAACATACTTACCTGAGCACCACCTACCAGACTGAGAACGAAACCTCCGCAAGCTGCAGCGGCGATCTGCGGAAGGCAGATTGTACCGTTGAACAGACCGAGGTATGTTCCGATATGGTCACCCGAAAGCGAGTTGGTGAGGAGAGTGAAAGGCACTGCAAGCATTGCAGCCCAAGCAGCTCCGATAAGAAGGAACGAGCCCACGAGAGCGTACTGGTTGTGGATGAAGAACACTGAAGCGAAGCCGACAGCACCTACGAGAAGGCTGACAACATAAGCAGTCTTGATGTTCTTGAACTTAGGGATGAGAAGAGCCCAAAGCATCGAGCCGATAGCCTGGACAGCGAACATAAGTCCCACCCAGTTTCCTGCCTCCTGATATCCCTCTGAAGCTACGTCTGTAGTGCCCCAGCAAGTGTCGGCGATGGCACCGTTGGTGTATGTCCACATATACAGGAATGCTGCCCAGCAGAAGAACTGCACGATACCTACGGTCCAGAATGTCTTAGGAGCCTTCTTGAGGAGTGTAAGCATTGACGGAGCCTTCTCCTCCTTCTTGTCTGCGTCGATTCCGTGGAACTCCGCATACTCCTTCGGAGGCATCTCCTTCACCTTGAATGTAGTGAAGAGAACGCAAAGGATGAGGATGGCTGCGCCGATGTAGAAGGCATACTTCACTGTGTCAGGAACCTGTCCTTCAGGAGCAACGTTAGCGATACCGAACCAAGCGAAAAGGAACGGGAACACATAGCCCACGAGGCTGCCGGCGTTGCAGAGGAAGCTCTGGATCGAATAAGCCTGACCCTTCTGCTCGTCGTTCACCATATCGCCGACAAGCATCTTGAACGGCTGCATAGCCACGTTGATCGAAGTATCCAGGAGCATAAGCGAGATGAGTCCGAAGATCATCGCTCCGCTTACTGCGAGACCGAAGTTACCTGCATTCGGAAGCATACACATCACGAGGATGGCGATGATCGAACCGAGGAAGAGGTACGGAATGCGGCGTCCGAGGCGTGTCCAGGTCCTGTCGCTGTACTTACCCACGAGCGGCTGGACGATGAGGCCCATAAGCGGCGGGAGAATCCAGAAGAAACTGAGACTGTGCGGATCCGCACCGAGAGTGGCGAAGATGCGGCTGATGTTGGCGTTCTGAAGCGAATACGCGATCTGAACACCGAAGAAGCCGAAGCTGATGTTCCACATCTGCCAGAAAGTCAGTTTTGTTTTTTGCATTTCTATATGCGTTTTAAGGTTATTTGTTTTTATGCGATGTACAAAAGTCTGCTAAAGTACTCATAATATGTCTAAAGTGCCACTATTTACGACGAATTGCGCGAAGAAAGTGACGAATGGAGATTTTGGGGCGATGAAAAGCATCTAAAAGTTGGATTCCATTATGTTTTTTCATAATTTTGAGGTTTGAAACTAACCAAACATATGACCTTTGCACACAAAATGCGACCTTCTTGCATTATCCATCTGTTCGCGATTCTTCACGCTGCGACTGCACTTGTATGCAGAACCTTCGGCATAGATGACGAGCTTCTGCTGACTGTCTTGACCATCATAATGTCTCTCATCATCTGCAACAAGAAAGGTGCGAGCATCGAGTTCACTGCAGCGATCATCATCGTCAGCAACATCGCCGGATACCTTATGGGAACCTTCGGAGCATTCCTTCTGGGACTCCTGTTCAAGTCTCCTCTGGCGACCCACAGTATAGCCACAGCATTGACAAGCGAGGTGCTCGGATGGTGTATCCTCGGCGCGACAAACATATTCAGACCCAAGGACACATCCGATGCAAGGCTGTCATTCAGTTCATCATATGTAAAGTGGCTCCTGCTTGCGACAATCGTCATCATCGTCATAAGACTGGGAATCATCCTTTTCTATGCAAACAGCACTTATGAGACACCGGAGTCCGTCTTCCTGGTATTTATGGAGGTGATCAGCACGACCATCGGCCTCATCATCCTTACCTGCATCAACATCCTGTATATCAGGTACTTGTCAAAACTTGAGTGCGAAAATCAATGCCGTGTCGTCCTTTTTGTGGCGTTTATGGTGCTTGCAACCAGCATCGAGTACTTCACCGTGGATGTGAAATACCTCTTCGAGTCAAGCCCGGCAAGACCGTATGAAATCCCTACACTTGTAGTAGTCTCGCTCCTCACCCAGACTGCCATCTACTGCCTCGTGTTCCTTATGAACTTCGCTCTTAATTCAAGAGTACAGATGCACGAGCATATGGAGAAGGCGAACATCGCCCAGTACAGATATTTCAAGCTCAAGAGCCAGGTGAACCCTCACTTCCTCTTCAACTCCCTCAACATCCTCGACTGCCTTGTATGCGAGGAAAAGACCGAGCAGGCCAGCATCTACATCCACAAGCTAGCAGGCATATACAGATATATGCTCAAGAGCGAGGATCAGGAACTGGTGAAGCTCAGCGACGAGCTTGAGTTTATGAATATGTATGTCGAACTGCTGAAGGTACGCTTCCCTGAGGGCTTCGATGTGATTACAGATATCCCTGAAGAACTGATGGCAAGATATGTGCTTCCTTGTTCGCTTCAGCTGCTGATCGAGAACGCGACCAAGCATAACGCGGTATCGATCGACGAACCTCTGGTAGTCAAGGTGACTGCTGACGAGCACAGCCTCAGCGTAAGCAACAACATCGTGCCGAAGCTGACCAGAAGTTCATCGACAGGACTTGGACAGAAATACATCATACAACAGTATATGGACCTGTCGGGCAAGGATGTCGAGATCCGCGGCTCAGAAACTGAATATTGTGTAACATTACCGCTTTTGTAGAAGGATTATGGCGACAAGAATACTTATAGTCGAAGACGAGGTGATGGCTCAGAAGAGCCTCATCCGCGTATTGTCACAGAACTTTCCTGAATTCGACGTCGTGGGAACGACGACATCAGTGAAGAGCACCGTGGAGTGGCTCAGGAATCCGGAGAACTCGGCAGACATCATCTTTATGGATGTAGAGCTTTCAGACGGCGTATGTTTCGAGATCTTCCGCCAGGTGGACGTCACTGCAAAAGTGATTATGACAACCGCATACGACAGCTATGCGCTCAAGGCTTTCGAGGCCGGCAGCGTGGACTACCTCCTCAAGCCGGTGGAGGTGACATATCTCAAGAGAGCTGTGGCAAGATGCACAACAAACAACCAGAACATCGACATCAACGCCCTTATGAACGCCCTCGGCAAGACAGTCGAGACAAAGAAGGTATACAAGGAAAGATACATCATCCGTTTCAACGACCGCATCGTGCCGCTTGAGACTTCGAACATCGCCTATGTGTATTCGGAAGAGAAGAACAACTACCTTGTGACTTTCGACGAGCACAAGTACATCATCGACTTCTCTCTCGACGTGATCAGCGAAGATCTGAATCCGGACGAATTCTTCCGCATTTCCCGCGGATGCATCGTTTCGATGAAGGCCATCAGAAGTATCACCAAGCAGCAGGGAGGAAGGCTCAAGATCACTGCGGAGCCGGCGGCATCTTTCGAGATGACGGTGAGCCGTTCAAGAGTCGACGACTTTATGGAATGGCTTGAGAAATAAAACGATACTTGAAGAATAAAAAAAGAAGAGGCTGGTCGGTTGACCAGCCTCTTTCTGTATGGATTATTTACGGCCGCTTGCGGCGATCATTCCACTGAGTGTCTCGTTGAACTCTGTCGCAGCCTGGAGCTGCTCTACTGTAAGATGCATACGGTAGCGCCAGTAGTGACGTGAGTTTGCAGGCACATTGATACGCTCATCCTGAGGATTCACGCGGCGGAGAGCTCCGTCCATCGAGAGCCAGTCCTGAAGCGGAAGCACTGTGAGCATAGCAGGAGACCAGAGGTGCTGGTCGAGGATCTGGCGGCAGATCCAAGGCTCGCAGTAGTATGGAGCCTCGCCTGTATTGCCGAGAATCATCTGCCAGAACTGGTCTGTAACCTGACGGTCCTCTTCCCACCAAGCGCGTACAGGGTTCATATCGTGTGTTGATGTTGTACATACCGAGAGGTAAGGATAGTTCGCAGGGTGTGCGAATGTCTCCTCTACCGACTTAGGCATACGCTGGATCTCGAGAGAAAGAATTCTGAGGTCTGCCATAACCTGAGGCACAGTCGCAGGGATCATACCGAGGTCCTCACCGCAGGCAAGCATTCCTGTAGAATCGAGGAGTGCAGGAAGTTTCTGCATAGCCTTGTCCTTCCAGAACTCATTGTTGCGACGGTAGAAGAAGTCCTCATAGAGACGGTCGAATGCAGCACGGCGGTATGCGTCAAGCCACATATAACCCTGAGTAGACTTCGCACCGATCTTCGGATGATAGTGACCGGTCTTGCGTGGATCCTCGATGAAGAGGTCCTCGTTCTTCACGTCGAAGCCCTGCGATGAAAGTTCATCTGCAGGGAAAGGAAGTGCAGGGTTGAAATAGCCGTTGAGGCCGCTCTTTGTCCAAAGAGGAATCTCCCAGATGCGGAAGAAGCCGAGGATGTGGTCGATACGGAACGCATCAAAGTACTCGGACATCTTTGCAAGACGCGACTTCCACCAAGCGTAGTCGTCCTCAGCCATCTTCTCCCAGTTGTATGTAGGGAAGCCCCAGTTCTGTCCGTCAGCAGAGAATGCATCAGGCGGTGCACCTGCCTGTGAGTTCATATGGAAGAGCTCAGGATAGAGCCAAGCGTCCACGCTGGTACGGCTGATACCGATAGGAAGGTCACCCTTGAAGATCACGCCCTTAGAGTGTGCATACTTGCATACTTCCGAAAGCTGGAGGTCGAGGTGGTACTGTACGAAGCACCAGAAGTCAACCTCAGCCTTGTGCTCCTCGCAGAATGCCGCAACCTTCTTCTTGTTGTATTTTGCATAGCCCTTCCACTGTGAGAAGTCCGGAGTGCCGTTAAGGTCACGGAGGACGCAGAACGCAGCGTAAGGAAGAAGCCAGTGAGCGTTCTTCTCAACGAATGCCTGGTAGCCCTTTGTTGCGGAAAGCTTCTTGAATGTCTTGTCGAATGCCTTGTGGAGGAGTTCGAGCTTTGTATTGTTTACTCTCTCGTAGTCAATGTTCTCGAGAGCGTTGAGCTCAGCCTGGAGAGCCTTGAATTCCTCGTCTACCTTCACGCCTGCCGCAGGGAGGTTAAGGAACTGAGGATGGAGAGCGAATGTCGAGTTAGGGTTGTATGGATAAGAATCCTCCCAAGTGTGGAGCATTGTAGTGTCGTTGATAGGAAGAAGCTGGAGAATGCTCTGGCCTGTCGCTGCAGCCCAGTCAACCATCTTCTTGAGATCGTAGAACTCACCTACTCCGAAGTCATCCTCGCTGCGGAGAGAGAACACCGGAATCGCTGTACCGGCACCCTTCCAGTTTCTGCCGCCGAAGCGAACCTCGAGGTCAGCCTCAACCACGAACTCGTCCTTCTGAGGAAGGGCTGCGAACCATCTGTTCTCACCGTCTTCCCAAGCTACAGGAGCGAGTGTCTCCTTGTCAGCGATAAGTATCTTGTATGCGAACGGCTCTGTTACGTCGAGAGCAAGCGACCATACAGGGAACTGGGTTCCGTCGAACGGCACAACCTTGTTCCAGTCCTTGAGCGCCTTGCCGCTGCCGGCGAGGGCGAGAACCTCGTTAGGACGGAGGGCAGGAGCCGCCACCTTGATGAGTGCATTCGCACCCTTAGGCGCCTTCTTTGCCTTCTCTGCAGGTCTGCCGAAGATCGCATTTGTGAAAGCTGAAGAGTAGAACGGAGAGTCCTCCGGACGGTCGATCCATCTGTCATAGACTGTAAGAGTCTTAGGCTCTGCACCTTCAGGAAGAACAAGAATGTGCTTCTTCCACTCGGTACGTACAGTCTGTCCGTCGCGGACCACCTCGTAGCCGTACTCCGATGTCTTCTCAAGAGCAACGCGGGCTACTGTGCCTTCCCAGAGACCTTCTGAAGTATATGCAAGCGGATAACGCTTGCCACCAAGACAAAGGACGATTTCCTCGCCCCAGTTTGTCCTGTACTCAATACTCACATTAAGTTTCATACTGTTGATGTTATTTGGTTATTTCTATGTTGTTCTATGTTGTCCTATGCTTTCCTTTCTTCGGGGGTATCATCCCTCCTGGAGGGTGCGGGAGCGGAGCTTGTTCCAGTTCAGGACAGGAAGGGCGAACGAGATCACTGCCGCCACTACCCAGAACCACGAAACCGGTCCGAAGTCATACACCTTGTTGACCTCACCTGCCGCATTCAGCACCTCAACCGTATTGTACTGAATGAGATATCCGCTTGTTATGTCCTGCAGTCCCGCAGCCACATAACTTGAGATTCCAACGATTCCCAGAGCCGCTCCAGTGGCCTTTCTCGGAACGATGTCCACAGCCATAAGGCCTGCCACCACGCAATAGAGGACTCCCATCGAGAAGCTGAACATCGACACATACACGATGTTCATAACATAGCTTCCGCCCACGAAAAGGAAGAGCGCGAGAGACACCGCGCACATAATTCCCGAAATCAGCGCAGGCTTGATGCGATCACCCCTGAACACCCTGTCGGACAGCCATCCGGCAGACACTGTTCCGCCTATGCTGAATCCCACAGAATATGCCAGGATCCTTGTCGCCTCGCTCATATCGAAGCCTCTTGCCTCCTGCAGGAAGAGCACTCCCCAACCGTCCACCGCATTCTTGGTGATGTAGAGGAAGGCGCTTGAAAGTGCGATGACCCACACTCCCGGATGCTTCAGCACAAACTTCTGGAGCTCCTTTGTAGGCTTCTTGTCCACCTTTGTAAGAGACTCTCCGGAAAGCTCCTGTACTGACGGAAGTCCCTTGCTTTCAGGAGTATCCGAGACTGTCAGGAGAATAAGGCCGGCGCCGAGGAGGCCAGCGGCGGAAGCCGCGAGAAAGCCGAACTGCCAGCCGGCTGCTCCGCATATCCATCCGAGGATGAGGTATGAGAAGAACTTTCCGATATCAGGACTTGTGCTGAAAAGGCTGTAGTATGAACCTCTCTTCGAGAGAGGGAACCATCTTGAAAGGCTGATGACTCCAGGTGCCGAACCCATCGACTGCGAAAGACCGTTCATTCCCCAAAGGATGGCAAAAAGGACGAATATCAGCATTGACGGAAGCATATTCTGGAATATTCCCAATGCGGCCATAATGAGGTTCACGAGTGCCGACACGAAAAGTCCGGTCGCCATAAAGCGACGGATGTTGCAGTAGTCGGCGATGAAGCCGTTCAGGAATTTGCCGATGGCATAGACGAACATAAAGGACGAACCGATGAGTCCCAGCTGTCCTGCAGTGAGGACATCCCCGTCGATGAGGGGCTGCTTGAAGATGCTGACACTCATTCTGCAGATGTAGTACAGGCTATACGCTAACGTAGCCCCCCAGAATGTCTTGTTTCTGAGAGACTTGTAGGTCGATGCGACCTTTTCCTCCGGAACTTTTTCCGCAGAGGGTTTGCTTATCCTGTAGAATGAGTATAGACCCATAGTCCTTTAGAGTACTGTGAAAAAACGCGTTTCAGACGCGTCAAACGAAGACAAAGTTATAAAAGAATGCCGAATATACAAGCATCAGGCAGAGATAACGGACGACCTCACGGAAAGGTAGATCGTGCGCGCAAGCAGATGTGCGAAGTATGCAGCCATAAGGATGTGCATCGCCAGACGGCCATATTCAGCAGTCTCCGATGACACGAAACAATTGAGACACAGGATGCCCAGAGCCCAGGTCGCGGCAAAGCCGACAGTCGCCCAAAGCATCGAGTTGCGCATCTGGCGCGAAGCGGTGGCGCCGATGAAGATGCCGTCCCAGGTGAAGGCGGCGCAGCCGGCCACAGGCATCAGAAGGAGCCACGGAAGGTACTCCAGAGATGCGTTTATGACTGCCTCGTCAGATGTCATAGCCTTGAGCATAGGCACGCCGGCAAACTGATATATCGCTATGAAAATCAATGCGATGGACATACTCCAGATGAAGGTCCATTTCACCGTCTGGCGCAGCATAGCGCTGTCCTTCGCGCCGATGTACTTGCCGGTAAGCGCCTCGCCTGCATAGGCGAATCCGTCTGTGAAATATGAGAATATCATCAGGAGTTTCATCAGAATCGAGCTGACTGCAAGAAGCAGGTCGCCGTATCGTGCTGAAATGACTGTGAATCCGATATAGATTGCGATGAAGCAGAGCGAACGGACGAAGAGGTCGGTGTTCATCACAAAGAAACGTCTGGTCTCCCCTCCTCTGAACAAGCCTCTGAGATCCCCTTTCTGCAGAGTCGCAAGGGTATTTTTCAAATATCCGGTGAGCAGTCGCATCAGAGCGACGAGCAGTCCCGAGTACTGGGCCACGACAGTTCCGGCAGCGACACCGACGAAGCCTATTCCGCCGATATGCCAGCCTCCGAGAGTGAATCCGAGAGCGAGAACAACGCTCATCAGAATATTCATTCCATTGACTGTGAAATCGGTCAGCATCGGGCTCACGCTGTCCTGCATTCCGATGAACCAGCCCTTGAGGGCCATCAGGCTGAGGGTGGCGGGAGCGGCCCAGATACGTACGAAGAAGTATCTTGCCGCGAGTTCGCGGACTTCAGGAGTCGAATCCACGACCAGGAAAGCAGCCTGGACGAAGACCCATTGTATTGCTATGAGCACAAGGGCACAGGCCAGTGCGATTCCGAGAGCACGGGCCAATATGCGGGCACATTCGCGTCTGTCGCCACGGCCGAAGGCCTGGGCAGCCAGACCGCCCGTGCCCACTCTGAGGAAACCGAAGTTCCAGTAGAGCAGGTCGAAGAGCATCGAACCGATGGCGATTCCGCCGATCATAGTGGCGGCGTTTCCGTCCAGATGTCCGGCCACGGCGATATCCACCATTCCGACGATCGGCACGGTGATGTTCGCCAGGATACTCGGTATCGCCAGCTTAAGTATGTCCTTGTTGATCGGTTTCATTACCTGTACTTTCCCTCTTCGTCAAGCATACCGAGGTATGACGAATAGCGGTCGTAGCTGATCTCGCCGGCCTCGACTGCCTCCTTCACCGCACAGCCAGGCTCGTGCGTATGGGTGCAAGGAGCAAAGCGGCAGTCCTCAGCCACCTTGAGCATTTCAGGGAAATAGAGAGCGATCTCTTCCTTCTTGAGGTCCACCAGACCGAAGCCGCGAAGGCCCGGAGTGTCCACGATGAATCCTCCGGAAACGAGTGAGTACATTTCGTAGAATGTGGTAGTATGCTTACCCTGGAGATGCACATCTGAAATCTCTCCAACGCGCGGGTCAAGCGACGGGTCCAAAGCCTTGATGAGCGACGACTTTCCTACTCCGGAAACCCCTGAGAACAAAGACACTACAGGCTTTGAAGGGTCGTAGTTTTCATTGATGGTACCGTCCGGAAGAATCTTGCCGGAAACGATTTCGCGGAGGCGGTCTACGCCGTCGCCGGTATGCGCCGACACCTCAATGATAGGATAGCCGGCACCGGTATAGATTTCACGGAAAGCCTCAAGCATATCCTGATGCTCAGGACCATAGAGGTCACATTTGTTGAGCACGATCACAGGAGGTACATTATACACCTCACAAGTGACAAGCAGTCTGTCCAGGAACGGGAGCTTCACCTGAGGGAAATCCAACGTGATGACAAGGAAGGCGCGGTCCAGATTGGCCGCGATGATGTGGGACTGGCGTGAAAGGTTTGTGGACCTGCGGATGATGTAGTTCCTCCTCTGCTCGACAGCGGTGATGACTGCAGGATTCTCCAGCGAAAGGTTCTCCGCCGGCACATCTGCCTCGAATGTGACTATATCACCCACCGCCACAGGGTTGGTTGCAGTGCTTCCCTTGAGTCTGATCTTTCCTCTGAGCACAGCCGGAAAGAGATTCCACTGCGGAAGCTGAGCCAGCATATAGTGGCTTCCTGTATGTTTTACTACTGTCGCTTGTCCTTTAATAGCCATAAGCAATCCCGTTTAATGGTGCAAAGATAAAGAATTTCCGTTTTTATGTATATCTTTGTGGGATATAGAATTTAATATTGTTATGATACAGGAAAGCCATATTGATGCTGCTCTGAAGGAGATATTCGACAATCTCACCTTCACACCGGAACCGTCGGGCCTCTACGACCCGCTCAGGTATATGATCGAGATCGGAGGAAAAAGGATTCGTCCTCGCCTCTGCCTCACAGCATATGCATTGTTCAAGGACGGATTCTGCGAGGAGATCCTGACTCCTGCAGCCGCAATCGAAGTCTTCCACAGCTTTACCCTCATCCACGACGACATTATGGACAAGGCTGACGTGCGCCGCGGTGTGCCTACAGTGTACCGCAAGTGGGATGAGAACACCGCCATCCTTTCAGGCGACGTTATGTCAATCGAGAGCTACAAGATGGTGGCGAAAGCTCCGGCAAAGGCTCTGCCTGAGGTGTTGACACTGTTCTCGAAGACAGCAGCAGAAGTGTGCGAGGGACAGCAGTACGATATGGATTTCGAGGATATGGACTTTGTGCCTATGGCCGACTATATGAAGATGATCGGTCTGAAGACCGCAGTGCTCATCGCCTGCGCAGCGAAGATGGGCGCGGTGATTGCAGAAGCACCGGCGGCATCCTGCGAACTCCTGTACAAATATGGATACGACCTCGGACTCGCGTTCCAGATCGCTGACGACTGGCTCGACACATATGCAGACCCTAAGGTATTCGGAAAAGCTATCGGAGGCGACATCCTCAACAACAAGAAGAACTGGCTGACTACCAGAGCTTTTGAGAAAGCATCGGAACAGGTACGCAAACAGCTGCTTGACGCTATGGAGATGCCGATAGAGACAGAAGAGCAGAAAGCTGCAAAGATTGCTGCTGTCAAGGACATCTACGCAGCGCTTGAAGTCGGCGAGGAGGCAAAGCAGGAGATCATAAGACTTCACACACAGGCAATGGAGCACATCTCACAGCTCGGACTCGCACCCGAAAAGGCCGCATTGCTTGAAAACTATGCTAAGAAATTGATAGGTAGAACAAAATAATGGAAAAGAAGAAACTGGAGATTATGGCGCCTGCGGGCAACTTCGAATGCCTGCACGCAGCAATACAAGGTGGAGCTGACTCTGTGTATTTCGGAGTTGAGAAACTCAATATGAGATCACACTCTGCCAACAACTTCAAGATGACTGACCTTGCAGAGATTGTGAGGATCTGTTCACAGTATAATGTAAAGACTTACCTGACCCTCAACATCGCCCTCTTCGGTGAGGACCTTGAGGATATGAAACGCACACTTGACGCGGCCAAGGCTGCAGGCATCACTGCCGTGATCGCCTCGGATATGGCTGCGATCATCTATGCCCGCCAGATCGGCGTGGAGGTGCATATTTCCACACAGCTCAGCATCTCGAACATCGAGGCTCTGCGTTTCTATGCGCAGTTCGCCGATGTGATCGTGCTTGCACG
>JAFYXE010000093.1 GCA_017546275.1 Bacteroidales bacterium | reverse complement strand
GGGTCCGGATCCGGATCAGGTTCAGGCTGGACTATAGGATCGTCTGGTTTAGGCTGCTCCACCTTGTTACAGCCAAAGAACGTAAGGCTGGAAACTACGGCCAATACGCATAGCATCAGGAAATTTATACGTTTCATATCAAGTTGTGTTTATTTCGGGTTAGCATATATTCTTCAAATTTACGCAATTTTTCCAAAATAATACCCTATATATAAATAAAGCCCGACTGAAAACAGTCGGACTTTGTTATAGTGATTTGCTTGATTAGCGAATCTGGAATGAAGTCTTGAATGTGTTTACTACATTGTATGACTGAAGTGGCTGAGCAGCCTTGGTTGCCTTCACCTCCTTTGCAGTAGCCTCAGTTGTGCTTGCTGAGCGAGTTGCAGGAGTGAATGTCATAGGGAATGTAGGGTAACCTGTCTCGTAAGTTCCAGTGATGTATGAGAGCTGCTTGTGGTCCAAGAGGTATGCAAGGTACTCCATAGTCACTACTTTGTATGAACCAGGAGTTCCGTCCTCATTTGTCCACTCCTCTGCGTAACCTACTGCTCCAAGTGAACCGTCCTCGAATGTGCCTCCGATGCAGATAGGAAGTGAGTCTGCGAGATAGAGGCTCTCGTCTTCGCCCTCGCCGAGGAACCAGATCTCACCGTTGCCATAAGAGCCGAAGTTGTATGTTCCGAGGTTCTGGTTGTAGATGTACCAGCACTCGCTCTCAGCGTCCCACTGTACAAGGACGTCAAGACCAGCGGCGTCATCACCCTCATAGCCTGTCATTACGAATGACTTGTTGGATACACCCTTAGAGAATGTCACGTTCTGAGTGAGGCCATTTGAACCTGTGATAACCCAGTTGCCTACCCAAGAAGCGTAAGCTGATGTCATTTCCTCCTCCTCTACTGTGATAGGAGCAGAAACTGCGTAGTGTCCGGTAGCAGTACCTGTTGCGTCAGCTCCGATAGCGATGGCAACCCAAGTGTAGCCAGGCTCAAGGTTCCAACCCTCCTCGATGCTTCCGCTGTAAAGGATAGCAGAGAAGTCGTAGCTTGTTCCGTTCTGAGCGTTGAATGCTGCGATGTACTCTGTCCAATATGCGATCTCCTCAGCTGCAATAACCTCGATTCCGTACTCGTCAAGAACCTCCTGAGGGTAAACTGAAGTGAAGTATGTGTTGTTGTCCGTGCTTGTCACTCTGATGACGTGCTCGTATGACTTGCCGTCAACAACGCCTGCGCCTGCATACTCAACCTTCCAAGCAGGGTTCTCCGCGAATACAGCAGCAGCCTTAGCAGTTGTGAACTCGACAGAAGCTGGCTCACCATATACCTGACCCTGGTCTGAAAGACCGAATACTACATAAGTATATGCAGTCTCTGCCTCGAGATCTCTAACTGTAACAGTCTTTGAAGTTGACTTCTGGAGAGAAACCTTACCTGAAGCAACGAGAGCTGCTACCTCGTTGTCGATAGCCTGGTCGATATCTGACTCAGTAGTTACGAAGCCGTACCAAGTATCTGTTCTTGCACCGTCGTGCTCAACCTTAATCTTAGCCTTGTCGCACTCAACCTCCTCAACTGCAAGAGTGAACTTGATGTCTACGTTGAGCTCTGTGTTACCTGTTCCCTGGTTCTCGTCACCTGTTCCTGGATCTGGAGTTACAGGCTCCTGGCAGCTGAACAAAGCTGCAGCAGCTGCTACCATAGCAGCAAATCTGAAAATCTTTTTCATATCTTTTTTGTTTTGGTTTGTTTTCGAATCGAACGGAATTCCAAAATTAAGCATTTTCATCAGTAAATGCAAATTTAATACCCTCCTCCGAGCGCCTGATAGAGGTTTACAAGGCTCTGGAACTCGTCAAATCTGTCGGAAGCCTCTGTAAGTTCGGCCTGAAGAAGGTTCTTCTGGGCTGTGAGAACTTCAAGATATTCAGCGTTTCCGTGCTTCATAAGCAGCTGGGTATTCCATACTGCGGCCTGAAGATTCAGAATCTGCTTCTTGTCAAGCTCCACACGCTTCTTAGCTGTCTGCCAAAGTGTAAGCGCGTTGTTCACCTCCACGCCTGCGTCGAGAAGGCTCTGGCGGAAACGGTAGCCAGCCTGCTCAAGCTGCGCCTGCGCAGTCTGGAGGCGGGCCTTGTTGACGCCACGGCCGAAGATCGGCTGTGTGAGGCTGGCAATCAGATTGGCGATTATGCTGCCCGGATCCACGGAAATGGTTCCGTTGCCGGTAGTCCATCCCAATGTTCCGCTCAATGTCAGGTTAGGATAGAACGCTGCACGTGCTGAATTTACGCTGTAGAAAGCCTGTGCAAGGGCGAGCTCCGCCTGACGCACGTCAGGGCGGCGGCTGAGGAGCTCGGCCGGTACGCCTGCTGAAAGACTCTCCGGAAGTTCCTGATCATTGAGCGTGCTTCGCTCGATCGACATCGGAACGATACCAAGGAGGGCGCAGAGTGAGTTCTCCACTGCAAGGACTTCCTTCTCGAGAGTCAGGATGCTTGCCTCTACGCTGAGTTTGTTGGCCTTTGCCTGAAGTACAGCTGCCTCGTTGGTCTTACCTGCACGCTTGAGAGCCTCGAGGGTTCTGATGCTCTCATCCCAGGTCTTCATAGTTCTCGTGCTGATGGCGAGCTTCTCATCAAGCATCAGCAGAGTATAGTAGCTGTTCGCGATGGTCGCCACGAGCTGCGTCTGGACTGCCTGTCTGTATGCCTCGCTCTGCTCGAGTGCGGCCTGGGCCTTCCTCTTCGCATTGCGCAGACCTCCGAAGATGTCTGCCTGCCAGCTCGCTCCCACGCTTGCGGAGAACTGTCCCGGCAGTCCGCCCTGCATATTGAAGTCCGCTCCCGGCAGGAGTGCCCATCGTGCCGCGAGAAGCGCCGCTTCAGCCTCCTGCACCTTGAGTCGTGCTATGTTCAGGTCGCTGTTGTACTCAAGACCGGTCTCGATCCACTCCTGGAGGAGAGGGTCTGTGAATATGCGGTCCCACGAAGTTGTCGCTGTCGAAACGGTGTTCACAGGGACCGACATTCTTCTGTAGAGACTGTCCACGAAGAACATCTCCTCTCTCTCGTACTTCTTGTAGATGCCGCAGCTGCTGAGAGACAGGACCGCAATGATGACTGTTATTATCTTATATGTATACTTCATATTCTACTCCTTTATGCGTTTAGGCATTACCTTCTCCTCTATATACTGGAACACAATGAAAAGTGCCGGCACCACGATGATGAGGGCGATGGTACCGATGAGCATACCTCCGACTGTGCCCACACCGATGGAGATGTTTCCGTTCGCACCTACGCCGGTGGCGAACATAAGCGGAAGCATACCGAAGATCATAGTGAGTGACGTCATAAGGATAGGTCTCAGACGGGCCTTTGCCGCCGCCATTGCTGCCATTGTGATCGACATTCCCTCGGCGCGCTTCTGTGACGCATACTCCGTGAGGAGAATCGCTGTCTTTGCAAGGAGACCGATGAGCATCAGGAGACCGATCTGGAGATAGATGTTGTTCTCAAGACCGAACATCCTTGCGAAAAGGAAACTTCCTGCAAGTCCGAACGGAACCGAAAGGATGATCACGATCGGAATGAAGATGCTTTCGTAGAGAGCACACAATATAAGGAAGATGAACACCACGCAGATTCCGAAGATCATTGCAACCGAGTTGCCTGTCTCCGCCTCCTCGCGTGACATACCTCCGAACTCATAGCCGTATCCGGCAGGGAGCACCTCGGCAGCCACTTCGCGCACAGCCTTGATAGCCTGTCCCGAGCTGTAGCCGTCAGCCGCCTGTCCGTTCACCGAGATCGCAGTGAAGAGGTTGAAGCGGGAAATCGACTGAGGACCGTAGATCCTGGTAAGCTTCAGATACTGGTTGATAGGCGACATCTCGCCCTGCGAGTTGCGCACGAACATATTCTGAAGCGACTCTGTGTCAAGACGGAACTCAGGAGCGGCCTGATACATAACTCGGTAGAGTTTAGAGAAGCGGTTCATATTCGATGAGTAGCTTCCTCCGACGTAGCCTGACAGTACGCTGAGCACGTCACTTGGAGATATTCCGTTTCTCTTGCATTGAACGGCGTCCACTTCCACGAGATACATAGGAAACTTGGTGTCGAAAGATGTCTTTGCACGTGTTACCTCAGGTCTCTTGTTCAGTTCGATGATGAAGTCATCTGTGATCTTCTGGAGATCCTCGAGCTTGCCTCCCTTCTGATCCTGGATGTATACCTCGAATCCGTTGCTTGATCCGTATCCCGGAATCATACCTCGGGTGTAGATCATAATGTCTGCGGATGTGATGTCGGCGGTACGCGCATACATCTCCTCGATGATCGAGTCGATGTCGTCGCCCTTGCCTTCACGCTCAGCCCAGTCCTTGAGACGGAACACGAAGTTACCGGTAGAAGAACCCTGGCCGAACATCATACCCCAACCTGTGGTTCTCGAATATGCCTCGACCTGCGGGATGGTGCTCATTCTGCGGTCGATCTCTGCCATAACCTTCTCAGTCTCAGCAATATTGGTTCCCGGAGGAGTGCGGAGGTCCATATTGATGGTACCCATATCCTCCTTAGGCACGAGACCTGTCTTGGTGGTGTTCATCAGGTACACAAGGCCGCCGCAGGCAACCACCAGAAGGATGACTGTCAGCCACTTGCGCTTGAACATAAACATCACGAGGTGCTTGTACTTCCTTACCACTGCTCCAAATGCAGTGTCGAACGCCTTGTGGAAACGGCTCGAGAAACTTGCCTTCTGGCCAGGGACCACCTCCTCGTGAGGAGTCATAATGAGGG
>JAFYXE010000092.1 GCA_017546275.1 Bacteroidales bacterium | reverse complement strand
GCGTGCCAGATCTCGTCGACCGGATCCAGAAATTCACGGAACTGCTCGCTGAACACTCCGTGAGTATCTGATATTACACCTATATATTTCATTAGAGTTTTATGAATATCTTTTTCTTGTACATAATTATCGCAATCACCAGATGCACAAGCATATAGCTAAGGGCATAGACCAGTGAGCGGAACTCGTTGACTCCGAAGTATGCACCGTAGTTCCAGCCGATGAACCTCATATTCGTCTTCATAATGAGACCTGAGAGGACGAAGAGAATCAGCGCATTCATTCCGAAGGCCTTGAACGGGAAGAAAGGTTTTTCCCAGCCTTTCACATCGATGAGATAAACCAGAAGTGCGAGTACGAACATTGCCCAGCCGCCTGCATAGAAGACATAGGATACCGACCAGAGAGGTTTGTTGATAGGGATCCAGATACTGAGGATGAGGCCTGCAAGAATAGAGGACGCCGAGAATGCATATATCTTAAGAGATGATTCCGATGGAGTATTGTGCTTGATGACGTATCCTATGAGATAGCCGAGAAGCACTGTGCAGGTGCCTGTGAGTGCGCCGAATACTCCTTCCGGATCGAATGGGATTCCATAGCCTTCATATACGTGCTTCACACCTAAGATTGCGATGTCGAACCTTCTTGCGAAGTTGCCTTCGAGCGTAAATGCACCTTCAGGGCCGGCGAAGGCAAGGAGCAGGCCTACGTGGAGGACTGAAAGGACTCCGATGGCTATTCCGATGCGCGACGGCTTCTTGAGCCAGAGCGCGAGGACGGATGCCGCCACATAGCACATAGCGATTCGAGGAAGTACACCGACGAGCCTGAGGTCGCTTGCCCAGTTGATCCAGTTCTGCCAGAAATTGAGCTGCGGATCCATCGACTGCTGCGACGGGAAGAAAGGATAGGCTGTGAGAAGCAGGCCGACGAGATAAAGAAGGGCTCCTCTCTTGAGGATCTTCTTGAGTGCGTCCCAACTGAGGGTGGCATATTTTGCCAGAGCAAAGGTCATAGAGACTCCTACGCAGAAGAGGAAGAACGGGAACACGAGGTCGCAAGGAGTACATCCGTCCCAGGCTGCGTGCTTGAGCATAGGATAGGTGACTGTCCAGGAGCCGGGGTTGTTCACGACTATCATAAGAGCCACGGTGAGTCCCCTGAGGACATCCAGCGACAGATATCTCTTTTTCATAGGCCTGTTGTCATAAGGTTTACTATGCAAAATTAGCAATTTGATTATATTTGCGGTCAAATTCTACAGCATATATGGAACTTTTCTACTCGAAGGATATTGAGGGCGGAATCTGCCGTCTCGACCAGGATGAATCAGGCCACTGCGTAAGAGTGCTCAGACACAGAAGCGGTGACGAGATTTCTGTCATCGACGGATGTGGAACACTTTACAGATGCCGCATCACATCGGACAGCCACAAGGGCGTGGAGGCAGTAGTGCTGGAAAGCACGGAGGACTGGGGCGCCCACCCGTACAGGCTTCACCTTGCCGTATGTCCTACAAAGAACAACGACAGATACGAGTGGTTTGCTGAAAAGGCCTGCGAGATCGGCTTTGATGTGCTTTCTCCAGTGATCGGAGAGCATAGCGAAAGACGTGTTCTGAAGACAGTCAGAGTGGAAAAGATTCTTGTAAGTGCGGCGAAGCAGTCTCTCAAGGCTGCTGTTCCGACAGTGAACGAACCGGTGTCCGTGAAGGAGTTCATAAAGAGCCACAGCAATGAGGACGGAACACTGAAACTGATCGCCTATTGCTTTGAGGATGAGAATGTTCCGCGCAGAAGCATCAAAGAGGTTCTGAGCGGCTACGAGGGAAAGGACATCATTGTGATGATCGGACCGGAGGGAGACTTTTCCGCTGCCGAAGCAGAGATGGCTCTTGAGGCGGGCTTCATTCCCGTGCATCTCGGCGCGTCGCGCCTCCGCACGGAAACCGCCGCCCTCACAGCAGCATCTGCCGCTTATTTCCGTTATATGTAATCCTATTTGCGGATGATCTCGATCGAGTAGTCAAGTCCGACCTTGATGATCGACGACGACTGGCCTGTCGCACCTTTCTCGATGTGCTCGGCCACGATGTGGTCTACATTCGCTTTCACTTCTTCTGAAATCTCTGCGAATTTCTTCGGTGTCGCTTCACCGGAGATGTTGGCTGATGTCGATACGATAGGACGTCCGAACTTCGCAACGAGTTCCTTGCAGAAATCCATCATAGGGATGCGGATGCCGACTGTGCCGTCTTCTGCCACTGCGTTCGCAGCAAGGCAATAGCGGTTTGCCTTCATCGAGCCCTTCTCTCCTGCTACTGCACCCGGATAGATGATTGTCATTGGCTTGTCGTTCACCTCAACGAGCTGGATGGCCATTTCGGGAACTTCCTTGACGAATCTGCAGATCATATCCATATCGCTTGCAAGGAGTACGAGCGACTTGCTGTCTTCGCGTCTCTTGAGCGCATATACCTTTGCAACAGCCTCAGGATCAGTCGCATCGCAACCGATTCCCCATACTGTGTCTGTAGGATAAAGTATGATGCCGCCTTTGCGCAGCACCTCAAGTGCCTTCTGAATCTCTTCCTTCATATCTTGTGAATTAGAATGTTATTTCCGCAACCACCGGATAGTGGTCTGACAGGCCGACGCGAGGGATCTCGTGGCTTACCACCTCATATGTTTTCGGACAGAGGATGTAGTCTATCCTGAGGAGGGGCCAGAGTCGTGCATATGTAGCTCCGAAGCCTTTGCCGGCCTCCACGAATGCATCTTTTCTGTCTCGCATCATTCTGTAATATGTATATGACATCGGATTGTCATTGAAATCTCCGCATACGAATGTCTCTACCGGACAGTTTTCGATGTCGGCAAAGACCTGGTCGACCTGCTTGGGGCGACGTGTGATCGAGCGCTTCATCTTTGTGCCTGTCTCGGCGATGATGTCGCTTTCAGACTTGAGCATTGCCCTGATGATTCCGGAGAGCGAGATGTTGTAGCTCTCGAAGTGGCAGTTGTACACACGGAACACTTTGCCGGCATACTCGTAGTCTGTGAATATGGCAAGGTTGGCGCTTTCATCGAACTTGACCTTGCCTCGGTTTCTGACAGGAAGGCGGCTCAGGGTTACGTTTCCGAATGAGCCTCCCCTGTTTGTAAACATATAGTATTCAGATGAATACCCTTTCATCTTCTCTTTCAGATAGGCCTTGATCCTGCGGCTGTCCTTGATGCGCATCTCCTGAAGACAGATGATGTCAGCATCCTGCTGCTTTATGAATCTGAACACAGAGTCGGCGCATTCCTCGAATGTGTCTATGTCACCGCTGTGGTAGGCGAAGCGGCCTACGTTCCAGGAAATGACCTTGAGTGCATCCTTATTCTGCAGCTCCGATTCAGCATCATTGTCCGACACCTGGACGTAGCGTCCAATGAAGAAGAGTGCCGGAAGCATAGCCAGCATCGGAATGACGAATGCCTTCGAGCGACGGGCGATGGCCCATATCAGAAGGAAAAGGTTGACGAGGGAGAAAGGGACGAAAAGCAGTCCGGCGAGCGACAGAAGCCACACTTTCGCCGGGTTGAAGAACATCGACAGGTACGACAATGCCAACAGAGCCGCTGCTATAAGCATCAGCACTCTGTTAGTGAGTCCTATGAACCTGTTTTTTGCCATATGCCTAGTCCCAACGGCTGTAGAGTCTGTGTCTCTTCTTCCAGAACCAGATCAGGGCGAAGCCGAAGATGAGGCCGCCGAGGTGAGCGAAGTGGGCGACGCCGGCCTGTGTGCCGGTGACGCCGAGGAGCAGCTCTAGGCCTGCGAAGATGAGCACGAACCACTTTGCCTTCATCGACACCGGCGGAAACATCAGTGTGAGCACTGAATCCGGATAGAGCATCGCATATCCCATAAGGATGCCGTAGATGGCTCCTGATGCGCCTACTGTGAGGGCAAAGTCGCCGGTGAGCCACTGCACGCCGATGTGTACGGCTGCAGCTCCGATGCCTGTGACGAAGTAGTAAAGCAGGAATTTCTTGGTGCCCCATACCCTTTCAAGCACGCTTCCGAAGATGAAGAGCGTGTACATATTGAAGAAAAGGTGGAAGAGGCCGCCGTGCATAAACATATATGTCACGAGCTGCCAAGGGCGGTAGATGAACTGGTATGGATGCAAGGCGAAGTACCTTGCCATAAGCGGTTCATTAAGGTATGTCATTATCATCACCGCTACGTTGATGATGATGATGTTCTTTACAGCGGCCGGCACATTTCTCATAAAGCCGCCGCCATTGTATGAATAATAACTCATTTCAATCGGTTAAAAATCTAAAACTTTCTGTCGATGTCGTCGATCGGCATAATTGACACTATCCTGCGGCCAGAGCTTGTGTACTCCGGATTCTCGCAGGCGAACAACTGGTCTATCAACCTCTGTGCCTCCATCGGATTTGTGACAGGATCGCCGCTGAGGGAGCCGAGTCTGGCAAAACGGGCTGCCAGATTGGCAATCATCATCTCCGGGAGGGCGCTGTGGTCCTCAGACAGGATAAGGAGGAGGTCACCGATCATTGACTGGACCTTGCCGGCCTCTGCGCTGTATCCTTCTGGGACTCCGTTCACTACGATTGTGTCGGTTCCGAACGGCGCGATGTCGAAGCCGAGGCCTGCAAGGAGCTGCGAATGTTCCTCAAAGATGCACATATTCTCCACTCCGACCTGTACCGATACAGGGAAGAGGGCTGTCTGGGTGACGTGCGAGTTCTTTGACATAGCTTCAAGGAAGCGGTCGTAGAGGATGCGCTCCATTGCGCGGCCGATGTTGACCATCATAAGGCCGCTGCGGGCAGTCGTGATGATGTATTTACCCTGGAGTACAAGTACTGACTTTGACGGTGCGAGCTTGTCTTCGAACAGTTTGCCGTAGTCGTCTCTCTTCTCGACATAGTGTGACGGAGACTGGTAGCCTGACTGCTGGTGTCCGTATGCCGGGATGTCTGCAGACGGGAAGTCTGCAGGGATAAAGTCGCTCGCCGGTACGTTCCAGATGTTGTCCGGTTCTGCCGCGCCAGGGAAGGCAGGCGGGAGCGGCGAGCCCGAAGGGGCGCTGCCAGCAGAGCCCGACGCGAAGTTCTCGTACGGAGAATCGAACGATGGGAAACCGTCGTTGTCGAACGGATTGTATGACTGGTCGAGGCCGAGCTGAGGCTCTGTCACAGGACGGAACTCGTCGAAGTTCTTTCCGAATGCCGGGATGTCAGGCACACCTTCACGGTCGAAGTCGATGCTTTCTCCGAATGAGTTCTGTCCGAGTGTCTTCCTGATGCACGCGAAGAGCACCTGGAAGATGACGCTGTCGTCCTCGAACTTGATTTCCGTCTTGGTAGGGTGGATGTTCACGTCCACGGCCTGCGGATTGATGTCAAGGTAGATGAAGTATGACGGAGTAGTGCCTTCCGGTATGAGGCTTTCATACGCCTTCATCACCGCCTTGTGGAGGTACGGGCTCTTGAAGAAGCGTCCGTTCACGAAGAAATACTGGTTGCCGAGCATCTTCCTTGCAGCGGCCGGACGGCCTACATAACCGTTGATGGTAACAACCGATGTCTCTGCATTGATGTCCACAACGTCGTTTGCGACATTGGCTCCGAACATATCCTGTATCCTGAACTTCAATGACTTGGCAGGACGGAGCACATAGACATCTTTTCCGTTGTGTGTAAGCGTGAAGCCCACATCCGGACGTGTCATCGCCACTCTTGTGAACTCTGAGACGATGTGCTTGAACTCCACATTGTCCGACTTGAGGAACTTGCGTCTTGCCGGAACATTGTAGAAGAGGTTGCGCACGCTGAAGTTGCATCCTCTTGGAGTCGACACTTCAGCTGTGCTGATGTGACGTGAGTCTGCGAATTCCACCTGGCATCCGAGTTCCTCGCTCTCCTGGCGTGTCTTGAGTGTAACCTCAGCCACTGCGGCGATGGAAGCAAGAGCCTCACCGCGGAATCCGAAGGTCAGGATGTTGTTCAGGTCCTCTGCCGACTGGAGTTTGGAGGTGGCGTGTCTCTCGAAACAGAGCACTGCCTGGTCCGGAGTCATTCCACATCCGTTGTCGATGACCTGGATCAGGGTCCTGCCGGCATCCTGGATGACGACTGTCACCTGGTCCGCACCGGCATCCACCGAGTTCTCCATCAACTCTTTAACCACGGATGCAGGTCTCTGCACGACCTCTCCCGCAGCTATCATATTTGCTATATTGCTTGGTAGTATTCTTATATCCATATAATTGGTCTTACTAACCTGTTATAACCTTGTTATGACTTTGTTATGACCTTGCGTACCTTGTGTCAGGATCGCTTTATTTCATCAGGGAATCAATCAGGATCGGGAAGTACTTGTAGATCAGGTACACCATAGCGAAGAGAAGAACCATTGTGATCATTCCGATTACCTTCTGGTTCTTGCCGACTTCTTCTGTGCGAGAGTAGTTGCCGTCACGGAAACTGCCCTTCACATATTTGCCGGGAGCGTATTTCTCCTCCTTCTCTTCTTCCACCTTTCCATACTTCTCGTATTTCTTCATTCGTGCCTCTTTCTCAGGGTCATAGAAACGTGGCTTGTAGCTGAATTTGCGGACTTCCTGTTTTCCGAAAAAATTGAAACTGAATCCCATATATCTTGTTGTTTATATTTTCTCCTCCTGTTGTTTACAGATTCTCCTCCTGCATTATTTATGTATTCTGCCCCTGCAGCATAATGCTTTAACAAGCAAAATTAATGATTTTTATTTACTTTTGTAGAAATAATTTCAGGATTATGGATATCAGAATAGGTAACGGATATGACGTACACGCTCTGGCTGAGGGACTTCCGCTCTGGCTGGGCGGAGTTTTGGTAGAGAGCCCTATCGGCTGCATCGCACACTCTGACGGGGACGTTGCGATCCACGCGCTATGTGACGCGCTCCTTGGCGCACTTGCTCTCGGCGACATCGGAAAGCATTTCCCTGACACTTCATCGGAGTTCAAGGGAATCGACAGCAAGATTCTTCTCGCAAGGGTTATGGAACTGATAAGACGTGAAGGTTGGAATGTAGTGAATGCAGACATCACCATCGCTATGCAGCGTCCAAAGCTTGCACCGTACATTGTCGCTATGAGGGAATGTCTTGCGGAGGTTATGCATATTTCCGTGGACAGGGTTTCCGTAAAGGCGACCACCACCGAGAAGCTCGGCTTCGTGGGCCGCAGCGAGGGTTGCGAGGTCTACGCTGTCGCTTTGCTTGGCAAATAGACCGGACCAGAACGGGGTCTCGCTGTTTCACCCCCAAGCGAAGCATCAGTCAACCTGTTGACTATCAAACAATTAAACGATTGAGGGTCGGAAATTTTACCGACCCTCAAATGCATAAAAGTATGAATATCAAACACTTAGCCGACGTTCTTAATAATACTTATCGTTCAGCAATCGGTAAACTTCTGTCAGGACGAAGGGTTCTGGGCGGAGTTCTGATGATGACTGCCGTGTTAGGATCGTGCAGCAGGCAGTCGGGCGACTTCACATCGGCAGAACTGTCGCT
>JAFYXE010000091.1 GCA_017546275.1 Bacteroidales bacterium | reverse complement strand
TTTTCTGCGTACCGATCCTGAGATAAACACTTCACTGGACCTCATTATAACACAAAAGGAGGCCACTCCATATGGCCTCCCTGTGCAGGTATATTTCTTTTTGAAGGACAAGGCTTGGGCATCATTTGAAAGGAAGCAGTCTGACATATTCGACCACCTGATGACCATTGTCCCTGAATTCGGTCTTCGTATCTATCAGCGTCCGTAGATTATTTAAGACGCACGAGGTCGGCAAGGGCGATGGCTGTCATTGCCTCTACGACCACCGGTGTACGGAGTGCGAAGCAGACATCGTGACGTCCCTTTACCTCGAGGGTGTCCATCTCACCTGTAGCAAAGTTGAATGTCTGCTGCGGCTTGCTGATGCTTGATGTCGGCTTGAAAGCCACACGGAACTTCAGAGGAGCACCGTTGGTGATGCCGCCATTGACTCCGCCGGCTCCGTTCTTCAATGGTCTGCAGTCTGGTCCGATAGGGTCGTTGTGCTCGGAACCCTTCATTGCAGATGCCTTGAAGCCATCTCCGAACTCGAGGCCACGGACTCCAGGGATAGAGAAGATAGCGTGTGCGATCACTGACTCTACGCTGTCCCAGAACGGCTCGCCATAACCCGGATCGATGTCCGGAACTGTACATTCTATTACAGCACCAAGGCTGTCTCCCTCTGCGATGGCCTCGTCGATGGCATCCTGCCATTCCTGAGGCATAACGCCTGCCATTTCAAGCGGAGTCGAGAAGTCTCTTGAGATTCCACCGAGTTCAACGATCTTCGCCTCAACTGAATTGAGCGGAGTTTCATCGAGAATCGTAGCGTCCTGAAGCATTTTCTTTGCTACGACTCCGGCGGCGACGACCGGAAGCGTCAGTCTTCCGGAGAAGTGGCCGCTGCCGCGTGGATCCTGGCAGTCTTCCCATTTGAGGGCCGCAGTAAGATCTGCGTGACCAGGTCTTGGCATAGCCTCGAAAAGGCTGTAGTCTGCAGATCTGGTGTTGTTGTTTCTGAATACTATAGTAAGAGGAGCGCCTGTGGTGTGGCCCTCATATACGCCGCTGACAAGCTCCGGAATGTCATCCTCTCTTCGAGGAGTCGTTCCCTTCGCTCCGCTCTTGCGGCGCTGGATGTCATATTCGAAATCCTGTGCGGACAGTTCAAGTCCTTCCGGAACGCCATCCAGAACTACTCCGATGAGCTCACCGTGTGACTCACCGAATATCGACACTCTGAATCTTCTTCCAAATGTATTCATATAGTATTTCCTTTATAATCAGAGATTAAACGCTATTTCAGAAGCGAGAATGTATCAGGGAACTGCGGGAAGGATTTTGCCACGCATTCCTCATCATCGATAGTTATAGGGCCACCTGCACCGAACGATGCTACCTTCAGAGCCATAACCATACGGTGATCGTGGTGGGATGTGTACTCGCCTCCCTTGAGAAGGTTGCCGTTGAGCAGACGCTGTACCAATGTGCTTCCTTCCACTACAAGTTCGTCGCCCTCGATCTCAGCCTTCACTCCCATCTGAGTGAGCATCTCGAGGATGGCCTTCGCGCGGTCGCTCTCCTTGTTTGCGAGGCGGCCTACGCCGGCGATGCGGCTTGTGCCCTGACAGAATGCCGCGAGCACTGCGAGGATCGGGAAGAGGTCCGGACAGTTGGACGCATCCACCTGGAATGCATTCAGAGGTGCACGCTGGGCTGTGATGCTGCCCTTGTTGCCGTCCATCTGCGAGAGACTCGCGCCTGCGTCCATAAGGATGTCCATAATCGAGAGGTCGGCCTGAAGCGATGTTGTATCAAGTCCTTCAAGTTCCGCTCTTCCGAAGATGGCTCCTGCCACGAGGAAGTTGGCTGCGGCACTCCAGTCTCCTTCGAGATCGATGTCTGCAGCCTTGTATTTCTGTCCACCCTTCACCTTGAATACCATCTCTGTACAAAGAGACCAGTCGCCGCCTGATGCAAGGAATTCAGGACCGCCAAGCATATCGTTGCCGATCTTGATTCCAAACTTCTTGAGGACCTCAAGTGTGATGAACATATATGGAATGCTCTTCGGCTCACGTACAATGAGTGAAGAGTTCTTCTCTGCAAACGGAAGGCCCATAAGGAGGCCTGAGATGAGCTGAGAACCGTGCTTTCCAGAAATCTCGGCACGTCCGGCCTTGAGAGGTCCGTTGACTGTCAACGGTACACGGATAGGGTCAGTATCTGATGTCACTGTAGATTCGAATGCCTCCATCATCTCTTTCGCGCCTGTGAGAGGGCGGTTGAGAAGGGTCTTTTCTCCTGTGAATTTCACTGGAGCAGCGCTGAGCTGAGCCATAACCGGGATGAGCATTCTTGTGAGAAGTCCGGACTCGCCTACGTGGAGTTCCGGCATATCGAGGCTGCCGAGAGATGCTGAGATACCCGTAATTGTGAGTTCGGTTCCGTTCAGTTCGATCTCTGCACCGAGGTTGCGTGCAACCTGGAGTGCGGCCTCGTTGTCACCGCAGTGGGTGTATCCTTTAAGGTGCGATGTGCCTTCAGCCAATGCGGCAGCGATGATTGCACGCTGAGCGAAGCTCTTTGACACAGGCATATACAATGGTTCAGACGACTCGATGAAGTGGAAGTCTGCATATACCGCCTTGCACATTTCGTCGGCAGGCCACTGGCCTGGTGCGGCTGCATCATCCTCAGACAGAGCGGCATAGGTATAAGGTGCGCCCTTCTTCAGGCACTCGATGCGCGACTGTCTTCCGGCATCACCCATACAGAATGCGATGAGCTCACCGGCTGCAGGAGCCTCCTCGCCCTTCCAGTCATAGAGGGCCATAACCTTCTGCACATCGGCCTCCGAACCGGCAGTTGTCACGATCTTGACGATGTCTGCACCGTGGTACTTGCACTTCTCCACAACCGCCTTGAGGGCCTCGAGCGAGTCTGTGCCTTCGAAGTCGTGGTATGAGCGGATGAATACGGTTCCGTTTTCGTGAGCTGCGCTGCGGACTCTCTTGGACATCTGCTTAGGGGCTTCGATCTCCACGTCCACATAGCGTGCTCCCGCCTCGATGGCTCTGACAAGCCTCTTTTCGGCGATCTGCACCGCCTTCGCCTCGCGGCTCGCCTCAGGAAGGTCCTGAAGCGCAGGCTCATTCTTCATAATCTCGGAGATTCTCGCTGTCGCCACAAGCGGAACGTCAGAAGTAAATACGTCCTCGGTCTCGCGTGCGGACAGTACGCAGCTGTCCAGACGGATCTCCGCCATCTCACATTTCTCCAGAGCCTCAAGAATCTGCTCTGCTGTCTTGTTCTGTATGGTTGTACAAATCATAGTCTTTATTTCAAAAGTGCAACTACTTCTTCAACTGTCATATCACGGACAATGACGTTGCCTACGGCGCAAGGAAGGATGAAATGCACCTTGCCGCCTTCAGCCTTCTTGTCCTTTGCCATCGCTCCGGAGAGGTCATTGATGCCGTATGGGCTGAGGAGCAGGAGGAGGCAGCTGTCAAGGTCGTGCTCGATCTTTGCTGCAAATCCTTCTTCCGCAAGACCAAGTTTCTCGGCGAGTCTGGCAGCATATACCATTCCGAGTGCAACTGCGTGGCCGTGATCGATGTCGTTGTGATGTTTGTGTGCGAGTGATTCGATCGCGTGGCCGAATGTGTGGCCGAGGTTGAGCTTGCGACGCTCGCCGCTCTCGAACTGGTCGCGTGATACAATGCCGGCCTTGACCTTTGCAGCGGCGGCGATGAGCGGTGTCATCTCTGAAATTCTTGCAGATATCACTTCCGGCCAGCGTTCCTCGTTGTAGCTGAGGGTCGCAGCGCCTTCGCAGCTTGCGATGAAGTCCGCAGTAAGAGCCTGGAGAAGAGTCATCGCAGCCTCATATTCTCCGTTGTCTTCAATGATGAATGTCTTGAGCATTTCTGCCGCTCCGGCCTGGAAGTCTTCCATCGGAAGGCTTTCGAGGAACTGCGGGCAGATGTATGTGAACTCCGGCTGACGGATAGTTCCGATCATATTCTTGTAGCCGTCGAAGTTGATGCCGGTCTTTCCTCCGATGGCAGCGTCAACCTGCGAAAGGAGGGTGGTAGGCACATAGGCAAAGCGCACTCCCCTCTTATAGATCGATGCTGCAAAGCCCACCATATCAGACGTGATTCCGCCTCCGATGGCGAGCACGAGAGCATCTCTGTCTGCACCGGATTCGAGGAGCCATTCGCAGATCTCCATCACCGTGTCCATACATTTTGCCTTCTCGGACACATCCAGAAGCATTCCGGGAACGCCTCTGCGGTTGAGCATATCAGCCACCTCTGCAGCAACTGCGCTTGTCATAGCGACATTGTTGTCCATCACTGCGTATACGTGCCCGTACTGCTCTATATTTGCCTCGAGTGACTGTATTCCGTCCTCTACCAGAATGTGGCTGATGACGTTGTCACCCTCGTATAT
>JAFYXE010000090.1 GCA_017546275.1 Bacteroidales bacterium | reverse complement strand
GTCTCCGCAGAAGATGAAGAGGTGGTCCACAAGCTTGTCGAGGAAGTGACGGTCGTGCGACACGATGATAAGTGAGCCGCTGAACTCCTTGAGGTACTCCTCGAGGATGTTGAGGGTCACGATGTCGAGGTCGTTGGTAGGCTCATCAAGAATCAGGAGGTTAGGCTGCTGCATAAGGATGGTGAGCAGGTAAAGCCTGCGCTTCTCTCCACCGCTGAGTTTCTCGATCTTGTTGTTGAGCATCTCGTGCGGGAAGAGGAATCGGTTGAGCAGCCAGGTGTCGTTCACGATGTCCAGCACTGTGTCTTGAGGATTGAACGACATACCGCTCTGGTGGTAGTAGCCTATCTTGATTGACTCGCCACGCTCAATGCTTCCGGTCATTACGCCGTTGCCCAAGGCTTGCATATTGCTGGTTATGAGGTTGAGGAAGGTCGACTTTCCGGCTCCGTTGCGGCCCACGATGCCTACCTTTTCATACCTCTGGAAATTGTATGTGAAATTGTCCAGGTAGCAGTCTTCGTCATAGAAGAAACTCAGATCCTTGCAGTTGATGATCTTCGTTCCCAGACGTGTAGAACCCTTCATAGGGTCCATATTTACCTGTTTCTGTGTATATACCTGTGATGCCCTGTCCTTCAGATCGTAGAAGGCGTTGATGCGGTAGCGTGCCTTGCCTGTGCGGGCGCAAGGTGTGCTGCGGATCCACTCCAACTCGCGCCTGAGGATATTGCGCACCTTGTCTGTCTCCGCATTGTAGTTGGCGATGCGCTCTTCGCGCTTTTCAAGGAAGTTCTGGTAGTTGCCGCGATAGGTGTAGACCGCACCGTGGTCCATCTCCATAACGGTGTTGCAGACCCTGTCAAGAAAGTACCTGTCGTGGGTGACCATAAGGAGGGTGCAACGTGAACGGCTGAGGTGACCTTCCAGGAACTCGATCGCATCGATGTCGAGGTGGTTGGTCGGCTCGTCCATAATGAAGAACTCCGCCTCTGAGGCAAGCATTTGAGTGATAGCCACTCTCTTCACCTCTCCTCCGGAAAGTTCCTTCATCTTCTGGTCCGGATTGTTGAGGTTGAAGTTGGTAAGGAACTTCACGACTCTATGCTCGTACTCCCAGAGATGCTCCTGGTCAAGGGAACTTGTGAACTCCACGCTGGAAGCCATAATCTGATCGAAGATGGTCTTCTCCGGATCGAAGTCGTACTCCTGTTCCAGGAACGCGATCTTGATGTCCTTGAGGAACATAATCTTTCCGCCTGAGTCAGATTTGTCCTTTCCGGCCAGAATCCTCATAAGTGAGGTCTTGCCGGTACCGTTAGGTGCAATGAGAGCGATCTTGTCGCCCTCATTGATGTTGAATCCGATCTTTTCGAACAGGACCTTAGGTCCGTAGCTCTTCGATATGTTTTCTATCTGGAGATAACTTGCCATAATCTAACTTTAAGGCCTTGGGCCGATGGTAAGTCTCCCCTCCGAGAGGGGAGATTTAGAGGGGAGGTAACGTAGTTTTATTCTTTAAGTAACCTGGCTTAGGTTACTTGAAGAATTTGTCGACCTCCTTTACCGCCTCTGGGAGGGCGAAGACCGCAACGCGGTCGTACGCCTGGATCTGTGTGTCACCCACTGCGATGAACGAGTCGTTACCACGGATGATGCCGCCGATGATGGCGTTCTTAGGGAAGCTCATATCCTTCAGCATCTTCTTGGTGATCGCTGTATCTGGAGCGACGATGTATTCAAGGACCTCTGCCTTGGTGCCGCTCATATATTTGACGAATCTTACCTTGCTGCTGAGAGTGAACTTGAAGATACGTCCCGCAGTGATGAGCTTCTTGTTGATCACTGCATCCACACCCATACTCTCTGCAAGTCTGATGTACTCAAGGTTTTCCACCTCTGCGATGGTCCTCTCCACGCCGAGACTCTTTGCCGCAACGCAGGCGAGGATGTTTGTCTCCGAGTTGTTTGTCACAGCCACGAACGCGTCGTACTCTCTGATCGACTCTTCAAGAAGCATATCGGAGTTACGTCCGTCGCCGTTCACGACTGTTACGTTTGAAGGAAGTTTCTCGGAAAGTTCGAGACACTTTGCCTTGTTCATCTCAATGAGTTTGATCGACTCCATCTGCTTGCTGAGCTGCTTTGCAACCATCTCGCCGATAGGGCTGCCTCCGAGAATCATAAGGTTGTTCACCTCGATGTTCTTCTTGCCGATGTAGCGCATCAGCATATCCATACCTTCACGCTTAGAGATGATGAACACAAGGTCGTGATATTTGAACTTGGTGTCGAACTTAGGGATGATGGTGTCATCCTTACGCGAAATCGCTACAACTCTGAATTTCAGACCCTCAGCCGCCGCTACGGCACTGAACTCGGCCATATTCATTCCTATGAGCTGGGATTCTTCCTCGAGCTTGAACACAGCCACCTGGAGTTTGCCTCGAGCAAACTCGAGAGTGTCGGTGGTAGCGGTTCTCTTGAGGAGGTCAACGATTTCGCCGGCAGCGATCTTCTCAGGGTAGAAAAGGAGGTCGATGCCCATTTCTGTAAACAGGTACTTGTTCTCGTATGTGAGATACTCCTCAGTGTTGATGCGCGCGGTAACCTTCTTGCTGCCCAGTTTCTTCGCAAGCATCGCGCTGACAATGTTCACGTCCTGTGAATCGGATGGATTCACGGCGATGAAAAGGTCAGCGTCGGGAACGCCTGCTTCGTGCAGAACGCGTATCGATGAGGGGTTTCCTTCAACGGTAATGACGTCGGTGTTAGCCACCAATGCGTCCAGTCTTTCGCGACGCACGTCGATGACAGTCACTTCGTTAGCCTCGTTGTTGAGCATCTTTGCGAGGTGTGATCCCACTTCGCCTGCTCCTGCGATGACGATCTTCATAATAGTACCCGTCTAAATGTTATAGAATCTGCATTTTCTTATGCTGCAGAATATTCTCTTTCCTTTCTTCAGTGATTCGAGGATTATGCTCTTCTTGTAGAATCCCTTCACCGAAGTGTCTTCTTTTCTGTTTTCCAGATATTCCACGATCTCCTTTACGTCAGGCTCGGTCACCATCTTCCTGTACTCCTTGTGTGCCCTGTAGACAGCCTTGAAGCAGTCCATCTTCAATGTCACCATATATACGATGGCCGAAAGCACATCGAGACCCTCTCGTACGATAATCCTTCGTACGGCCTTGTGGTTGCCCTTCGCGGCGGCCCTTTCGGCACTGAAGCCGCGCTTGTGGAACATAAGGGCGAATGTCTTCGCCAGATTGTTTCCGAGCATCAGAAGGTTATTGCGGTAGTTCAGGAAAAGCTTGAATGGGGAAGTGGCCGGCAAGGTTCCGCCTCCTACGTGGTATACCACCGATGACGGCACCACCGTAACCTTCCATCCTTCCAGCTGCATCCGCCAGCAGAGGTCGATCTCTTCCATATGCGCAAAGAACCTTTCGTCAAGGCCTCCGAGCTCACGGAACACTTCGCTTCTGACCATAAGGCAGGCTCCTGTAGCCCACATAACATCTTCCGGCTGGTCATACTGGCCTTTGTCGGTTTCAAGTCTCTTGAGTATGCGGCCTCTGCAGAAAGGATAGCCGTATCTGTCGATATAACCTCCTGCTGCGCCGGCATATTCAAACTTGTCGCGTTCCATCCAGCTGTGCAGCTTAGGAGCGCAGGCGCCGCAGTCCGGATGTGCACTCATCCAGTCCACGAGGGGCTGGAGCCATCCGTCTGTAACCTCGATGTCGGAGTTTATAAGTACGAAGAGATCTGAATCGATCTGTTCGAAAGCTTTGTTGTAGCCGCCTGTGAATCCGTAGTTCCTGTCGAGGACGATGGTGCGTACCTCCGGGAAGAGTTCCTTCATCACAGTCATTGAACCGTCTGTCGAAGCGTTGTCCGCCACGATCACTTCAGCGCCGTCAACCTCTTTGACAGAGCGCAAAAGACCCGGAAGGAACTCCTTGAGGAATCCTTCCGTGTTCCAGTTCAATATGACGACGGCCGTCTTCATATTAATGGCATCCGCAACCGCAGTCTCCGTCGTGACCGCATCCGCCCTCGTTGTCGTGGCATCCGCCGCAGTCACCGCCGTGGCATCCGCCGCCACATCCGCAGGTGTGTACATACTCTCCGTGGAGGCCTTCAGTAAGTTCCTTCTCGGTAGCCTCACGCACTGTGAGGATCTCACCTGTGAAGTGGAGGGTCTTGCCTGCCATCTGGTGGTTGAGGTCCATCTTTACTGAATCCTCTGTAACCTCTACTACAACGCCAGGAATGACAGCACCCATACTGTTCATCATAGGGATTGTGTTGCCCGGTACGAGGAGGTCCTCACGGATCTCGCCGTTAACCTCGAATGCAGCCTTAGGGAGGTCGATGATCCTTGATGGATCCACCTCGCCGTATCCGTCTGCAGGAGAGAGTGTTACATCAAACTTGTCACCAGGCTCCATTCCTTCGATGTGGGCCTCGAGCTTAGGAAGAAGGCTTCCTGTGCCGTGTATGTAGTCAAGAGGTCTTTCCTTTGTTGTGTGGTCGACTACCTGTCCGTCAACCTCGAGTTCGTAGCTGAATTCAACTACCTTGTTCTGTTCGATCTTCATATGTTGTAACTTTAATTTTATGCTGAAAATGATACGTTTTCAAATGCCAATGTAGGTATCTGCCATCTTACGCTTGCACGTGAATCGCTGCCGGCTGCGAGGAAGTTGCTCCAGAGTTCCATAAGATTGCCTGTGATGAGCATCTCTCTTACAGGGTGGAGCGTCTTGCCGTTCTTGAACGCAAAGCCCTCTATGCCGAATGAAAAATCTCCGGTCACAGGGTTGCAGTTGCCTCCGTTGAAACCAGTCACAAGGATTCCGTTGCCGCATAAGCGCAGAATATCTTTCAAAGATACTTCTTTTTCCTTGTTAGACAAGTCTTCACCTTTGATAAAAGGCATAAGGCAAGGCCTTGAAATGTCCTCTACGGTAGGCTGTATGCCCATCTTGTTGCCTATGTATGTGCTGGTGAAATACTGCTTCACCACGCCCTTCTCGATCACCGGTGCATCCTTGGTGGCGATTCCTTCGGTGTCGAACATCCTAGAGCCGTTCTTGCCCGGTGTCCTTGCCAGATCCATAAGGGTGAGTCCTTCAGGGAAAACCTGTTTGCCCACTGTGTCCTCAAGGAACGACATCTTCTGCTGGATGGATGCGGCGTTCAGTGCAGAGATTATAGGAGATACGAGTCTCGATGCCACACTGCTGTCCACCACCATCTTGTAGTGTCCGCTTCTGCGCGGCTTCGGCCCGATCTGCCTTACGGCACGCTCGAGGGCCTTGGCGCCGAATCCGTCGGCGTCGATGCCGTCTGCCGAGAATGAAGACTCCCACCAGAATCCGCTGTATTTGTTGCCTTCGGCATCCTGAATGGTCATTTCAGAGAAACAGCTGAAGCAGGTCTCTGTGTGTCTTCCTTCAAACCCCTGGGAATCGGTCACGTAATTGTCCTCCGAAGATTCGCTGTATTCGCACTCTTCTGAAATGAGACTGAAGCCCTCCTCTGCGACCTTTCCGAATATGCTGAACGCTTCTGCCTTCTTCAGTCTGCTTTCGCTGTCTGAAGCCTCGTAGCGCTCGTCGTACAGTCCGAGTTCCTTTCCTCCCTTCGCGTCCGTTGCGGTTCTTGACGGATCAGGAAGGGTTCTGTCCTTGTCTTCTCCAAGCATTCTGACCATATCGATGGCTTTGAGAATGAAGTCTTCAAGACCTTCCTTCTCGAGTCTGTTTGTGGAGAATGTGCCGTATCTTCCATCTACAAAGAGATATAGATATATCGATCTGTCAGCCGCGTGTGTCACTTTATCCAGTTTTCCGTTGAACATAGTGCAGCTGTCCATAACGCTCTTGCTGAGGGATACTCTCGCTCCTGAGGCTCCTGATGCCGTAGCAAAGCTGATGCAGTGCTTGGCCAATAGTATTTCCTTCTCTGTAATCATTATTCTCCTCCTACAGTAAGATTGCTGATAAGTACTGTCGGCATACCGCAGGAAACCGCTACGCTCTGCTCCTTGCCGCAGGTCCAGGTGCCGTTGTCTATCTTGAGGTCATTGCCCACCGCCACGATGTCCGCAAGCGCCTGAGGGCCGTTGCCTATGATGTTGATGTCCTTAATCGGCATAGTGAGACGACCATCCTCGATGAGGAAACCGCTTTTGACGAAGAATGTGAAGTCGCCTTCGCCGATCTTCACCTGTCCGTTCGAGAACTCATCCACATAGACGCCGTTCTTTACGGATGCGATTATGCCCTGCGGGTCTGCTGTGCCGCTTTCCATATAGGTCGCGCGCATTCTCGGGATAGGGTTGTAACGGAAACTCTCCCTACGGCCGTTGCCGGTAGGGGCGACTCCATACCAGGCTGCACTGATCCTGTCGTGAAGGTATGATTTCAGTACACCGTCCTCCACCATATATGTCTTCTGTCCAGGTACTCCCTCGTCGTCGTAGTTGACTGCGCCTCTGTTTGAAAGGACGGTTCCGTCGTCTACAACGTTTACGCCCTTAGGGCATACCTGTTTGCCGAGTTTGTCTGAGAAAATTGACTGGCCCTTGCGGTTGAAATCCGCCTCGAATGCGTGTCCCATTGCCTCGTGGAGAAGGATGCCTGATGCTCCGGCTCCCATAACCACACTCATCTGTCCGCCCTTCGGCCTTCTGGCATCGAACCTTTCATCTATTCCCTTAACGGCTTCCTCTGCGATTTCCGCCGCCAATGCAGGGCATATGAACTCAGAACCGATCCTGAAACTGCGTGATACGCTCTTGTTCTCTGTCTTTCCGTTCTGGTGGAACACTATGCTGACGCTAAGGCTGCCCATAGGTCTTGTGTCGACAGTCAGTTCTCCGAGCGAGTTGTACATCATTATGTCTGAAACGGAATAGGCGAGTCGTGCGATCACCTTCACGATTCTGCTGTCCTTTGCTGTGATCTCCTGTTCAAGTGATGTGAGGAACGGCAGGAATGTCGATGCTTCTGTCTTGCGCCAGTCATTGGCCATCGGATAGAAGTCGGGACGGCACTCCGCAACTTTCGAATATACTCTTCCGTCACTCTCGCAGGATGCGATGGCTGATGCGGCGTCCGCCGCCTTCAGCATCTCCGCCAGCTCGAGGTTCTCGGAATATGCGTATCCGGTCTTTTCGCCCTTGAGCACACGGATGCCCACTCCATAGTCTGTATGGAATCCACCCGATGTGACCGCTCCGTCTTTAAGTATGAGATTGTAGTATGATGTGTACTCGAAGTAAAGGTCCGCATAGTCGCCGCCCCTTCTCAGGGCTGTCGCGGCTGTCTTCTCCAGCTCCGGTACAGTTGTGTTGAATAAGTCGAGATAAAATCTGATGTCGTTCATCTTGATGAAATTATAGAGACAGTGTGTCTCCGTTCTCCTCTACGTGATGTCTTCTTTCCAGACCGATCGCCTTGATCTTTTCGTATGTCTCCTTGTCTCTGATGTTGATCACGTCGCTCTTCGAGCCTTCAGCAATGACTCTGAACGGAATCTGCGAATTGTCTGCCAGGATCCATCTTTCGCTGATAGGGGCATAGTAATGGAAGAAATAGTCGATGCCCACCTGATATCTTCTGCGGATGGTCTCCTCAGGGATGTCGTGTCCACCTGCTGCCACCCTGGCGCGTACTCTCTCCACTGCAAGTTCCGGAGTCTTCAGCCAGAAATAAAGCAGAGTGACTGTGTAGCCTTCCGCCTGTGCCGCCTTGACGATCTTCAGCAGAGTCCTTGTCGCCAAAGTCGTCTCCACCGCGAAGTCTTTCTTGTTCTTGAGCAGATAGCGGATCTTCATAAGCATATAACGGCTGGCCTGGATGGATGCCTTTGAAGGGTCGAAAGGGGAGAGACCCTTTGCAAACTCGTCAGAGTTCACGAATTCACGGCATTCCAGCATTTCTGGCAACAGAGAATATGAAGCCGTTGTCTTTCCGGCTCCGTTGCATCCTGATATAATGTATAATCTTGGCATAGTCTCGTTATTGTGTCACTCCGTATCCGAATAGTGCGAAGTCTCCTTTGCACGGATCGTCCGGCCATATTTCCTTGAATGCGTCTGTAATCTCCTGGGCTGTCACGATGTCCTTCTGCTTGCGGGAAGTCATTCCCAAAGCCGCGGCCTGTGTGTATACGTGTACATCCAGCGGGAGTATCAGTTTGCTCTTGTCGGATTCCTTCCAGACTCCCAGGTCCACCTTTCCGTCATCGCGGACCATCCATCTCCTCATCATACTGATCTTCTTGTTGGGAGCCTTCTTGTCCTCTTTCTGTCCGAAGATGCTGCATCTGATCTCCGTGTCATTGAGTCCTTCGATGGAACTGCGGACCGAGTAGATGTTGCGGAGTCTGTCGCAGATCTCTGCGAACTGGCTCCATTTGATGGTTCTGTGAAGACTGACGTTCTCGTTCCTGTACTCTCCGTTCATAACGTAGTCGTACGGTCTCCAGCACATCTCGTCCAGCATCCTTCCGCAGTCGCGTACGATCATCGCACGCCTTCCCCACGCAAGATGCGAAGCCAGTAGGCCTGCGATTTCCACGTCTGCCAACGAAGCCTCTCCTACGGCATATTTCTGAGCGAAATGCTTCGGAAATATGATAGGGTCCTCGGTGAAGTACTTCGGGTCGTTGTATTCTTCCGCCCACCCGATAAGCGTCTCTTTGATTGCCGCGTCCATAACAAACCACAAATATACAAAAACAGGAGGTAAACTCAAATTGTTTACCTCCTGTTTAAATTGTTATGATCAAGTTACTTTGTAGCCGACTCGATGCGCTTCATATTAGCGAACATAAACACACCTGCAACAACGCAGATCGCGATGAGTACCACCCAGATAGACCAAAGTGGAATTCTCATCCAAAGGAGACCTGGAACTGATACGAGGTAGTTTCCGATCGCTGTAGCTGCGAACCAGCCACCCATCATCATACCCTTGTACTTAGGAGGAGCAACCTTCGATACGAATGAGATACCCATAGGTGAAAGGAGAAGCTCTGCGAAAGTGAGAACGAGGTATGTGCTGATGAGCCAGGTAGGTGATACGAGTACAGGGCTTACAGTTCCGCCGAGTTCCTTAGGTGACTCAAGGCCGAGTGAGCCGAGAGTGAGGATAAGGAAGCCTGCTGCCGCTACGAGCATTCCGAGACCGATCTTACGTGGTGCCGAAGGCTCCTTGTCCTTCTTTGCAAGTGCTCCGAAGATAGCAAGTGATACCGGTGTAAGGGCTACCACATAGAATGGGTTGAACTGCTGGAAGTCAGATGGCTGGATGTTCACTGTACCAGGCATTCTGAGGTAGAGCGCCGCTGCGAGACCCCAAAGGCCGAGAGTCACTGCACCTGAGATTACCTTGGTCTTCTTTGACTCAGACTGGAATACGCTGAAGAGAGTGTATACTGAGAGAGCGATGATAGCGAGACACCAGATGTTGAATCCGATTCTGAGACCGCCTGTCACGCTGCTTGCAGTATAGTCACGAGCGAAGAATGTCATTGTCGCACCGTTCTGGTGGAATGCCATCCAGAAGAAGATAACTACAGCGAATACGAAGATGAGTGCTCCGATGCGGCTCTTTGTCTGCTCTGGAGTGAGCTCAACCTCTGATGCAGGGTTGGCAGCCTTCGCCTGTTTTGCGTTGACGTCAGCGTGCTTGAACCAAGCTCGGCAGCTGAAGTAGATGAGGACAGAAAGGATGAGCGATACGCAAGCTACTGCGAAACCTCCGTTGTATGCAGCTGAGAGCTTCTCGATGTAGTAAGGTGCGAATGTAGCCATATCCATACCTGCGGCACCTGGCATTGTAGCGGCGATGCCCTCGAGGTTTGCCATATTCTCAGGAGTGATTGTACCGTTCATCACCTGATGAGCGAGTGCAGGAACGTTGGCGTTGTAGAAGAGCTCAGACTTGCTGAGTGACCAGTTTGTCATAGCCTTTGCCATTGAAGGTGCGAACATCGAACCTACGTTGATGGCCATATAGAAAAGGCTGAACGCTGCGTCTCTCTTTGATGCATACTTAGGGTCGTCGTAGAGGTTACCTACCATCACCTGGAGGTTACCCTTGAAGAGACCTGTACCGATTGCGATAAGGGTAAGTGCTCCGAACATAAGGATCTTACCTGCCATATCCGGTGCTGTAGGGATGGCGAGGCAGAGATATCCGAGGAACATTACGCCGATACCGATGGTGACGCACTTTCCGTATCCGATCTTGTCAGCGAGGATACCGCCGAAGAAAGGCATAAAATATACGCCGGCAAGGAAGATCGAGTAGATCTGGGTTGCCGCTGCTGCGCTGAAACCGAACTTCGCCTGGATGAACAGGAGGAAGATGGCCAGCATAGTGTAATAGCCGAAGCGCTCACCAGTGTTGGCGAGCGCGAGGGCAAAGAGTCCTTTTGGTTGACCTTTGAACATTGTTTCTATATTTTTGAGTTATTACTTAGTCACTCTTTCAAGCCACTTCACCATACCGAACATTACGCCCATAGAGATGAAGCATACGATCGCGAATACAGTCCAGCACTGCCAGATCGGCCAAGCGTTGTACATAAGAGGACCGAGGAAAAGGAAGAGGTTTCCGATTGCGGTCGCTCCGAGCCAGAGACCCTGGCAGAGACCGAGCATACTCTTAGGAGCTACCTTCGATACGAAAGAAAGTCCGAGTGGAGAGATGAAGAGCTCTGCTACTGTGAGGAAGAAATATGTTGCGATGAGTACCCACCAGTGTGCCTTGTCAGCCATCTGCTCTGCGATAGGGAGAGCCTTGTAAGCCTCAGCTGAAGGATAGCCCTTGAGCATAGAGAACACTGCGAGGAATACGAATGCGAGACCTGCGATGAGCATACCGATACCGATCTTCTTAGGAGTAGAGATCTCCTTGCCGCGACGAGCGAGTGCGCCGAAGATAGCCATAATGATCGGAGTGAGTACGATCACGAAGAATGGGTTGATCGCCTGCCATACCTCAGGAGCAACTGCCGAAGAGTCGACGAAGTCACGTGCGAAGAATGAAAGCGACATACCGTTCTGGTGGAATGAGAACCAGAAGAAGATCACGATTCCGAGCACTGCGAAGAGAGCGTACATACGCTGCTTGATCTCCTTTGCCATAGCGAGCTTCTCCTCCTGAGTGTACTCTACGCCCTTTACAGCCTCTTTCTTTGCTGGGTTAGGGAACTTCTTCTGTGAGAGGAAGAAGATCACGAGAGAGATACACATTGCAGCCACTGAAGCGATGAATGAGTAGTGGATACCCTCGTTGAAGATCTGGAGGTAGTTCTGGCAGGATGCAGCCATATCAGCGATGTTTCCGCCGGCTGCTGCCATCATTGTGTTGAGGTTCTCAAGTGCCTGAGCGCCCATACCTGCCGCATCGTTGATGAACTGGTGGCAGAGTGCAGGGAGCTGTGCGTTGTATACCATTCCGTTTGTCTCGAGCCACCAAGAGCGGAGGAGAGGAGCGACGAAAGGAGCGATGAGACCTCCGACGTTGATGAACACGTAGAAGATCTGGAATCCCGAGTCACGCTTGTCCTTTGCCTCAGCGAGTGCCTGAGGGCCCTGCTTTGCTGCTTCTGCCTCGAAGTTGTCGTACATCTGACCTACGATTGCCTGGAGGTTGCCCTTGAAGAGACCGTTACCGAAGGCGATCATAAACAATGCGAAGCAAGTGAGCGGGAGAAGCCAGCTGATGTTGCCTGAAGTTGCGAGGATAGGAATAGAGAGAAGCACGTATCCTGTAGCCATAATGATGAGGCCGGATTTGATTGTGCCCTTGTAGTTCTGTGTGCGGTCAGCGATGAGACCTCCCACGAGGCTGAGAAGGTAGATACCTGCATAGAAGAATGAGTAGATAGTACCCGCAGTACCCTCTCCGAGACCGAATTTAGAGCAGAGGAACAATACGAGAACGGCGTTCATAATGTAGTAGCCGAAACGCTCACCCATATTGCTGAGTGCTGCTGCCAATAGACCTTTTGGATGTCCTTTAAACATAGTTGATTTGGTTTTTATTTAGTTGTTAGTTGATTTTCGGATCTGTCCTGTGCTTAACGCACTGATTGACAATCGCGCAAAGATAGCAAATTTAATTTACAGGTAAAATAGAGGAAATAAGGAGGAAAATTGATATATTTGCTTTTTATATAGTGGCTATTTATGGCCATACCTGACCATATAGAAGTAATATTGAACGTATACTGTTGATAATGAATAAGATATTGGTAAAGATCGTCAGAGGTATTATGCTGCTTTTGTCACAGCTGCCTCTGAAAGTCCATTACTTTTTCGGAGACATTCTGTCTTTTTTGGCAATGAATGTCATCAAATATCGTTATGATGTCGTGATGGTGAATCTGTCACGTTCATTCCCGGACAAGAAATACAAGGAACTCAAGAAGATAGCGTCTGATTTCTACCGTCATTTCGGTGAGATCTTCGCCGAGGCGATCTGGTTCGGAGGAAGCGACTACAAGCGTCTCCAGGAGCAGGGTATCGTGACGGTTGTCAACCCTGAAGTGGCGTCGGAGTGCTTCTCGAACAGCCCGAGTCTGACTGTGCTGAACTCCCACTGCGGAAACTGGGAACTCCTTGGAGGCTTCCTCGGTTATCCGACAAAGACCGGCGAGGGATATTCTTTCGGAGAGGAGCATATCGCGGTGGTTTACAAGGAACTGCACAACAAGGTGTTCGATGAGGTCTTTAGATACAACAGGGCCGCTGCTCTTGAGACAGTAGGCATCGAGTGTGAGATCGAGTCCACAAAGATTCTCCGTTTCTCGATGAAGCACAAGGATGTGAAGAAGGTGTACATCTATCCTACCGACCAGTATCCATACGGCTATGCCAAGAAGTATCCGATGGGTATCTTTATGAATCAGCAGACCGATGCGATGATCGGAAGCGTAGGAATCGCCTGCAAGATGTCCCACTCGGTGGTGTACCTCAAGATGAAGCACGTTTCCCGTGGCAAATACGAGATGGAGTTCATCAAGCTTGCCGACAATGCGGCTGACCACACTCCGGAGGAGATAATGAGAAAGTACTATGATGTCCTTGAGGCGGAGATCAACGAGACTCCTCACAACTGGCTCTGGACACACAAGAGATGGAAATAAAATAAACTAATGCATATGAACAGGATTTACGCGCTGCTTGCAGCAGCAATTGCCTTTACTTCTTTCTCGCTGGATTCATCAGCTCAGAAGAAGACGGATCCGGAAGGATTCCTTACTTATTCTCTTCCTTCGACTACCATCGTTCTCGAGGTTGAGACTGTGCAGGAGAAATTCTATGTTGGACCTTATGCAAAGTATGCGGAGAAGTATCTCGGCATCAAGGCACGTCAGAAGGATGAGACCACATTCCAGCTTACTCAGGTTCGTATGAGTCCGCTTCTCGAGGCTGACCAGACAAGAAGATACACTGTGAATGTGAAGAAGGGTCAGCTTGACGGTTCATTCCTCAAGCTTGCTTCAGCTGGTCTCATCGGCTTCTCTGATGCTAAGTTCGGTGACGAATCTGTATGGCGTTTCCCTACAGAGAGCCAGGGCAACTTCTCCGGCAAGGGAGTGTCTTCAAACCTTACATCGCAGTCTGCTACTCTCTACCGCAACGAGAAGAAGTCTTCTGCATATGACAAGGTGTCTGTTCAGCAGGATATGCTCGTTGAGAAGTCTCTCGAGCAGAGAGCGGCTGAGACTGCAGCTATGATCCTCAAGCTTCGCAAGCAGCGTCTTCAGATCGTGACGGGCGACACTGACGCTACCTACAGCGGTGAGGCTATGGGTGCAGCGATTGCAGAGATCACCAGACTCGAGGAGGAGTATATGATGCTTTTCGCTGGCTACTCGGAGTTCCAGACTCAGACTATGCGTTTCGAGGTGGTTCCTGAGGACGGCCGTGACAGCCAGATCTATGTTGCCTTCCGTCTTTCGGATGCAGCAGGTCTCCTTCCGGCTGAGAACCTTTCAGGAAGACCGGTGATTATGGAGATCGTTCCTCAGGAGTTCGCTCAGCCTGTAGTATCTGAGGAAGAGGCAAAGAACAAGAGAGAGGCAGTGGCATACTACCGTATCCCTGCAGTCTGCACAGTGAAGCTTATGGACGGCGCAGACCTTCTCCTCCAGAGCAGAATGCCGGTTTACCAGCTCGGTCAGGAAAGCTCGCTCCCGATCAACGTGATCTTGAAATAATCTGTCATTTCAAGCAAATCAAGAAATCTAATAACAAACTAATAATACTATGAGCATTAAAGAATTGGATCCACAGATCGTGTGGAAGAACTTCTACGCATTGACACAGATTCCGCGTCCTTCAAAGCACGAGGAACTTGCAGTTGAGTATATGTATAACTGGGGTAAGGAGCACGGCCTCGAGACTATCAAGGATGAGGTAGGAAACATCATCATCCGCAAGCCTGCTACTCCAGGTTATGAGAATATGAAGGGTGTTATCCTCCAGGGACACATCGATATGGTACCTCAGAAGAACGCTGACACAGTTCACGATTTCGAGAAGGATCCTATCCAGACTTGGATCGACGGCGAGTGGGTAAAGGCTAAGGGTACTGCTCTCGGAGCTGACAATGGTCTCGGCCTCGCTATGGCTATGGCTGTCCTCGAGTCTTCAGACCTTAAACACGGTCCTATCGAGCTTCTCTGTACTATCGACGAGGAGACAGGTATGACAGGTGCTATGGCTCTCAAGCCAGGCGTTCTCCAGGGTGATATCCTCATCAACCTCGACTCTGAGACTGAGGGTGAGCTTTATGTAGGTTGCGCAGGTGGTCTTGACGCTTCTGCTACTTCTACATATGTTCCTGCTGAGGCTCCGGAGGCACACCAGTGCTGGTCTCTCGCAGTTAAGGGTTTCAAGGGCGGTCACTCAGGTATGGACATCATCCTCTGCAGAGGAAATGCCAACAAGCTTGCTGCACGCATCCTCTACGCCCTTATGACAAAGGCTGATGTCAAGCTCCTCGACCTCGAGGGCGGTACACTCCGCAACGCTATCCCACGTGAGGCTTTCGCTACAGTATATGTACCGGAGGCTAAGGTTGCCGAGGCTGAGAAGGTATTCGCAGAGGTTGCAGCTGCTATCAAGGCTGAGTATGCAGGTACAGATCCTGATTCAGAGTTCATCTTCAAGCCATACGAGTGCACAGAGGGCGAGTGCTGCCACGGTGACGAGTGTAAGTATGTTCCAGAGGCTGACGCGCTCCGTTTTGTTCGCGCAATCCTCGCTTGTCCAGACGGAGTTGAGCGTATGAGCAGCGAAATGCCAGGTCTCGTTGAGACTTCAAACAACCTCGCAATGGTGAAGATCGAGGCTGGTGAGTTCAGCGTGAAGACTCTTATGAGAAGTTCAGTTGATACAGCAAAGGACGCTCTCGCAGCTAAGTTCGAGTCTGTATTCTCTCTCGCAGGAATCGAGACTTCATTCGCAGGCGGTTATTCAGGATGGGCACCTAACCCAGAGTCAGCTATCCTCGCAACAATGAAGAAAGTATACAACGACCTCTATGGCAAGGAGCCTGCAGTTATGGCTATCCACGCAGGTCTCGAGTGCGGTATTCTCAGCGGCGCATATCCGCACTGGGATATGGTGTCTTGCGGACCTACTCTTATGAGCCCTCACTCACCGGACGAGCGTGCAAACATCCCATCAGTAGCAAAATGCTGGGAGTTCCTCAAGGCGGTTCTTGAGAACATCCCAACTAAATAATTTATATATAGAATGAACGATATTCCAAAGTGCCCGAAGTGTGGCAGCGAATACACTTACTTTGACGGTTCTC
>JAFYXE010000089.1 GCA_017546275.1 Bacteroidales bacterium | reverse complement strand
CTTGCCAGTAAGGAAGTTGAGGCCGTCAAGATTCTGAGGATCGTTCTCGATGAGCATAGAGCGCTTGCTCTTCTCGACTGTAACCACAGTCTCCATAAGTGTACGCTCACCGTCCTGGATGTACTGGCCCATTGAGTGGAGATCAGTAGTGAAGTTTACAGATGCAGGGAAGATTCCGAGACCATCCTTGCCCTCAGACTCACCGTAAAGCTGCTTCCACCACTCACCGAGATATGTAAGCTTAGGGTTGTAAGCCACGAGGATCTCGATCTTCTTGCCCTGAGCATAGAGAGCATTACGCATAGCAGCGTACTGGATTGCAGGGTTGCACTCGCACTTCTTTGCGCAAGCCTCCTCCATTGCAAGAGCGCCCTCGAGCATAGCCTTCATATCGAAGCCTGCGAGAACGATAGGGAGAATACCTACCGGAGTGAGAACCGAGAAACGTCCACCTACGTTGTCCTCGATCACGAAAGTCTTGTAGCCCTCCTGAGTAGAGAGAGACTTGAGTGCTCCGCGAGCCTTGTCAGTCACAGCCACGATACGCTCTGCAGCCTCTGCCTTTCCGTATGTATCCTCGAGATATTTCTTTACGAGACGGAATGCCACTGCAGGCTCAGTTGTAGTACCTGACTTAGAGATCACTACGCAAGCAGCGTTTCTCTCCTGCACGAGGTCCATAAGCTCGCACATATATTCCTCTGAAAGGTTCTGACCTGCGAATACGATCTCAGGAGCATCGCCCTTTGTCTTGAGCTGCTTTGCGAACTGGTGAGAAAGAGCCTCAAGCGCGCACTTTGCTCCGAGGTATGAACCTCCGATACCGATTACTACCACGAGGTCGACGTTCTTCGCCTTCCAAGCGTCTCTTACAGCCTCACACTCTGCAACGAGGTTGCTGTTGAGAGTCTCTGAAGGAAGGTGCTTCCAACCGAGGAAGTCATTACCCTTTCCAGTCTCGTTCTCAAGAACCTCAAGAGCGGCGAGAGCCTTTTCCACATATGCCTTGTAATCTGCATCTTTTACGAAGGAGCTGCAGCCTCCCAAATTTACTTTTACCATAATATCAAAAAATTTCGTTATCTAACCTGATGTGCCTTTAGGCACAGTCTGCAAAGTTAATATTTTTTGCATAATAGCAGTCTAAAATGTTATATTTGTGAGCAACAAAACGTACACGAGATTATGAAAAAGACATTGATCATTCTGTCCGCCTGTATGGCAGCCTTCCTGATATTCCCTTCCATTGCATCTGCAAGAAGCAAGACCGGCATCGTAGCACACCGTGGATTCTGGAACTGCGAAGAAGCAGGATATGCAAAGAACTCGGTAGCGGCGCTCAGATGCGCACAGGAGGCAGGCTTCTGGGGAAGCGAATTCGACGTGAATATGACAGCCGACGGAGAACTCATCGTATACCACGACAGCGATGTGGAAGGCAAGTCGATCGAGAAGCATCCGTACGCTGAATTCAAGGATTTCAAGATCAAGAACGGAGAGACCATTCCTACTCTCGACCAGTATCTCGAGCAGGGCAAGAAATACCCTAAGACAATGCTTGTATACGAACTCAAGCCACACTCTTGCGCTGAGGTAGAAGACAGATTCATCGAACTCACAATCGAGAAGCTCAAGGAACACAAACTTCTTGATCCTAAAAGAGTTATGTTCATCTCATTCAGTCTTCACATCTGTGAGGTGCTCGCAGAAAAACTGCCTCAGTTCACAGTGCAGTTCCTGGGTTCTTCCCAGAGCCCTGACGAGCTTTATGCAAAGGGCATCAACGGCGTGGACTACAACCACGGCGTATTCGACGGACACAAGGACTGGCACGGCCAGGCCAGAAGCCACAAGATGAGCATCAACGCCTGGACCGTAAACAATGTCGAGGATATGAAGAAGATGCTTGATCTCGGCATAGACCAGCTTACAACAGACTATCCTCTTGAGGCGAGAGATCTGATGAAACAGATGAAAATCAAAGAGTTGAAGTAAGACATAATGCAGCTGTGGGATGACATATGCAGGTTTCTGACTGCAAACGGGCTGGAGTGCACGACCGAAAAGGCCGGAAGCACCGAGGTTATACTCACCGCAGGCCCGACTGCCGTCATTCCCCTTAGAATATGCGCATCGTGCACAGATGAAGCAGAAAACGCTGCGGAGCAGACCAGGGAGGTCATCAGCCAGATGACCGAAAAGACCGGGACGCCTCCGCTTGTGATAACGGAAGACAGATGGGCCTTGCAGCAGGAGATGATGCAGGCCCGTCTTCTTGCTCACATAAGGATATTCTCGCAGATATATGCCCGCAACTGCGAGGTAAGAAAGATCGACAAACAGACTGCCGCAGAGTTCCTCGCCGCCAACCACAGCTACGGCGATGCGGTCTGCAGATACAGGTACGGCCTCTTTCTGAAAAGGCATACCGGCCACAACCTCCACTCTGGCACCCTCTCTCCCGGCACCCTCGTTGCCGTGGCGACATTCTCCAATGCAAGGAAATGGATCAAGGGAGACAAGGAGATCCGCTCATACGAATGGACCCGTTTCGCCTCTCTCCCAGGCCTCAGGATCAGCGGAGGTATGGGCAAGATGCTCAAGCATTTCATCGAAGACATCCACCCGGACGACATAATGACCTATGCCGACCTTGAATGGTCGGAAGGATCGGTGTACGAGCAGCTGGGCTTCACTCTTGAGGGACAGAAGGACCCGGTTATGTTCCACATAGGACCCGACTGGAAGAGAATCCCGGTCAAGCAGGAAACATCCGAAGACGGGCACCTTTACTTCCGCAATTTCGGCAGCAACAAATATCGCCTCAAACTCACACAGTACGAATAAATTTACTACCTTTGTGGATTGGGTAAAACGAAATAACAACACAAAACATATTTATGGAAGCAATCGTAAAGACAGATTTCAATTTTCCAGGCCAGACAGGCCACTATGTAGGCAAAGTTCGTGATGTGTACAGCATCGGAAACGAATATCTCGTTATGGTCGTATCTGACCGTATCTCAGCATTTGACGTGGTTCTTCCGAAGGGCATTCCTTTCAAGGGACAGGTGCTCAACCAGATTGCTGCAAAGTTCCTTGATGCGACTGCAGACATCCTTCCTAACTGGAAGATCGCAGTTCCAGATCCAATGGTAACAGTAGGTCACAAGTGCGAGCCTTTCAAGGTGGAGATGGTCATCCGCGGTTATCTTTCAGGTCACGCGTGGAGAGAGTACAAGGCTGGAAAACGCACAATCTGCGGCGTTGAGATGCCTGAGGGTATGGTGGAGAACCAGAAGTTCCCGCAGCCTATCATCACTCCGACAACAAAGGCGGCTGAAGGCCACGACGAGGACATCTCTAAAGAGGAGATCATCGCTCAGGGCATCGTAAGCAAGGAGGACTACGAGCAGCTCGAGGCATACACAAGAGCAATCTTCCAGAGAGGAACAGAGATCGCAGCAAAGATGGGTCTCATCCTCGTGGACACAAAATACGAGTTCGGCAAGAAGGACGGCCAGATCTACCTTATGGACGAGATCCACACTCCAGACTCATCACGCTACTTCTACGCTGAGGGTTACGAGGAGCGTCTTGCAGCCGGCGACAAGCAGAAGCAGCTCTCTAAGGAGTTCGTTCGCGAGTGGCTTATGGCAAACGGCTTCCAGGGTCAGGACGGCCAGCAGGTTCCTGAGATGACCGAGGATATCGTGAACGGCATCACAGACCGCTATGTGGAGCTTTACGAGAACATCGTAGGCGAGAAGTTCGAGAAGGCTGAGGGCACAGATATCCTTGCGCGTATCGAGAAGAACGTAACTGACTGCCTCGCATCACTTTAATCCAAAGGAACCTTCGGGACTATGAAAGGTACATACATTTTTCTTGCTGACGGCTTCGAGATATCAGAGGCTCTCACAACAGTGAATATGCTCCGCAGAGGTGGAGTAAACGTCAAGACCGTATCGATCTATGACGACAGAATCGTTACAAGTTCCAACCGTATTCCGGTTGTGGCTGATATGGCATTCGGAGAGTTCAGGGCCTCAACTACATTCGGCCCTTGCCTCCCGTCAGACGTAATGATCTTCCCAGGCGGTATGCCGGGTTCTGCAAACCTCGCAGCATTCAAGAAACTTATGGACATTATGGTGCAGCACTACACTGAAGGCGGTACAGTCGCAGCAATCTGCGCAGCACCGAGCGTAGTTCTCACCCTCCTTCCTGACATCACAGGCAAGAAGATGACCTGCTACGACGGCTTCGAGGAAGCCATCGCCGAGAAGGGTGCCGAATATGTGAAGGAAGGCGTAGTGGTCGACGGGAATATGATCACCGGACGCGGACCAGGCTGGGCACAGGACTTTGGTCTCACCATCCTTTCACACGTTAAAGGACAGGAAATCGCAGACAAGGTCAAGGCCGGTCTGATGCTTTAAATAAAAAATCCGGATCAGTTTTCTGATCCGGATTTTATGAATAGGATGGCCATCAGCGGAAGCGCAATGATGGCCATTGTTGCGCTGATAGGAAGGTAGATGCCAAAACTTACATATTTCACTACCAAGTAGGTGGCAAGGAGGAGTCCGACTCCCATTGCGGAAGAAATGAGGTAATGCTTTCTGATGTCAGTGCTACGGCAGAGGATTCGGCTGAGGTTTGGAACACCGAGCGAAATGAATCCTATCGGACCGCAGATTGATACAGAACTGGTCACAAGGAACATTATGGCGATGAGCAGTAATGCCTTATGGAGATTTGTAAGTTCTATTTCACCTTTGAAGTGTGCTGTCAGACGCTTGGCCGCCCATAGGGCCGCTGCAAGTCCGACTGCGAAGAGACTGAGGGAGAACAGGATATCACCTGTGGTCACACCCTCGAGATTGAAATTGGCAGCACCCCAGAGATAGTACTGTTTCAGAAGATCTCCGTTAGGAGCGTTTGTCACCACTATGGTTCCGAGGGAGCCGATGAAGGTTCCGAAGAGTATACCGAAGGTGATGAGGTTCTGAGTGTTGACTCTTAGGGTCACGAAGAAGCACACTATCGTACAGATGAGAGTGCAGATGAAACTGCCTACTGTGAGCGAGCACCAGCCGGACATCGTGGCGGCAGCCGCACCAAGGCAGGCTGCGCTGCCGAGGCCAAGGCTGTAAACGTCACCGAGCTGGTTACGCCAGAGATACTGCATCTGGATACCTCCTATCGGCAAGGCGATTCCAGAAAGGATCACAAACAGCAGACTCAGCATATCTCGCTTGCGATTGATTCATAAAGATTCTGACATCCGTCTTCAAGGAGGTCAAGCACCATAGAGAAGCCCTCTGCACCCATATAATATGGATCCGGAATATACGGCATCTTCCTGGTTTTCAGAAAGTCTGCCATCCTGCGGATCTTATGTGTAGCCTCCACTGACGGAGCAATGCGCATAAGGTCCTCATAGTTCTGATCATCCATAGCGACAACAACATCGAAGTCAAGGAAATCAAGTCCTGACACCTGACGCGACTTATGAGTCAGCGCAAAGCCTCTGTACAAGGCGGCAGTGCGCATACGTCTGTCAGGAAGTTCTCCCCTATGACCTCCGTATGTGCCGGCAGAGTCAGCGTAGATTTTGTCAGACATTCCGTTCTCTCTGACTACGTGCTCGAATATGCCCTGCGCCGCCGGCGACCTGCAAATGTTTCCAAGGCAGACAAAGAGTACTTTATATTTGCTGTTTACTTTTTCCATATGATTACGGGATGATTATTCGTTCGATACGGCGTGGAACTGAAGTAAGGATCTCGTATGGGATGGTTCCCAAAGTCCTTGCGAGTTCTGTGATGGTAGGATTCTCTCCGAAGATGGTAACTGTGTCGCCTACGTTCACATCGAGGCCGGTGACATCAAGCATACTCATATCCATACAGATGTTGCCGATTGTAGGCACCTTGTGACCGTTCACCATAAAACAGCCTTTTCCGCGGCTGAGATGACGGTCGATTCCGTCTGCATAACCTACCGGGATAGTTGCGATGACTGTACCTTCCGGAGCGATCTTGCCGTGGCGTCCGTATCCGATGGTTCCGTCTTCCGGCTTGAGACTCTTCACCTGAAGAACCTTGCACTTGAACGATGCCACAGGGGCCAGTTCATTGCCCGGAATTGCGCTCACGCCATAGATTCCGATGCCGAGACGTACCATATCGAACTGATATTCAGGGAATCTCTCGATACCTGCTGAATTGAGGATATGATACATCGGCTTGTAACCGAGACTTTCTGTCAATCTGTCAGCATTCTGTTTGAAAAGTTCCACCTGACTTAAGGTGAAATCGTCTGAAGTCGGATCGTCAGATGCTGCAAGGTGTGAGTATACAGACTTGATCTTCACACAGTTGCATTCCTTCATAAAGTCCTGAAGTTCCTGGAGTTCTTCAGTCATAAATCCAAGACGGTGCATTCCTGTGTCAAGCTTGATATGAACAGGAAAATCTGTCATTCCCCTCTTCTTGAGCACTCCACAAAGCACTTTCAGCGAATACATATTAGGTATTCCAGGCTCCAGACCGTAGTTGATGATCTGCTCGAACGAATCCGTTCCCGCAGTAAGCACCATCACCGGCGACTTTATGCCGGCCTGACGGAGTTCGATACCCTCGACAGGATAAGCCACAGCAAGATAATCCGCACCGGCCTCTTCCATCAGAGAAGCGAACTGCACGGCTCCGTGTCCGTAGGCATTCGCCTTCACGAGCACGAGAAGCTTTGTGGAATCATCAAGCTTGGACCTGAAATATCTATAGTTCTCAAGACATCCTTTCAGACTGATTTCCAGCCTTGAGAAGTCACTGTTTATATACATACACCTATATTCAAAACCGAGCGCAAAATTACGAAATATTCTGACAAATATGCTATTTTTGTATATGGTCTGTTTTTTGCACACTATGGCGCGGTCATATCCGAGGCATATTCGTGCCCTTCAACGGACAAAATGGCAGATTATTAACATTTAAAAATACAGTAAAATGAACATTTGGATCTTGATGATCATCATAATGGGTCTCAGCCTGCTCGTGCAGAGTATGCTCCAGAGACGCTTCAACAAGTATTCACAGGTCGGACTTCCAAACGGAATGACAGGAGCTGACGTAGCAAGAAAAATGCTCCAGGACCACGGTATCTATGATGTACAGGTAGTGGCGACACGTGGTATGCTCACCGACCATTTCAATCCCCAGACAAAGACAGTTGCCCTCAGCGAGGGTGTATATGGAAGCAGAAGCGTTGCTGCTGCTGCGGTTGCGGCACACGAGTGCGGTCACGCCGTGCAGCACGCTCGCGGATATGCAGCCCTCCGTATGCGTTCAGCCCTTGTACCTGTAGTGAACTTCGCTTCCAACATCGTGCAGTGGGTTCTCCTTGCAGGAGTGCTGTGCTTTGAAAGATTCCCAAGCCTCCTCTGGCTAGGAATTGTACTTTTCGCAACCACTACCCTTTTCAGTTTCATTACGCTCCCTGTGGAGATCAACGCCAGCAGCAGAGCGATCGGCTGGCTCACCCAGACAGGTATCACTGACGACAGAACACGCCCGATGGCGATCGATGCTCTCAAATGGGCAGCATACACTTATGTGATCGCAGCACTCGGTTCTCTTGCGACACTCCTCTATTACATCGGTATCGCACGAAGAGACTAAACCCTGAAACAAAAATCCCAAAATACTATGAAACGTTTAATCATTATGGCAGTTGCGGCGCTCGCCCTGCTGTCAAGCTGCTCACAGTACAAATATGAGACTGTGGCAAACGATCCGATGGAGACAAAGATGTACACTTTGGACAACGGTCTCAAGGTGTATATGAGCGTCAACAAGGAGACTCCTCGTATCCAGACCTATATCGCAGTGAAGGTCGGAGGTAAGAATGATCCTTCAGAGACCACCGGTCTCGCTCACTACTTTGAGCACCTTATGTTCAAGGGATCCGAGCAGTTCGGAACTACTGACTATGCTGCGGAGAAGCCGCTTCTCGACCAGATCGAGGCACTTTTCGAGGTGTACAGAGTCACTGAGGACGAGGCAGAAAGAGCTGAGCTCTACCGCCAGATCGACTCGATCAGCTATGTCGCTTCTGACATCTTCATCCCTAACGAGTACGACAAGCTTATGTCTGTGATCGGAGCAGAGGGCACAAACGCCTACACTTCTACAGATATGACTGTTTACGTGGAGGATATCCCTTCAAATCAGATCGAAAACTGGGCACGCATCGAGGCTGACCGCTTTATGCACCCTGTACTGCGCGGTTTCCACACCGAGCTCGAGACTGTGTATGAGGAGAAGAATATGTCCCTCACCAACGACTTCAGAAAGACTCTCGAGGCTATGGACGGCATCCTCTTCGCTGACCATCCATACGGTACCCAGACAGTTCTCGGTACACAGGAGCACCTCAAGAATCCTTCTGTGACAAACATCAAGAACTATCACAAGACTTACTACGTGCCTAACAATATGGCTATCTGTCTCAGCGGTGACTTCGATCCTGACTATATGCTTTCAGTAATCGAGAAGTACTTCGGCCAGATGGAGCCTAACCACGATCTCCCGGAGGTTGATTTCAAGACAAGCACAGTTATCGGGTCGCCTGTTTCAAAGGAGGTCTATGGCCTTGACGCTGAGAACATTATGATCGGATGGAAATATCCTGGCGCAGGAACACAGGAAGCATTGGTAGCAGACGTTGCTGCATATATCCTCTCCAACGGTTCTGCAGGTCTTATCGACCTCAACCTCAACCAGCAGCAGAAGGTACTCGGAGCACAGGCTATGTCTTACACACGTCCAGATGCAGGTGAGTTCCTCATTATGGCCAACCCTAAGCACGGACAGACACTCGACCAGGTGAAGGACCTCGTACTCGCTGAAATTGCGAAGCTCCGCAACGGAGAGTTCGAGGAGTCACTCCTCGCAGGTACAATCAACAATATGAAGCTCAGACAGATGAGAATGCTTGAGAGCAACTCTGACAGAGCTGATATGTATGTACAGTCATTCATCAACGGCACAGACTGGGCTGACGAGGTGAAGTGGATCGACAACCTCAGCAAGGTAACCAAGCAGGATGTAATCGACTGGGCAAACAAGCATCTTGGCGAAAACAACTATGCGGTAATCTACAAGCGTCAGGGCGAGGACAAGACAGTCCAGAAGGTGTCTGCACCTAAGATCACCCCTATCAAAGCGAACAGAGACGCACAGAGCGCATTCCTCGCTGAGATCCAGGCTACGAAGGTCACTCCTATCGAGCCTGTATATGTAGACTACGAAGAGTCTATGAGCATCTTTGACGTGAACGGACTTGATGTCCTCTACGCTCAGAACAAGCTCAATGACATCACTTCTGTGACATACTCATACAACAAGGGAAGCGCTGACGACCCTGCACTCAATCTTGCATTCACCTACCTCAGCTACCTCGGCACACCTACCAGAACAGCAGAGGAGATTGCACAGCAGATGTATCAGCTTGCCTGCGACTTCAACATCGGTTCAGGAAGCGCAACCACAGCCATCACAATCCACGGTCTCGAGGAGAATATGCCTAAGGCTATGGAGATCGTAGAGGATCTTGCATACAATGCAGTTCCT
>JAFYXE010000088.1 GCA_017546275.1 Bacteroidales bacterium | reverse complement strand
CTGGCAGTCTCGCTGGCTGTTTCAGGCCTCGGATGGATCTATTTCATCTACTTCTTCAGCATCGGTTACGGATTCGGAGTCTCGGCTCTTGCAGTGACCATCGCAGTGCTCTTCCGCGACGTACTCACACCACCGACAGCTTTGCTTTGCGCAGTGATGTTCGTGTTCGGATGCCGTCTCGGACTCTATCTCCTTACTCGCGAGAAGAGGTCTCCTGAGTACAAGAAGATTCTTTACGGACCGGATGCGGCAAAGAAGAAACCGCTTTTCGTGGTGATCACAGTATGGATCTTCTGCGCACTCCTTTATGTAGGCCAGGTGAGCCCGGTTGCATTCTATCTCGCAAACAAGGCTCAGGGAGCACCGGTAAGCGACATCCTTCCTTGGTGTGGAGCTGCATTGATGGCAGTGGGAGTCGTTCTCGAGAGCGTTGCTGATGCACAGAAGAAAGCCGCGAAGAAGGTAAACAAGCACAGATTCGTGGACACTGGCGTGTACAGACTCGTACGCTGCCCTAACTACCTTGGAGAACTCGTGATCTGGACAGGCGCATTCATCGTCTGCTTCGGAGCCTGCTGCACAGTATGGCAGTGGATCGTCGCAGCGATCGGATACCTCGGAATCGTATATGTGATGTTCAGCGGAGCACGCAGACTCGAGATTCGTCAGAACGGTGCATACGGAGCCGACCCTGAGTATCAGGCTTACATCAAGAAGACTCCTATCCTTCTTCCTTTCGTGCCTATCTACAGCGTAGAGAAGCACAAATGGCTGCAGGCGTAGCCACCTAAGCAAATAAAAGAAGGAGACGACTATGCTTTAGTCGTCTCCTTCTTTGTATGGGATGCTGCCCTATCTCGATCTGTATGGTTTAGAACGGGAAGAGAAGCGGAAGGACGAATACCATCACGATTCCCATAAGTATCTGGAGCGGAAGGCCGATCTTCACGTAGTCCATAAAGGTGTACTGACCTGCCGACATCACAAGCGCATTAGGCGGTGTAGAGAATGGCGAAGCGAAGCACATACTTGCCGCCACAGTCACTGCAAACATAAACGGCACAGGGCTTACTCCTACCTGCATCGCACACTGGAGAGCGATAGGGGCCATAAGGACAGCCGTAACTGTGTTGCTGATGAAGATAGTCATCACGGATGTCGCAGCATATATTCCTGCGAGGAGGATACGTGGACCGCTGCTGCCGAGACCGGTAACGATGCCACCTGAAATCACCTCTGACACACCTGTCTTTTCGAGTGCGATAGACATCGGAAGCATAGCCGCAAAGAGGACGATGGTCTGCCAGTTGATGGTCTTGTATGCCGCCTCCATACTGCGGACGCAGCCTGTAGCCACCATCATCACAGCAGCAAGAAGCACTGCGGTAACCGGCGCTACCGGTATGCTGTCAACAACCATCATCACGATCATTGCAATCATAATGGCAGCCGCCATAGGAGCCTTGAAGTCAAGGGTCACCTTCGCCGCAGCCTCGAGAGGCTCACCAAGCACGACCCAGTTGTTCGACTCGTTCTTCATTCTTGCGATATCTTTCCAAGCACCCTGCACGAGGAGAACGTCACCGTCCTGCATCTTCTGAGTACCGAGCTCGGTAAGGATGTACTCCTGTCTTCTTCTGATACCCAACACATTGACACTGAACTTGCTGCGGAATCCAGCCTCGATGACAGTCCTGTTGATCATCGACGAAGTAGGCATTATGAGGATCTCAGCGACTCCGATGTCGAAGAAGTCCAAAGATGCATTCGAAGAACTTCCCTCAACCTCGTCAGTATGTCTGTCAAGAAGTCTCAAAGTGTAGTCCTCAGCGAACTTCGCGATATGGTCAGGATCACCTGAAAGGTAAAGCACATCACCCTGACCGATCACGAGATCCGGCGAAGCAAGCTGCTGGCTCACAGAACGTACGAAACGGTTAGGACCGGTACTGCGGCGGAGCTCGAGCACGTTGATTCCGTACTCTCTGTAGATGTCAAGATCCACAACTGTCTTTCCGATCGCCTGTGACTTGTTGTTCTGCACGTGCACTCTGAAGAGGTTCTCGGTCACACCGTATTCGCTCACGAGTTCCTTGAGAGACTTGCCTGACTTCTTGCTGTCCTTTGCCTTGTCCTTGCGTGTGAGCATCTTGGTGGTCGGAAGCAGATAAAGAATGCCGACGAGAAGAGTCACCAGACCGACAGGAAGGAACGAGAAGAAGCCCAGCGGAGCGAAGCCCGCATTCGCGAGGGTGTCACTGACAATAAGGTTGGGCGGAGTACCGATGAGTGTCATCATACCTCCCATACTGCTGGCGAAGGCCAGAGGCATAAGCAGACGGCGTGACGATGTGCCTGCCGCAGCCGCCATACTGACCACGATCGGAAGCATAAGGGCAACTGTACCTGTGTTGCTCACGAACATTCCGATGGCAGATGTGACGATCATCACAAGGAGGAAGAGTCTGAGTTCGCTGTTTCCTGCAAGGGTCATAACCTTGCTTCCGATCATCTTCGCAAGACCTGTCTGGAAGATACCGCCTCCTACGATGAAGAGGCCGATCATCATAATTACGGTCGTGTTGGAGAAGCCGGAAAGGCCTTCCGCAGGTGTCAGGATCTGACACAAAAGGAGGGCCAGCAGGGCGCATATGGCCACCAGGTCAGAGCGCACTTTGCCGCTGACAAAAAGGATGGCCGAAATCAAAAGTATTATAAGCGTCGCTATCATAGGCCTTTAAAATTTGGGGCCGCGAATTTAGTCATTTACATCTTTCATTCCTATTCTTTTGCAGGATATGGCGAAATTTCGTCAAAAAGATGCCTTTTATGCTGATTTTCCAGGGTTTCCGCAGTTCAAGATACGGGGAAATTAATGTATCTTTGTATGTTTTTGCGAAAGAAAAATCCTATGATCAGATGCGAATATATACACGAAGGGAGTTTTGAGTTTGAGGCGGGCGGAAGCGTCTGCGGATTGAAGGTGGTGTACCACCGCTCTGACCGCGACTGGCAGAGCGGCGACGACCGCAAGGTCTTGTGGATCTGCCACGCTCTTACAGCAAACTCGGACGCCGAAGACTGGTGGCCGGAACTCGTGGGTCCGGGCAAGCTTTTCGACACTGAAAAGTACTTTGTAGTATGTGCCAATATGCTCGGTTCAGCCTACGGATCGTCAGGTCCGGCAAGCACAAACCCTGCCACCGGCAAGCCGTACTACTTCGACTTCCCGATGATCACAGTACGCGACATCGTGCGCGCGAACGATCTTGTGCGCAGGCACCTCGGCATCGAACACATCGACCTTATGGTCGGAGGTTCGATCGGAGGATTCCAGTCGGTGGAGTGGTCGATTATGGAACCGGAGGTCATCAGAAAGGCCGTCTACATCGCCTGCGGATCAAGAGTCACTCCTTGGCTCACCGCATACAACGAGTCTATGCGCCTGGCGCTTGAGACCGACCCGACATTCCGCGAGTGCGCAAGCCTCAAGGGAGGCGAAGCAGGTCTGCGCTGCGCAAGAAGCATCGCCCTCATCTCGTACAGAAGCTACGAGGGATACAATGCCACACAGTGGGAGAAGGACGAGGACTGTATGTTCGCAGACAGAGCGGGCTCATACCAGAGGTACCAGGGCAAGAAGCTCTCTGACCGTTTCGATGCGTATTCATACTACTACCTCTGCGGCTCGGTGGACAGCAACAATGTCGGCAGAGGCCGCGGCGGAGTGGAGAAGGCCCTCGGCAGCATCAAGTCGGAATGCACAGTCATAGGCATCGACAGCGACAGACTCTTCCCTGTCGAGGAGCAGAAGTTCATCGCTTCGTGCATCCCTGGAGCGGTCTACCACGAGATCACATCGAAGTTCGGTCACGACGGATTCCTCCTCGAGAACGACCAGCTCACCAGAATCATTGAACCATTATTGCCATAAAACGAACTATATATGCAGGTATTGAAATTTGGCGGATCGTCAGTGGCGAACGCTCAGAATATGTCAAAAGTCGTGGACATCGTAGCTAATGCGGTGGACCGTGACAGAACCATCCTCGTATCATCGGCCATCAGCGGATGTACAGACACGCTGATCAAGATAGGCACACTGGCTTCACAGCGCGATGAAAGCTACAAGCAGCTGATCGACGAACTTCAGGAAAGACACCACATCATCATCAAGGACTTCCTTCCTCTCGAGAAGCAGGACGAGTCTCTGGAGGTGTGCGACTCTCTCTTCGACTCGCTCAGAAGCATCGCACAGGGAGTGTTCCTCCTCGGCGAGCTCTCCCCTGCCAGCCTTGACGCCATCCAGGGATTCGGCGAGCTCTGGTCTACAAAGATCCTCGCCACAAAGCTTGCATCGATCGGCATCGCAACCAAGTGGATCGACTCACGTCAGATCGTGCGCACCTTCGCGAAGGGCGACAAGAACATCGTGGACATCCAGAAGACCTACTCTCGTGTAAACGAGATGGTGGAGAAGAACCCGATCACACAGCTCTTCGTCCTTCCGGGCTTCATCGCTTCGGACAAGCAGGGCCGCACAACCACTCTCGGCCGCGGCGGTTCCGACTACACAGCTTCGCTGTATGCGGTAGGATGCAAGGCACGCAACCTCGAGATCTGGACTGACGTACCGGGTATGATGACCTCCAACCCCAAGGTGGTCCCAACAGCCCGCACAATCAGCAACATTTCATACAAGGCAGCCCTCGAGCTTTCACACTTCGGTGCGAAGGTGATCTACCCGCCGACAATCCAGCCGGTTGTGGCAGAGGGAATTCCTATCTATGTAAAGAACACATTCGATCCTGCCGCATACGGCACTCTCATCGAGAAGAACCCGCCACGCAGCAAGGACGCAGTGATCGGAATCTCCAACTCCGACAATATCGCCCTCCTCTCGCTCGAAGGCAGCGGAATGGTAGGCATCCCTGGCTTCTCGAGCCGTCTGTTCGAGACTCTCAGCCAGAACGACATCAACATCATCCTCATCACCCAGGCGTCATCGGTGCACACAATGTGTATCGCCGTTTCTGAGAAGGATGCGGAGAAGGCACGCGAGGCTGCTGACAGATGTTTCGCATATGAGATCTCTCTCGGCAAGCTCAACCCTCTCAAGGTGGAGAAGGGCTTCTCTATCGTCTGCCTCGTGGGTGACGACGTGTTGAACCAGAGCGGCTCGACCGGACGTATGCTTGCGGCCCTCGGACGCAACAGCATTCCGGTGAGAGCGACTGCACAGGGTTCATCAGAAAAGAACATTTCCGTGATCATCTCATCTGCAGACACAGATGCAGCGATCCGCACCATCCATAACGAGTTCTTCGACAGGAAGAGCGGTAAGGACATCCACCTCTTCATCGCAGGTTACGGTGTCGTAGGAAAGGCTCTCGTGGACATCATTGCCAAGAACAGGGACAAGATCGAGGCCCGCACAGGTAGAAGACTCCACGTATGCGGACTCTCGAACAGCCGCAAGTTCGTCATCGACAAGAACGGCCTTGATCTCGAGAACATCGAGGCTCTCCTCGCATCAGGAGAGAACTCTGCAGACGAGGCATACTTCACTCAGCTGGCGACACTCACAATGGAGAACTCAGTGTTCGTGGACTGTACAGCATCCGCTGACATCGCGTTCAAGTATATGAACCTCTTCAAGAGAGGCTACTCTGTGGTTGCCTGCAACAAGATCACATTCTCAGCACCATACAAGCACTATGCTGCCCTCAAGGAGGCTGCGATCGAGATCGGAGCGACACTCCGCTACGAGACTACAGTAGGAGCTGCGCTTCCTATACTCGAGTCGATTTCACGCAGCGTTCACAGCGGCGATGAGATTGTGCGCATCGAGGCTGTCCTCAGCGGTACCCTCAACTACATCTTCAGCAACTATGCAGGAGGTGAAGGCGGCACATTCGCCGAGGTGGTGAAGAAAGCGCAGGATGCAGG
>JAFYXE010000010.1 GCA_017546275.1 Bacteroidales bacterium | reverse complement strand
GGGTGGCGCTTCACGCGTGAGAATCAGCTCAGGTGAGGATATCGCACATCTCGACGAGCTCGATCCAAAGATGTGGACAGTTCTCTCTTGCCCTGTTACAGGACTTGAGATCGACGACAAGAGTCTTGCTTATATGGATGTTGACGGCGACGGCAAGATCCGTGTGAACGATGTTATCGCGACTTCGAAGTGGCTCACAGCTGCTGTGAAGGATCTTGACATCATCACCAAGGGAACGGATTCAATCGACATCGAGCAGTTCGACTGCGAGAATGAGCAGGGAATGAAACTTTACAAGTCGGCAAAGCAGATCCTCGAGAACCTCGGCAAGGAGGGTGGAGTGATCTCTCTTGCAGACACAAAGGATATTGCGGCAATCTTCGTAAAGACACAGTTCAACGGTGACGGTGTGGTTACAGAGACTACTACCGATGATGCAGATCTTAAGGCAGTGATTACAACTGCTGTGGCGACTCTCGGCGGCGTGGCTGACAGAAGCGGAGCTATGGGTGTGGATGCTGCTACATTGGATAACTTCTACAAGGCTCTCGCTGACTATTCTGCTTGGAAGGCAGCTGAGGTCGAGGCTCCGTTCGGAGACAAGACCGATGCGGCTATCGCAGCATACAACGCTCTCGATGCAAAGGTGAAGGATTTCTTTATGCGTTCTAAACTCGCAGCCTTCTCACCTGACAGCACTGCATCTCTAGATGTTCAGACATCAAGCATCCAGGCAATCAGCGCAGAAAACCTTACAGGCAAGACTGACGACATCGCTGCATATCCTATCGCACGCGTTACAGGCAAGGCTGAGATCGATCTCTCTGCACCGGTGAACCCTGCTTGGGCAGCTCAGTTCGAGCTCGTGAAGTCTGTCGCGTTTGCTGACAAGAAGGTCCTCACTGAGGCAGACTGGGCAGCAGTAGGCGCACAGTTCGTTGCATACACCGCTTGGAAGGGTGCAAAGGCAGGTGCTGCAGTTGAGGGACTCGGCCTCGACGCCATCAAGAAGTTCATCGAAGAGGACAAGAAGGCAGCCCTTCTCGACCTCATCGCTCAGGACGCGGCTCTCGCAGAGGAGGCGGCCAACATCGATATGGTGACCAAGTTCCTCTATGTCCTCCGCGACTTCTACAGACTTCTCTGCAATTTCGTCACTTTGAGTGATTTCTATGATAGAGACAAGGAAGCTATCTTCCAGTGCGGTAGACTCATCATCGACCAGAGAGAGTGCCGCTTCTGTATGCACGTTGCCGATATGGCAAAGCACAATGCTTCCGCTGCAGCTTCCGGAATGTTCCTCGTATACTGCGACTGTACTACCAAGTCTAAGCCAGGAAAGCTTTCTGTCGTGGCTGCCGTGACAGTAGGTGAGATCGGTGATCTCGTTGCCGGCAAGAATGCAGTCTTCTATGACAATACAGGTCTCGAGTGGGATGCAGTCATCACAAAGGTGGTCGACAACCCTATCAGCATCTCACAGTCATTCTGGTCTCCATACCGCAGAATGGCCAAGGTGGTCGAGAACCTCATCACAAAGAGCGCAGCTGACAAGGACGCCAAGATGATGGCAGACGCTACAGCCAAGATCAATGCGGCTCCTACTGCTGCTCCTGCAGCAGGTGCTGACGGAAAGCCAGCAGCGGCGCCACCGTTCGACATCGCCAAGTTCGCCGGTATCTTTGCTGCCCTCGGTATGGCTTTTGGTATGATCGGTACTGCGCTTTCCGGACTTCTTGACTCTATGAAGGGTATGGGATGGAAGCTCATCCTCGTATTCATCGGCATTATGCTCGTGATTTCAGGTCCGGCTATGGTGCTTGCTTGGCTCAAGCTCCGCCGCCGCAATATCGCACCTCTCCTCAATGCAAACGGTTGGGCTGTCAACGCAGCTTCAAAGATCAGCATTCCGTTCGGAGAGACTCTTACTGACAGAGCTAAGTTCCCTACACTCAAGCTTAAGGATCCATATGCAAAGACAGGTCTTCCTGCGTGGAAGAAGGTGGTCATCTCGCTTGCTGCTCTTCTCGTTGTAGTGGGAGGCCTCTGGATGTTCAATCTCCTTGATTGGGCAGGCCTCAAGTCTCCGCTCCCACGCTACAATAAGGCTGAGGTGGTAGAGTGCTGTGAGGAGTGCACAGAGGTTGCAGACAGCACAGCTACTGTAGAGGTTGAGGTTGTAGAGACCGTTGCAGAGTAAAAACACAACACACAATTATAAACGTATCTTTAACAAAACCAATGAAACGCATTTATCATTTTATCGCGGCGGTGCTTGTAACACTGCTGCCACTCGCATCTTGTAACAAGGTTACACCGGATGTCGGAGGCGATGATGTAGAGACTCCAGAGGTTGTTGCTCCGACTGTGACTTTGACAGCAGGCGAGGCTTCAGACAACAGTCTCACATTTGTTCTTACGCCAAAGGACGCACAGGCTGCCCGCTATGCAGTCTATCAGGCAGGAGAGGCTCTTCCTACAGTCGAGGAACTTATGACTCCAGCATCAGGAAAGGCAGGTACTCCTGCTGACCCTACAGTGGCTGACACTTACACAGTGACAGGCCTTGAGTACGCTACCGAGTACACAGTTGTAGCTGCTGCAAGCAACTCTGCAGGCTATTCAGAGCTCGTTACTTTGAATATGACTACTGCTGTTCCTGTTCCTGCTGTTACACTTTCACTTGTTTCAGTTTCTTATGACAGAGTTGAGTTCAAACTCTCTACTGTAAACGCAAGCAAGGCTGCTTACGTAGTGCTTGAGGAGAGTGAGAACGTTCCTACAGCTGCCAACGTAATCGTCAATGGTACAGAGGTTGATGCTGCCGAGGCTACATATGTAGCTGCAGGTCTTGCTTCAAGCACATCTTACAAGGTAGTTGCTGCCGCTCTCGACGTAAACGGTGGAAACCCTGTTCTTTCAGAGGCTCTCAGCTTCACTACTGAGGAGCGCGTTTTCGTAGCCCCTTCAATCGGAGACTTCTACTACAGCGACGGTACCTGGGGTGCAGAACTCGATGCGGCCAAGGAGCCTATCGGAATCGTATTCTACATCGGCGCTGCGACTGAGTTCGGCGACAGCCAGTCATACTACAAGGTGAAGGATGGTTCTTCTCCTATGGGCGAAATCCACGGCTATGCAATCGCTCTTAATGATGCAGACCCTGAGTTTGTAAACCAGTATGACGTAGTCGAGGACGGCGTATGGTGGAGCTTCTGGGATGGAAGTGCATCTCCTACAGGCGTGTCTATTGAGGTTGACGACTTCCTTGGTTACACAAATACAATCGCGATCCAGCAGAACTGCATTATGCTCAAGAAAGAGTTCGCAAATTCAGAGGACAGCTACCCTGCAGCATATTGTGCAACACGTGGATATGAGGAGGTCTGCCCAGCTCCTGCACAGAGCTCCGGTTGGTTCCTCCCATCTGCATATCAGCTTCAGTACATCTGGGATCAGGTATATTTCAACAACAGCGGCAACCTCAAGGGATGGCTCGAGAATTCTTTCCAGCTTTTGGGTGACAAGGCTACTCCGCTCTATCGTCCTGATGCCGAGTATTGGTCTTCGACTGAGGTGATCGACTCGTCGGCACACACATACAGAGCTTACTACGTGAGCTTCGATGAAAGACAGTTCCAGCCGGGCTTCACTGCTTGGTACAATAAGAACTACCAGATGGACGTACGTTCAGTACTCGTATTCTAAAAGCATATCAGATAAAGGAAATGAAAAAGATTTTCAATAGCATTTTTGCGTCAGTGATGGCGCTTTCAGTACTCGCTTCCTGCACAAAGCCTACTCCAGAGCCAACTCCTGGCCAGGGCGATGAGAATGAAAATAAAGCATCTTTTGAATTTGTAGATGCTCCTGAGGTTGCCGAGTTCAAATATGGCGAAACAAAGACTTTCGCAGTAAAGTACAATGATATCGAGGCATTCGAGATCGAGCAGCCTGAGGGATGGACAGCTCTCATCGGCGACGAGAACCTCACAGTGACAGCACCTTCTGAGGAGGATGCAGACGCTGATCTCGAGGGTTCTGTAAGCGTTATGTACTCTGGCGCTGACGGAGTGCAGTATGTAGAGAGCCTCAATGTTGCAGTGGTTGATGAGAAACCTGCACCAGTGGGCATCACATTCGAGCTCATCCTCTCTAACGTGACTACAACTACTGCTGACCTCAAGGTTATTCCAAGCGATAACACAGTAGGTTACTACTTCGACGTATGTACTGAGGAGGACTTCAACAGCGTAAACGGTGACGTGTTCTACATCGTAAGCGAGTATATGGATTACCTCAAGAAGGCTTACCCTTCTTTCTCTATGTCTGACATCCTTGCGGCAATGCTTTCATACGGACCGGATTCGGACACAGTGAGCGGTCTTCCAGCAGGCACAACAATGTGCTTCTACGCAATTGCTATCGACCAGGACGGTAACGCAGCTTCTGAGCCTGAGGTTCTGAAGTTCACTACAGGCGAGGCAGGTGACCCGGCTGAGTGTACATTCGATATCGAGATTTCAGACATCAAGGGAACAACCTGTCTCATCACTATCCAGCCTTCAGACCCATCGGTACGTTACTGGTTTGCTGTTACTCCGGTTGAGGGATATCCTGGTGACATCCCTATGATGGTTGAGGTGAAGAACGAGGCAGCAAACTATGCTGCAGAAATCGGAATGTCTCTTGAGGATGTGATCGCAGCCGTAACTTTGGCAGGTCCTGTTTCAGACTACTGGTATGACCTCGAGATGGACACTCAGTACTATGTATACGCATTCGCTATGGACAAGCACGGTGACTATGCCGGTCCTTGCTTCAAGAAGGCGTTCACAACTGCTGCAGACGATATCTCTGATGCAGACCTTGAACTCGACTACAGATATTTCGACGGTGACGCTCTCTATGAGATGGATCCTGAGAAGTATCCTAATGCTCAGGGACGCGTGCTCCTTCAGGTTAAGGCAAGCGCTAACTATTTCGCTTCTGACTGGGCTGTTGCAGTAGCAGTCGGTGATATGACCGATGATACTCTCTTCCCATACGATGCAACAATCAACGCTATCCTTGCTTCAGGCGCTGCAAAGTACAACCAGACTCTCCAGCAGTTCTGGACAGAGTGGAGAACTTGCACTATCCTTGCTTTCGCTGCAGACTATGACGGATACAACGGACCGTTGCACCGTATTCTAGTAGAGCCTACTAAAGAGGGTGCTGCATCACTCGATCAGCTCGCACCGCTTTCTGTACAGTCTCCTGCAACAGAACTCAACATCGCTAAGCCAGTGCGCGTCTCATTCGACGGCCGTATGAACAACTCTCCTATGGCAAAGCGTTCGATCAAGTTCTAAAAGTGATTCATAAAGCGCTGAAATATAGCGCATCAAATAATTACAGGTGGTCAAATTTGACCACCTGTAATCGTTTAATGTATTGATGTTCAATGATTTTTCTGAGGATCCTGTCAGGTCTCCTGCTTCCGGCGACCATATCCGGGCGTCCGTAAGCTATGATAAGATCACCTTTTCAATGATAGGTGTCTGATGGCTGTACGGGATGAATGCCAGCGACGGGATAGGCTTGGTGATGATCAGGTTGGCCTTCTTGCCGACTGTGATCGAACCGAGGATGTCGCTCACGCCCATAGCATATGCTGT
>JAFYXE010000009.1 GCA_017546275.1 Bacteroidales bacterium | reverse complement strand
CTTGATCTTGAACTTGCCGAGGAGGCTGTCCTGGATCTTGGTTACGTCGTAGAATGTGTAGTCGATTGAAGTCACCTTGCCAGGAGCGAATGTAAGGTCCTGGCTGAGATTGATCTGCTTCTCTGAACCGTTTACAGAGATAGAGAGGCCATCCTTTACAGTTGCTGTGAAAGGCTTCACAACAAGGTAGAACTTCTCAGTCTGTCCCTCCTCGATAGGAGTGGCACCAGTGATTGTAAGAGTAGCAGTCTTGCTTGATGCGCCTTCTACAGGAGTGATTGTGCCCTTGATGAAGTCGATCACGAATGAACCGATGATCTCCTCACCTGCAGTGAGCTTCACTTCAGTGATCTCGATAGGCTGCGGCATACAGCTGGCGATGTTGAGCTCGACAACTGAAGCGAGCTGTGAAAGCTCAGTCAGTGGAGTCTTTCCCTCTTCAACACCTGTGGCTGTACCGAACATAGGCATATAGCATCCGCTGAGATGCGCAAGATTGCCGTATCCGTTCTGGATCTGTGACTTTACAGCCTTTGAACCGATTGTCACCGGAGCTGCATTGTCAACGATAGTCAAACCTTCAGTGTAAGGATAGAATACATACCAGTCATAGGTATATCCATCCTTAAGAGACTCACCGAGCTTACCTCTGAACTCGTTGCCTGGGTTCTCGAAGGCATCATAATATACGACACCGTCAGAAACGAGATTTGCCTCACCTGCCACATTGTGGAAGACATTGATGAGGTCACCGTCTGCCCAGATGAGTTCGCCATTTGGCGAAAGTACCGACTTTGTCTGAGCGATCTGTGCGACCACCGAAAAGTCAGTCACAGCTGGAATGACCACTCCTGGAGTCTTGTCGCCCTCGTCACCTCCGGTCGATGACTCCGGCGCCCAGTCAGGGTACTCGCAACTGTTGAATGCAAACGCTGACATTGCCAACGAAATGCAAAGAATAAAAATTCTTCTCATAGTGTTATTTTATATTTATTTACTTTATAATAATCTGACTGTCAACATTATATCCCTCTACAACAACATTTCCAACCTTTGGAGAATGCATCTCGAGGACTCTCTTCTCGCCTGGGAGAAGGTGGAAATATCCGTCGCTGAAATAAGCAGGAAGGATGATTTCTCCAGTCTCAGGGCAGCAGAGGTTGAACTTGAGGTTCATCGCCACTGTCTTCGAACTGTTGGTCACCTCGAAGCGGAGTTTACCGTCCTTTGAAGGAGCAAGCTTGCGTGCCTTCAGAGTCGCCTTGCCAAGTCCTGCAAATGATGTGAAGTTCTCTGTATCCTGACCTCTCATAAGATAGTCATTGCGAGAGAGGACATTGCCCTTGCTGTCAGTAAGGTGAAGACGCACGATATATACTCCATTCATCACTTCAAGTGCAGACTTGATGATCTCCTTTCTTGAGTTTGCGTCAACGTTGATTCCCTTCTCAGTCTTTGAGAACAGTTTCTTGCCTGTCATATTGTAGCAAGCAAACGTAACTGTCACGTTTCTGAGCGGAGCTGTTGTAGTGTTGAGGACCACGACATCATAATCGTCGAGGTTCATCTGGATGTGTACAGGCTCGCAGGCTTTGCGTGAGCCGTAGTACGATCCGAATGTCTCATAGTCCCAGGAATAGGTCTGCCACTCAACGCTCGGCCAAGCCGGGTGCGACATCCAGAGGAGGACACCGGAAGTATCTCCCCAAAGGCGGCTGTTCCAGGATTCGAACATCGCTCTGTAGCTGTCGTAGTTGATGAACTGAACCTTTCTGCAGAAGTCGTCAAGGTTTTCCGCCTTTCCGTAGAGTCTGTCTACCGCTTCCACATATTCGTTGAGACCGTTAAGAAGGTCGTGGTAATGCCAAGTGTCTGATATAGGCCACTGATCTGCCTCCGGCATCATCTTTCTCATCGATGCTGCTGTAGGCACTGAAGGCGATCCGAGCTCGGAGTTGAATCCGTGTGCGTCATAGCTGTAATAGACTCCGGCATCCTTATAATAATGCCAAGGGCCGCTCCAACGCAGGTTGCAGTTACGCGAGTTCGGATGATATCTGCGTGTGATGTCTTCCTTGTGGATCATCGCAGAGAGTCTTCTCTCCAGAGTCTCTGTAGCATAACCCTCGTTACGAGGACACCACATCACGATTGAAGGATGGTGGCCGAAACGTCTTACGACGTCTGTAGCGTTACGCATAAACAGATCCTCATCAAGCGGATCGAGGTTGAATCCCTCTGTAGAAATCCAGAAGTCGTTCCATACAAGCATACCGTACTCGTCGCAGAGATCGTAGAAGTTCTCCGATGTGCTCGCTCCGGTCCAGTTGCGGATCATATTGAAGTTCGCCTCCTTGTGGAGGATGAAGTATGGCTCGAGGTGGTCTCTTGACACATCCTTCATCATATCGTCCATTCCCCAGTTTCCACCGCGGCAGAAGATTCTCACTCCGTTCACCTTTATCACAAGATAAGGGCTCATACCGTCGTTCGGAATGACATTGATGTCCTTGACATCGATTCCGGCAGCAAGTGACGGAATGTGAAGGCCTCCGAGAGTGTCTCTGAGCATTCTGTGGTCAAGGAGCTGTCCAAGGTGGTTGTCTGCGAGCGGATTGTGCTCGATTCTCAAGCCCTTTGCAGACGGTGCGTCTACTGTAAGCTCGTATGACAACTCCCTCACTCCGAAGCGGGTGATCTGTGAATCGGATGTCTTCGCATCAGCAACACATCTCAATTCAAGTTCGTACAGATTAGGATCTCCGTATCCGTTAGGCATCCACAGTCTTGGATTCTTCATCTTGAGCTGAGGAATCTCGTCAGAGCCGAGCACTACAGGAAGCTGAGAGCCTGCAGGCACTGTCACCTCCTTGGTGAACAAGATAGAACCGATCTTTCCTTCAACGATCACTTCCTGATCCTTGTCGAGTCTATTGTTGAGAACAGTCTCGATTGTAAGGTCAGCGAAGCTTACGTCCGGAAGAGGAAGGTCGGTGATGACCTTTGTATCTCCGAATGTGATTCCGTCAGTCGCGATAAGCTGTACATCCTGCCATATTCCGATGTTTCTGTCTCTTACTCCAGGCATCCAGTCCCAACCTTCCGAACAGATGAATGTCGGGCCGTCGAGACAAAGGGCACCACCGTTCTTTCCGCCTCCGGCAGTCGGTGACTGCTCGTGCGGAACGCCTGGATTTGCAGGCGGATAGATATGCACTGCGAGATTGTTCTCAGCAGCTGCAAGGTCGGTGATGTCGAATCTGCCACGGATGAACGCACCGGCGATGCTGCCGAGCTTCTGTCCGTTGAACCAGATGTCTGCCTTGTAGTTGATGCCGTTGAAGAGAAGTTCGAGACTCTCCTTCGCAAGCATTTCGTCAGATATGCTGAACGAGCATCTGTACCACCAGTCCTTTCTGCAAAGGTCTTCCGGTATGGCCAGATTGTTCAGACCGTAATACGGATCCGGATATACGCCCTGATTCACCAGAGTCCTGAGGACTGTACCGGGTACTGTGGCGTTATACCAGTCGTCAGTCATCACTTTGTCTCCCTCGCACATTTCCCATCCGGAAGTGATCTCCCAGACATTGTCTGCAACAGGACGGAGCACTGTCTGGGCATCGACCTTGGCTACCCTTTCAGGCATCTGTACAGGTACAGAAGACTTTGGAAGGGTCTCTTCAGGCTGAGGCGAAGGCAGACCGAAGTTTGTAGACAACAGCTGCTTGTATGGAGTCTGGGCGCTTGCTGACGCGATGCAGAAAGCGACCGATACGAGAGAGGCAAAGAAATTTCTGATATTCATCTTATTATTTGATTACAAATACTTTTTCTTCCCAGTGCTTAAGACCGAGGTTCTCGAAGTTGAGAGTACCGTCTGAAGTCATACGTACAGCCTTTGTAAGCTTTACGTTCTCAGTGTCGAGAGTCGAAACCTTCACGTTTCCGGTCTTGCCGATTTCGATGCTGATGTTGTCAAGAACATCCTCGTTGCCGTTGTATACATATACGAATGTGGTCTTGCCGCAACGTACTGCATAAGCCTCGGCCTTCTCGTTCTTGACAGTCTCAAACTTCTGGAAGTCACCCTTGCCAGCCTTGAGCATAAGGTCGCTGATAAGGCGGGCGTTCTTCATATAAGGGATAGTCTTGTGCTCGTCAAACCACTCCCACCACCAGGTCATAGGTGTAAGAGATGTCTGGCTGAAGAGACCGTACCAGAATGCTCTGCGGAAGTCCATCTCCATACCGTCAGCGAAATCGTCGAAGTTCTTTGACCAGTCCCACTCGTAACCTACCTCACCTACGATATAGTGTTTGTTGTGCTTAGCGACATATGCATCGATAGTCTCAGGCACGACGTGAGTAGCATTGTAGATATGCTTCTGGTTGATGTCGATGTTAGGAAGATCGTTGAGACCTGGAAGGTCGCGATGTGAGATGGAAGTTGTTCTGATGTGCTGGAAAGGATCGATGGCAGCGATGTATGTGCTCATCTCGTCGTGCCAAGCAACGATTTCCTCAGAAGGAATGACTCCTGCCGGATCCCAGTGCTGAACATTGTCGATCTCGTTGAAGAGCTCCCACATAGCGATTGCAGGGCTGTAACCCCATCTTGCCACGATGTAGCGTACATAGTTGCGGTAGCGTGCCTTTGCCTCCTCTGTAGTGAAGAACTCACGGTAAGCAGGACCCTTGCCCTGACCCATACAGAGCATAATCTTGATGTCAAGATCCTCTGCAAGTCTTACAACGTGGTCGAGACGCTCTACTGCGCTGCGGTTCATATACTCGTCAGTCTCCTCGTAACGGTGGTTGTTGAAGCCTGTCTGTCTGTCGATCGGGAAGTTCCAGTCGCAGATCCACATACGTGTGAAGTTACCTCCGTTCTGAGCAAAATCAGGGAGCATAGCGTCGAAGTTGAATCTGTCGTGCTGCTCGTGAAGGTCAGAGAAGAACTTTGAGTCGTCCTGAGTACGTGACTCCCAGCAGAGGTTGATACCTACGCCTCTGAAAGGCTTGCCGTTGTCAAATACGAGAGTCCAGTTGTCACGTACGTGGAGGATACCGTTGAGCTTGCTTCTGCGTGACTTGAATGTAGCAGGAGCAGACTCTGAAGCTACCTCACCGTTCTGAGTATAACGGAAACGGTAAGTGTACTTACCCTTCTCCTGTGGAGTGAATCTTGCCTCCCAAGTGCTTTCAGCACCGCTTTCGCCGTCCTTGTAGAAAGCCGGAAGAACAAGTTCCTTTCCTGAAGGAGCTGTAATGATCATATCGAGGGCAGCCTCCTCCTGGAGATATGGGTTAACCCACTCTCCAGTAAGAGCAACCTCGAAGCATATTGCATCGTACTGCTTTACTTTTGCAGCACTTGGAGTTACAGACTTGATCTGTGCGCTCATTCCCAAAGCCATAAGAAGAGCGATAGCCGATAATGCGATCTTCTTCATAGACTAGAGGTTTAAAGCGTTTACAGTTACGAGGACAGTCACCTCTGATGCCTTCTCCGAGATCTCGTATGCAGTGCAGTTTGCGAGACCTACGCAGAGAACGAGCTTCTTGCCTGCCTTCTCCTTGAGAGCAGCCTTGTTGAGGCTGAGGTGGAAAGTCTTGCTGTTGGTTCCGGCAGCCACACTTACCTGCTCTGGAAGAGTGTAGAGACCTGGATCCATAACCTCAGCATTGTATCTTGTTGCCATTGCTGCAGATGACTCCTCATTCACAACCACATCGACTGTGAATGCCTCACCTGCCTGCTTGCCTGAACGGAGAACACCAAGGAAAACCTCTACAGTCTCGTCAGTGATCTGGAAGTTATATGTATACTCGCCCTCGCCTGATGGCACGTTGTAGACATTGGTAATGCCGCCGTCAGCCATCGACTGAGGGATATATACCTTCTCGACACCGTAATCCTTGTCACCGTCACCCTTCGCGCAAGATGCAAGCGCGAAGAGGCTGATGACAGTCATTACTGAAAATATAATCTTTCTCATATGATTCATTAATAGTTAGGGTTCTGTTCCAAAGTGTTGTTAGAGTTCTCGATCTCCGAACGGAGGAATGGGAGGTAGTAGTTCTTCTCGTAGAATGTACGGGTAGCGACTTCCTGAACCTCATAGCTCCAGCCCTCTCCGTTTCTTGAAACAGCAACACCGAGAACAGGCTTGTTGAGAACGTCCATTGCATCCTTCCAACGGAGGAGATCCCAGTAACGGTGATCCTCAAATGCGAGCTCTACACGTCTCTCGTGCTTTACAGCCTCACGGAAGGTTTCCTTGTCTGAAGCGACAACCTTAGGAAGCTTTGAGCTTGCACGGTCTCTCACCTGCTGGAGAGCCTGGCGTGCAGACATTGTATATCCCTCAGGAACTGCATCCGGACCGAATGCCTCGTTCATAGCCTCAGCGTAGTTGAGGAGGATCTCACCATAACGGTAAGCCACCCAGTTGTGCTGAGCTGCCTGACCCTGTGTAAGGTTGAGGTTGTCAGTGAGGAACTTCTTGAGGTAGTAACCTGTCTTGCTGGCATTTGCTTTCGCCATATCGTCGCTTCCGCCTGGAGCCTGGTCGATTGTACGGCCGTTCCAAGTGCTTCCGTTAGTTACCACTGAAGCGCCGAGACGCGGGTCACGGTTTGCATAAGGGTTGCTTGGATCAGGTGTTCCTATGTACTCGTAAGCAGCCACAAGGTTGTGGGTAGGAGTTGCACCGCTCTTACCGCCCTGTGTAGCGATAGGATAGTTGTTCTTCTCCATATTGTTAGACTGCGATCTGCGTACAAGATAGATGCTCTCAGGGCTGTTGAGAGGGTTTGCACCTGTGAAGTATGTACCGTAGCTTGGATCAAGCGAGTATGTAAGGTCCTTATGTGTGATGAGATCGTGAGCAGCTTTTGCAGCAGCCTCCCACTTTGTCACATCGTTCTCAGGGTTGTGGAGAGGTGACGCAGCGTAAAGGAGGATACGCGACTTGATTGCGAGAGCCACACCGAGAGTGAAACGACCCTCACGGTCCTTGAACTCAGTCCAGTCGATTGCAAGGCTGTCCTTGTATGTGTCCACCTCGTTCACTACATATGCAACGACCTCGTCGTATGTCGAACGTGACACCATTGTGCCGTCGTCGATGTGTGACTCCACGATCGGAACGCCGCCGTACATCTTTGCAAGCTCTGCATAATAGTATGCTCTTGCGATGTGAGCCTCTGCCTTGAACCACGCAAGTGACTGGAGGTCACGCTCATAGTTCACCTTATCGGTAACGAGGTTACGGTTCTGAGCAAGGAGGGCCTCACCCTTTCCGTTTCCTACATAGTCAAGGAAGAAGTTAGCGGCACGGATGCCTTCATAATAGTTTCTGTAGTATGTGAAGAGAGGGTTGATGTTCTCGTTCAGCATACCCTTGTTGAAATAGATCACATTCGACTGAGCAGAAGTCTGCTGAGCCTCATCCGATGCAGTAGCGAAGATGTTGCTGTCGATCATACCGAAGCCGTAGCCGATAGGAGTATAGATCGCTCTACCGAAACCCCAGATCGAGCTGTAGTTGGTAGCGATTGTCTCTCCGGTAGAGTTACGGTCGATGCTGGTATCGAGGAAGTCTCCGCAGGCAGATGATACAGATGCGATCACCAAAGCTGATATAATTGTTCTGATTTTCATAATCTGCATTCTTTAGAAGGTAATCGATACGCCGACATTGTAGGATGTAACTGTAGGATAACCGCTGAGTCTCTCAGGATCGAGGTTGTACTTTCTGAGGAGACCGCTGAAGGTTGCAAGATTCTGTGCGCTCAGATATACTCTGAGGTTGGAGATGCCTGCCTCCTGTACCTTGCGCGAAGCGAAGTTGTATCCGAGTTCAAGGTTACGGAGCTTGAGGTAGTCCGCATTCTTAACCCACAATGAGCTTGTCTGGTAGTTGTTCTCGTTGCTGAGGGTAGTGAGACGAGGATAAGTAGCGGTAGCGCGTGTGTCGATACCCTCTGCAGGATAATATGCCCACGCACCCTTTGCGATCTCGTATGCGTTACCGTTGTCTACGAATGCGACAACCTGGTTCTTGTTGTCAAGAAGGTTTACAGACATTCCGGCTGCACCCTGGAAGAGCACCTCGAGGTCGAAGCCCTTGTAAGCGAACTTTCCGCCGAAGCTGAAGTACCACTCCGGATATGCAGACTTGCCGATCTGAGTCTTGTCGTTCTGGTCAACTACGCCGTTCTTGTCGAGGTCCTTGTACTTCACGTCACCAGGCTGTACTGAACCGAATGCCGGAGTAGGGATACCCATCTTGAGGTTGCCCTCGCTGTCGAAGTCGGAGATGTCATAGAATCTCTCTGCAACAAGACCGATATATGTTCCGTAAGGACGTCCTGTCTGAGCGCTGAACTCGTTTGCAGGAGTAACCTCGTTCATAAAGTCGATTCTGTTCTTCGCGTAAGAAACCATACCGTTGACTCTGTATGAGAAGTCACCGCTCTTGCCATTGTAGATGGCATTTGCCTCGAATCCCTTGTTGGTCATCTTGCCGACGTTAGAGAATACATACTGCTTTCCGTAGTATCCCATCTTCGAGTTATTGAGGGTGAGGATGTCGCTTCTCTTGTCGAGGAATGCGTCAACTGTAAGGTTGAGACCCTGGAAGAGAGTTGCGTCAACACCTACATTGTACTTCACGCTCTTCTCAGGAACGATGTCGTCGCTGCCGAGGAACATAGGAACGAGTGAACCGTTGTCTGCACCGCCGTTAGGACCGATATAGAATGCTCCGATGTAGCTGCTTGTATAGTAATCCTTGAAGAGGTAACGTCCGCTTGTATCGAAGTTTGTGAGTACTGATGTCGCATTTGACTGCGAAGTACCAGCAACACCTACCGATGCTCTTACCTTGAGGAAGTCAACTACAGAGCTGTTCTTGAGGAAGTCCTCGTTCGAAGCAACCCAAGCGAATGATCCTGAAGGATAGAAATGCCATCTGTGACCAGGTGCATACGCGTCGTTTCCGAAGTATGAGTAAGCGAACTGAGCAACATAACGGTTGTCGTAGTTGTAGTCGAAGATACCGTTGAAGTTGAGGTAGTTCACTTTATAAGTATAGAAGTCGTTACCCTTATAAGCTGAGATGTTGTAGTTCAACACTGCTGAAACAGAGTGGAGACCGAACTCACGGTCGTAACCTGCAGTGAGGCGACCCTGCTTCCAGTCCTGCATACCTGCTGAACCGTAGGCACTTGCAGTGATTGAAGTAGTCTCGTCAGTTGTAGTTGTAGCTCCGTTGTGGTAACGTGCATAGTTCTTTGTCTTGCTATAAGTACTCAAAGTGTAGCTATAGAAAGAGAACGCCTCCTCGAGGTAGAGACCTGGAGTAACGATGTCGAGCTTCTCTCTGAGCTGGAAGTTACCCTGAAGGCTTCTTGCCTTCTGTGAATACCAACCGAGCTCGTTAACTGAACCGTATGGGTTGTTAGGGTAGATGGAAGTACCTGAGAGATGAGTCTTCTCCTCGTCATCGAAGATGTTGTAGATGTTCGAAGGATAACGTGCGAGGTTGCTGAAGAGGTCAGTAACGCCGTAGTTAGGTCTTCTTCTCATCTCGATTCTACCGTTGAAGTCCACTTTGAACTCGAAGATCTGGAGGATGTTGAAGTCGAGGTTTGCGCGGATGTTGTATCTCTCGTAACCAAGGTTCTTGGTCTTGTCGGTATTCTTTGTGTTTAGGATACCGCTTGTGTTGAGATAGCCGAGGTTCACGTTGTAACGAGCATTGCCGTTACCGCCGTTGAATATGATGTCACCGTCCATATATGAACCTGCGTCCTTGAGGACCTCGTCATACCAGTCTACGTCGATGCCCCTACCCTCTTTGTAAGCAGCAAGCTGCTCTGCAGAGTATGCAGGAGACCATACCATACCGTTGTCGTTTGAAACAGCCTGGTTGTAGAGGTTCGCGAACTCGTATGAATTGAGAGGCTTGTTGTAGATGTTAGGAGTCTGCGCACCGTAACGTACCTTGGCAGTTACCTTTGCAGGTCCGATCTCACCTCTCTTGGTTTCGATCTTGATGACACCGTTTGCACCTCTGTCACCGTAGATTGCAAGGGCAGCACCATCCTTGAGGATAGAGATGCTCTCGATCTCTGACGGAGAAAGGGACACAAGATACTCTGAATTCACCTCGAATCCGTCAACGAAGATTCTAGCTGAACCCCAAGTGCCTGAGCCGTAGCTGTTTACACCACGGATGAGCCAGTTTGCATTATCATATCCCACAGCGCCGTTTCCCTGAATGACTGTAAGTCCCGGAAGCATACCTACCCAAGTGTTTGAGAGGTTTGATGTCTGGATGTGGTACAGATCATCTCCGGATACAGTCGACACAGCGGCAGTAGACAGCGAGTCGGATTTCTCCGCAGCCGCTACAGCTGTAGAAATCAGTATCGATGCGCTCAATAAAGAGAGACATCTGAATATATTCTGTTTTCTCATTGTCGTCTATATTTTAATAACCTGGATTCTGAGTGATAGTTCCTTTGTTCACCTCAGTCTGAGGGAATGGCTCGAGATACATCACTGGAGACCAGAATGATACGAAGTACTCTGTTTCCCACCAAGTGTCGATTGTGCTCTTGTCATATGGCCAAGTTGCACCTGACTTGATGTTGAAAGTGAATGAGCGCATAGAACCTGCAAGGAGTCCGTCAGCGATGTCTTCACGCATCCAGTGCTTCACATCGAAATACTTGTGGTTCTCCATAAACATCTCGATCATCTTCTCTCTCTGGATGATGGCTCTAAGTTTAGCCTGGTCAGTCTCAGTGATTGAAGGGAGACCTGCACGGTTGTGGATGATATTGAGGTTCTCGAGTGCCTTTGTAGTGTTGCCGTACTCGTTGTAAGCCTCTGCGAGGTTGAGATAAGTCTCAGCAAGACGGAAAAGCGGGAACTCGAACCAGATTCTTGAACCGGCCTTGTAGTAGAACTTGGTCATCTCACCTGAAAGCTGTCCCTTGTCAGAACCGCCGACACTGTTAGGGAATGCGTCTCCCATACCGATCTTGCCGTCGAATCCACCACGGCCCCAGCCGAGGCTTGACCACTTGGTGTCACCGGCATTGTTCATAGCGTCGTGACCTGCAAACTTGATGTCGGCAAGAGCTCGTGGCTCAAGGTCAGCGACATTCTGAATCCAGTCAGCGCCCTGTCTTGGAGCAGCGTCAACCTTGTAAGTCGGCCAGCTCATCTCAGTACCGTCATTCTTGTAGTAACGCTTGATATGGTTCGAAAGAACACCTGACTCACCGGTATCGAAGCGGTCGAATGAGTAGTAAGGAGAGTAGTTATAATAATGGAAGATACCGGTATTGTAGCTCTGCTCAGTGCTGTTGTTCTTGAGGGCAAGGATCACTTCGCTGTTTGAAGGAGTTGAAGTTGCCTTTGCATAGTCAACGAAAGCGTTCTTGTTAGGAGTACCTGCAGATCCGCCTGTGTTGATAAGCTTCACACCGTTCTTTGAAGCCCAATCGAGAACAGCCTCGTTGGCATCGATGGCATCTTTCCAACGCTCCTTGTCGGCATTGCCGAAGCAGATGAGATTGTTGAGGTCACCATTGTCAAGGTAAGGAGTACCTGTGTTGAAGAGAGGACGTGCAGCGAACATAAGGGCTCTTGCCTTGATGGCAAGTACTGCACCCTGGGTCATACGACCGGTATTAGCCGCATCCCACTTCTCAGGAAGGACTGCAAGAGCCTCGTCGCAGAGGTCGAGGATGTACTGGAGAGTACTCTCGAGAGTCTCACGGCCTGCAGAGAGGTCGTCGCTTGCCTCGAAAGACTTTGTAACCTTAGGAACGCCACCGTAGCGGTAGAACATACCCATATATCTATAAGCGATAAGGGCTGTAACCTCTGCCTTGATGACCTGCTTCTCAGCCTCAGTCATATCAGGAACCATATCGATGTTCTCCTTTACGATGAAGCACTGACGGATCACCGCCCAGTTCTTCGAGAAGTTCTCGGAACCTGCAGAAACAGATCCGGATGGAATATCTGAGCCCACACCGTTTGCGCTGAGACCCTGCTGTACGATAACGTATGTACCGTGCCAGCTGGCACCCTTGTTCACCTCACCAGAGATCGCTCCGAGTGTACCGTGGCCGTAACCCAATCCGCCAGGAAGGCCGTGGATAAGGGCGCTGCCGTAGCAGGACATCAGTGCTGCCTGGGCATTCTTCTTACTGCCGAACACAGCATCACGGTCAACGGTACCTGTAGTATCCGGCTTCTGAAGGAAGAAGTCGCAGGATGTCAGGATCAGGAGACCGAGCACTGCCAATATTTTAGTGATATTTTTCATCTTGTTCATTCTTTAGTTTTAGAATCGCATATTCAGACCGAATGTAACGACCTTGGTAAGAGGATACACATAAGCGCTTCCGTCTGTTGTCTCAGGGTCGATTCCGTAAGGAGTGAGGGCGTTCTTGAATGTGTAAACGTTGTTAGCAGTCATAAACACTCTGAGTGACTGTACCTGGAGCTGACTGAGGATACCCTTCTTCACGTTGAAAGTGTAACCGAGCTCTACGTTCTTGAGCTTGAAGTGGTTTGTAGATACCATCCAGTAGTCGCTCTGGAGGTAGTTGTTGTGTGAAGTCGTAGGGCTGTATGTTGCACGAGGATAAGTGATTTCCTCACCTGCAGCATACTTCTCAGGAGTCCAACGTCCCTCATACTGCCAGAGCCAAGCGTTACCTGCATTCTTGAAGAACGGCATTGTGTAACCGCTGTTCAGATAGTATGAACCGTTTGCAGAACCAGTGAAGAGCATTCTGAGGTCGAATCCCTTGTATGCGAGCTGGATCTTCACGTTGAAGTGATACTGTGCATAGTTAGGGAAGCCGATAGGTGCAATATCGTTCTGGTTGATCAGACCGTCACCGTCGAGGTCCTTGTAGCGGATATCACCGAGGGTAGCCTGATTTGAAGTATATGTATTGTAAGGACGGTTAGCAAGTTCCTCCTGAGTGTTGAAGAGACCGTCGCTCACGAGACCGAAACGCTGTCCGATAGCGTGGCCGGTAGCATTCATCCACTGATATGGATTGCTTGCCTCTGCCTTATAGATGATCTTGTTGCGAGTCCAGCTGAGGTCACCTCCGATTGTATAGTTGAGGTCGCCGATCTTGTCTGACCAGTTGAGAACGAGCTCATAACCCTGGTTCTGAGTGATACCGACGTTTGCAGGAGGTACAGCGCTTGATGCAACACCATAGATTCCCGGGATTGTACCGAGAGTTGTGAGGATGTTGTCACGCTTCTCATAGAAGTAGTCGAAATCAGCAGAGAGACGGTTTGAGAAGAACTTGGTCTCGACACCGATATCGTACTTGCGTGATCTTTCCCAAGTGATGTCAGGGTTACCGATCACACCCTCGGTCGCACCATAATAATATACGTTCTTACCTGAACCGTCGCTGTTACCGAGATAGTAACCGACCTGGTTGAGGTTGTAGGTGTTAGGGAGATAGTAGTAACGTCTTGTACCACCGAGACGGTCGTTACCTACCTCTCCGTATGAACCACGGATCTTCATAAATGAGAGGATCTCGTTCTGTGGGAACCACTTCTCCTTTGTAGGAACCCAACCTGCCGAAATAGCTGGGAAGAGGCCGAAACGCTTTCCTTCAGCAAACTGCTCTGTACCGTTGTAACCTGCGTTCAACTCGAGCATATAGCGGTCAGCGTAGTTGTAAGTGACACGACCTACAAAACCCATAATACCGGAAGCTACGCGGTATGAGTCGTTAGGCATAGTGTAACGTGAAGCCTTACCAAGGAGGAGGGCTGAAACATTATGCTTTCCATAAGACTCGTGCCAGTCGAGACCTGCATCGATATAAAGCTTGTTCCAGTTACTGTAACCGTAAGATGTGAATGAACCAGCACCCATAGATCCACCGAAGAACTCGAGGACGTTAGGGTTGGCCATACTTCTCTGGACTGTATATGAAGGAATCGAAGGAGTATACTTCACATAGCGGTTGTAGTTGTCCTGGTATGACACTGTCGCATAAGCTCTGAGGTTAGGATGGATGTAATCCATTGTGTGGTCGAGCTTGATCGAGTTGTCAAGAAGGCTGTTGAAGATAGTACCTGAACCACTCTGGAGGAGGTTGTAAACGGCATTCTGCATACCGATCTTGCTGTCCACCTTAGTTGCGAGAGGGTTCTGGATAAGGCTGGTAGAACCAGCGAAACCGCTGATGAGCTTTCCGTCGATGATACCCGGAGAAATGAATGGGTTCGAATCGTAGATGTACTGCATAATCACCTTGTAACGGCCGGAGATATCGTATGGATCCGCTGCGTTACCAGGACCTGTAGCCTCACCGAACTGGCCTGCTGAGTTGATGGTGATCTTGAAGTTGTCAGTAACCTTGATGTCGAAGTTGCTTCGGAAGTTGTAACGGTTGAATGTAGAACCTGTCTGCGAACCGTAGTACTCAACCACGTTGGTAATACCTTCCTGACGGAAGTAACCGAATGATACGAAGTACTTTACACGCTCAGTACCACCACTGATGTTGATGTTTGCCTGGTACTGCGGAGCCACTCTGTTGAACTGCTCCTTATAAAGGTTACGTGAAGCATAGTAGAGAGCCGGAGTGTTCTTGAGCTGCTCCTTCTGCTCAGGGGTAAGCATTGTCATTGCGTCAACCTCCTGAGGAGTGAAGTCTCTGTTGTTCTTGAACTTCCAAAGGTCATAGTCATCGAAGATGTTCGCGTTGAGACCGTTCTTGCCGGCGTAGCTTCTCTGCTCGTTGCGGATAGCCTCGTTTCTGAAGAGCGCATACTCGTAAGCGGTTGTACCCTCCTGGAGCTGCGAAGCTGAAGTGAGACCGAAGTTTGCAGAAGCGCTGATCACTGGCTTACCTTCGTTACCACGCTTAGTTGTAACGATGATTACACCGTTCGCACCACGCACACCGTATACGGCTGTCGAAGATGCATCCTTCAATACAGAGATGCTGGCGATTTCGTTGGCATCCATTGCGTTGAATGCTGCGAAAGCCTGCTCGGAAGCCTGCTCAACACCGTCGATGATGATGAGAGGAGTAGATTCTCCATAGGTCGAGACACCGCGGACATAGATTGTAGACTCGTTACGTCCAGGCTCACCGGAAGTCTGAAGACCGCTGACACCAGGGGTGTTACCGATGAGGGCGTTAGAGATGTTCGCCACCGGTGCGGCAACGAGGTCGTTACCGTTGACAGATGAGATCGCACCTGTCACGTTCACCTTCTTCTGAGTGGCGAAAGCCGTAACCACAACTTCCTCCATCATATTGGCGTCAGTTGTCATCTTCACCGTAAACTGAGTCTGTTTTCCTACCGGAATCTCCTGTGTAGTGAAACCGATGAACTGGAATTCGAGTACAGAAGCCTCGGAAGCGACAACAAGCTCGAACTTACCGTCAAAATCGGTAGAAGTTCCGTTTGTCGTACCCTTCTCGACGACGAATGCACCGAACAACGGCTCGTCAAAATCGTCCAGCACTACACCACTGACAACCTTGCTCTGTGCATAGAGCGGGCTGCCAATGACTCCGCACAGCAGCATAATGCCGCTTAGCAGAAATAATTTGAGTGATTTGGTCATTTGGGTTATTATTTTGTTGTTTATTTTACTTCAAAGTAATCGGGCATAGTATACATATCAGGAAGGTCCTTGCTGAAGAATGTGGACGGATCATCGTACATCTTACGGAAATCGTCCTCCGATTCGTGGCCGGGATAAACCGAGTAGAAATGTCTGTCTGCCTCGTTGGATCCTACATACTTGTTTCTCCACATCACGATCAGACTGATTCTCTGTCCTTTCGCGCATTCGAGAATATGGTTTGTCCAGTAGTCTCTCCAGTCGAAGCCTTCAGGACCTGTCTCGGTCACTCCGCAAGGCTTTTTCTTTTCCTTGGAAAGAGCGCTCATCGCGATGATGTTGCTCTTGAAGGCTGACTTCCAATTGTAATGGTAGCAGTCCATTCCGAGGAAATCCACATAATCGTCTCCAGGCCATCTGTAGACCAGTCTGTCTCTCACACCGCTTCCGTAATCCTCGTCCATCTGAGGTGAAACAGCATAGATGAAGTTTCTCACTCCCTTTGTGTCTCTCAGATACTCGACTGTAAACTTCCAGAATCTGATGAACTCATCTTCTGTAGTACATTTCGAACCCCACCACGACCAGGTCTGTGTATGTTCGTGATATGGTCTGAAGATAACCGGGATAAGTTTTCCGTCACTTCCTCTGAGGTTGTTCGCGAACTCCGCACATCTGTCAAGCCACTGGAGATACTTGATCCTTGTGGCATTGCCTTCTGTAAGGATGCTCTTCACAACGTCGTTTCTTGAGTTGTCCCAAGAGTCGCCTCCAGTGAGAGGATTGTTGAGGTGGCAGCAGGCGGTGATTACCTCTCCCCTGTCGTATGCCTCAATGATCACTCTGCGGCGGATGGCGTTCTCCTCGCTCTGATAACGGTTATCCATAATGGCACCGAAATCGACACTGAACACTGCCGGATAATCTCCGCACACAGACTTCGTATCAGACATACCAGGTTCGTTGTACCAGTAGCGTCCGTACCAGAGGTCATCGTGATGTCCGAACATAAATCCGTCCTCTGCGATCTTCCAAAGGTTTGCATAGAGCGCCTTTGTCTCCGCTGTGGCATTCTTGTCCGCAAGGCTGAGAGTGAATCTTGCAGCAGGATCACCCTTCTGGGTTACAGTGGCGGTCTTGTTGAAGTAACTGTCCTTGATGTCGGCGAACTTCACTGTTCCCACTCGCTCGGCTACCTGGGTATTCTCTTCGATGTTGAACCAGACTTTGTTGCCTTCGATCCTGTCGAAGCTTATCCATTTCACCTGAGGGTTGGCCCAATACTCGAAATTTGCCTCCACCTCGATTGAAAACTGGCCTGCAGCATTCTCAACCTCTACATTCTCCTGCACTGTCATAGTCCTTGTCTGGGTCGGATTCTCCACCACAGGTGGCTCCGGCTTGATCTCGGAACACGACAACGCAGCCATTACAGCGATGGCTGAAGCAAGAGTTGATATGCTCATAATCCTTTTCATTCTACGTTATTCTGCCAAAAGCTCATCGTGATTCTCAAGTGCCGAATCACTATCCTTCTTGATAAGCCAGAAGACGTTACGGATGTTGTTCACATACCAACGTGCATCTGACCAGTCATCTGTCTTGTTTGTGAAAGGTCCCTCACCGAATGAGCGGTGGAACGCCAATGACGGAACTGTAACGATCTTCTCAGAGCTGTTGCCGCTCGCGTCAAGAGACTCTTTCCAGTATGAGTGGTCACCTGCCTCGAGGAGCTCGAGCTTGTGAAGAGGAGTCTCGTAGTCCTCGTCCTCGTAAGCGTAGATAGTGATGAAACCGTCACCGTGCTTAGCCCAACGACCCTTTCCTGCAGGGATGAGGCGATACTCCTCATTGATGTTGTATACAGGCTGCGGATCGTCCTTAGACGACTTGAACTGGTAGTCTGCATACTTTCCGTCAGGACCTGGAGTGTTCACGATTGTTCCGAAAGTCTCTCCGGTAACATCGTCAGCTCTGTCGAGACGGAAGCTGATAGTGTTGTCATCCTCGTTCTGTGGCCAATAGATTCTGTTGTAGTCCCACAACCAGTGCTTGTCCATAACCTGGCAGAGTGTGATGTACTTCTCGAATCCACCGATCATAACACAACCGCAGTCGTAGCCGTGTGATGTGTCGAGGATACCTCCTACAGGAGTGAAGCTGTAGCAGCCCTCGAGAGGGTCAGTAAACACTGTGTAGCTGATTGTGTAGGTGCGTGTCTCACCTGACTTTGCAGTTACTGTAAACTCTGCAGTACCGTCAGTAAGGTCGACTGTGTCGCCTGGCTTGAGATCTGCAGTCGGGCAGAACTCGCTCTCAGGATACTGAAAATCCAGAGCGACCACCTTCACTGCCGACATATCAAGTGTCGCAGTGACCAGACTTACTGTAACTGTTCCCACCTCGTCGCTATCCCAGTTGCTGCTGATGATCGCAGGTCCGATCTGAGACTCGAGTCTCACATTGACTGGGGTACGTTCACGAAGCCAAGGGTCGATCAGTTCTTCAGTGTTGCGCGGCTTTTCCTGGCAAGCGGAAAACGCCATAAGTGCAGCCACCGAAAGAAACAGATGTCTTAAATTTTTCTTCATAACGTGGTTTTTTTAAGTTTATTGTTTTCGTAATTGTCCAATTAGGCATTATAAATCACACAAAGGTACTTTGAGTTATTTTTCTAGAATACTTTTATTCAGTCAAATAGTTATACTATTTTGAATTGCACTTTAAAACCGAAATAAAGTTTCGCCTGATTTGGATAAAGTTGTAGGCGGAATTTGAGAAAAAGATTATATTTTTTTGAAAAATCAGGTCTACTGAATTGATTTTATCATTAATTTTGTAGGACTAACACTTGAAACTATGTCCGAAATTCAGCAGGAAATCTGCCCCATTACAAACGAGGATCTCTTCATTATCCTCGACCACACAAACGCTAAGTTCGAATACCCGATACACTGTCATCCGGAGTACGAGATCAACCTGGTAATCAATACGAAAGGCACCAGAGTCGTGGGTGATTCAGAGGAGGCATTCTCTGACCTCGACTTCGTTATGACAGGCCCATACATACCTCACGTATGGAAGTCGGAACTGGAAACGAACCACGTTGTCACAATACAGTTCTCTGAGGAACTCCTCAATTTTCAAATTATGAACAAAAGATTGTTCCTGCCGATCAAGCAATTGCTCCTGGACTCGATGCAGGGACTGTGTTTCTACGGGCCGGAGGCTGAAAGAATCAAGGATGAAATCGTGGAACTGACTAAGTTGCAGGGCTTCCAGACAGCCACAAAGTTCCTGAGCATACTCAACGAGCTTGCCCACGCGCCAAGACGCAAACTGGTGAGCAATCTCTATGAGTCAGAGAGACTTATACACCACTCGAAATCAAGAAGAATCAGCAAGGTCTGCAAGTTCATCGAAGAGAACATTTCACAGAAGATAACCCTTTCAGATGCGGCGAGCCTGGTCAATATGTCCGATTCCGCATTCAGTCATTTCTTCAAGAGACAGACGAGCATTTCGTTCATCACTTATGTCAACAACCTGAGGGTTGCAAAGGCTTGCGACCTGCTGGCGAACACCGCTCTCAGTGCATCTGAAATATGCTATGACTGCGGCTTCAACAACAAGTCGAATTTCATCAGGCTCTTTACAAAAAGAAAAAATATGACTCCTATCGAATATAGGAATCATATTTCTCAATTGCTTATCAAATACTAGTCAGTCACTGTCATTCCGACCGACCGTAGGGAGTGGAGGAATCTCCATTATTTGATTTTTGTCACCTTTGAAGGTTTCTTCACAGCCTTGTGAGCGGCCTTCTGAGCAAGTCTGCACTCCTCTGGAGTCATACCCTCCGGACAGTACTTGTTACCTACAGGATTCACTCCGAGAACAGCCTCAAGCCAAGCGCAAGACGCGATATAACGTCCCTGTGTAAAGCTGAGGTGGAATCCGTCACGAGTAAGGTCTGTTCCCAATGCCGATGTTCTTGCATTCTGAATAGCTGTACCTGAAGGGACGATTAGCTTGATACCCACCTTCGGTGCCTCCTGGTTGACTGTCTTCACGATGGCATTGTACATCTTCATCTGGTCTCTGTCATAGTTCACGAATCCGCCGTGGTTAGACTTCGGAGCATATGCCCAAGTCTGGTGGAACATAAGAACAGCGTCCTCCGGAACCCTTGCCTTCACAAACTCAACAAGCTCAGGCAGAAGCACATACGACTCCGGCATTCCAGAACTCTGGCTCACCTGCTGAAGGCTGACATAGTCCCAATCCTCCTCTGCAAGCACAGTCTCAAGAGTGTAGTTCCACTTCTCAGTCATCTTTCCGTTGACGTCGAACTTGCGGTATCTGTACTCCGGCTTGTTGCCGCGGAGATTGTCCACGTGTCTCTCGATCGAGCATCCTCCGATATACATATTGCAGATGATAACGTTCAATCCCTCTGCTCTTGCAAGGGCAGAAAGATGCTGCTCGATAGCATCCTCAGAGAAGCTGTTTCCGATTGCAAGGACCTTCAAAGTATCCTTCTGTGCAGCGGCAGCTCCGAGCACAGAGAAGAATACGACACTTAAAACAAGAAAAAATTTCTTCATAAATAATCTATTTTAATGCTCTTAATCAGTTTTCAGAAATAGTTGTAAAGAATGTGGACGCAGGCAGATCCTCACCGTTCACAAGGTTTGCACTGGTGTACGGCTGCCAAGCATATCGCACATACTTTGGAGACTCAATGCCTGAAACGAGGACCACCTTGTCATCCGCAACGACTGCTTCCGCAGGCACGAACATCCAATCATCACCAGCCACTTCAAAGCACCTTAATGATTGAGAATCAGAGGCTTTCAAACCATCTGCAAAGTCAAATTCAAGGACTACCTTATCACCGTCAACGACAGCCTTTCTGATAGCTGGGCCTGAAGGCACGATATCAAATCCATAGTCATATTTAAGTGCGAGTCTCGCAAGTCTCTCGCCTACCGGTCTCTTCTGACGCGGATGGATGTCCAAAGAGTCCGCCACATCGCTAGACACTGCCATCTCGCAATAAGGCATAGCCTCAGCCATCTTCCTCTGGCTGTCTCTGAATTCAGGCCAGTTGTATCTGTCATAAAGTCCTGAAAGCTGCACGAAATGGAAAGGCATTTCAGGATTGTTCCAATAGTTTCTCCATCCGTCTACAAGAAGGCCGAAAAGTTTCTCGTGCATAGGGATATCAAAGTCGTTGGACTCTCCCTGATACCATACGACACCCTTGATCGGGAACTGCTCCATAGTAGCGATTCCTGTTTCGTAAAGGCATGACGGAGCAAAAGGATGCTGCGCCACAGTGTTCTCCGGATATCCAAGATTTATCTTTCCCATCTCGATGCACCACTGATTGAGTCTGTCGTTTGTAAACCAATCCTCAAGAACCTCAGGGCACTCGGATGCGAGGGTTTCCCTTGCGATCCAGGCCTCTGTAGGAGAACCTCCTACTGCATTGCAGATGAGACCGATAGGCACATCGAGGCGCTCACGGAGCATTCTTCCGAAATGATATCCTATGGCACTGAAAGCCCTCACATTTTCCTCGTCGCAGGCCTCCCATTCAGTCGGGCTGTAGAAATCCATATCCTTGGCCTTCTGCAAATGCTCATCAGACCACTTGACCATACTCAGATGGAAAGGCATCTCCATATTGAAGAAACGCAGATCCTCATCAGCGAGGATTTCGCCATTGTCAACGCTCTCCCATATCCTGAAATACATATTGGACTGTCCAGAGCATACCCAGACGTCACCTGCCGCCACATTGTCATATACAAGAGCTGCGCCTTCTCCCTCTATCGTAAGTCTGAGGCCTGTAGCAGCCTTCAAAGGAGCGAACTTGACATCCCACTTGCCATCTGCCGAGGCTTTTGTCTTTCTGGTCTTTGTACGGAAAGGTCCGTCAAGAACGACCTTCACAGCCTCACCTGGATTAGCATATCCCTTGATCACAAGCGGTATCTCCCTCTGAAGGACCATACCGTCAGAATACATACGTGACATGGCAAGGCCGCTGTTTTCCGCTTCATTCTGAACATTCGAGCAAGCTCCTGCAATAAGAAGCAGAGCCGCAATAGCAAAGATATTTCTCATTTTTAGTTCGATAATTTGCATACAGACTTCAAAGATAGTCTTTTTCCTGATTATTCCGTAAATAAAAAAAATGAAGCCGACTGAAATCAGTCGGCTTCATCGATATTATCTGTAAGTCTGATTACTCAGCTACGATCTCATACTTGAAAGTACCCTTGATGTCCTTGTAGCACTTTACAGTTGCCTCGTATACACCAAGCTCCTTAGCTGCCTCTACAGTGATGTCCTTCTTGTCTACGTTAACACCAGCTGCTACGAGAGCCTCAGCGAGCTGAGCTGTAGTAACTGAACCGTAGATCTTGCCAGACTCGCTAACCTTTACAGCTACCTTTACAGTAGTCTCAGCAAGCTTAGCTGCGAGAGCCTCTGCGTCAGCAACGAACTTAGCGATCTTGTGAGCTCTCTGGCGAAGGTTCTCAGCGTGTACCTTCTTTGCAGATGGAGTAGCCATTACTGCGAAGCCCTGTGGGATAAGGTAGTTGACAGCGTATCCTGTCTTTACATTGACGATATCGTCTGCGTGGCCAAGGTTTGCCACATCCTTCTTAAGAATAATCTCCATATTGCTGTCCTCCTTATT
>JAFYXE010000087.1 GCA_017546275.1 Bacteroidales bacterium | reverse complement strand
TTTTCAAATGGGAGTGCAAAGGTACGACTTTTTTCTTTACTTCCAAATTTTTCTGCAACATTTTTTAATCTTTTTTCACACTTTTTTATCCCATCATACACTACCCCGCTGATAATCAAAAAGATAAGCAAATTACAATCTATTAAATATTTTTTTCGATACAGAATACATCAACAATAGTGTGATTAGAAAACAAAATTCGTATATTTGTACCTTATACTATATATAATAGGAGTAACTTGTGAATCAAGCAGTGGATATGGATAAGAAAGTAGTCATCATTCCTACTTACAACGAAAAGGAAAACATTGAAAACATCATAAGAGCTGTATTCGGACTCGAAGGAGACTATCACATCCTTGTGATCGAGGACGGTTCCCCAGACGGAACTGCAGCAATAGTCAAGAGACTCCAGGAGGAGTTCCCTGAAAGACTCTTTATGATCGAGAGAAAAGGAAAGCTCGGATTGGGCACTGCATATATCACAGGTTTCAAGTGGGCCGTTGAGAAGAAGTACGACTACATCTTTGAAATGGACGCTGACTTTTCACACAATCCAAATGACGTCCCTCGCCTTTATCAGGCTTGCGCGGAGGGAGCGGATCTTGCAATCGGCTCACGCTACTGCAACGGCATCAGTGTAATCAACTGGCCGATCGGCAGAGTTATTATGTCGTATTATGCATCCGTATACGTACGCACAGTACTAGGAATGAAAGTATACGACACGACAGCCGGATTCAAATGCTATCGCAGAGAGGTTCTTGAGACCATCGACCTTGACAAGGTCAAGATGAAGGGATACGGATTCCAGATCGAGATGAAATATTCTACCCACAAACTCGGTTTCAAGATTCAGGAAGTACCTATTATATTTATAGACCGCAAGGAAGGTACATCAAAAATGAGCAGCGGAATCTTCGGAGAGGCATTCTGGGGAGTGATGAAGCTCAAGATGAGAAAGATCAAACCAAGAAAGGCGTAATTATGTTACTTCTTGAGAACGCTACAATCGTGACTTCTGAGAAAGTCGCAACAGGCTCCATCCTCGTAGACGAAGGAAAGATCGCCGAGATCTTCTATTCTGAGGAGGAAGATTACAACTTCAATATATATAAGGTAAAGCAGAATGACGCGCTGGAGGTCTATGATCTCAGCGGAAAGCATATCATTGCCGGAGGTATCGATGCACACGTGCATTTCAGAGAGCCTGGTCTGACGCATAAGGCTGATATGGCGACAGAGTCGCAGGCAGCCGTTGCGGGAGGAGTGACCAGCTTTATGGATATGCCGAACACATCACCTGCCACCACTACAGCAGAAGCTCTGAAGGACAAGATCGAAAGAGCCAAGGGACGCTGCACAGGAAAAATCTCATTTCACATAGGCGCTACCAACTCCAATACTGACGAGATCATCAGACTTGTCAAAGAGGGTGACGCCGAAACCGGAATTACTCCTGACGACATCGCAGGAGTGAAGGTCTTTATGGGCTCATCGACAGGAAATATGCTTGTCGATGACAACTCTACCCTCGCCCATCTTTTCTCTATCAAGGAGAAACCTGTTCTCGTACACTGTGAAGACGAGGAGACAATCCGTACAAACCTTGAAAATGCCAAGGCAAAATACGGAGATGACATTCCTTTTACCGAGCACGAGCACATCAGAAGCAGAAAAGCCTGCATCATCTCAAGCATCAAGGCGCTTGAGATGGCGATAAAGCACAACACAAGACTCGTACTCTGCCACATTTCCACCAAGGAGGAGGTGCAGATGGTACGCGCAGCAAAGTGCAACAATCCTGACATCGTGGCTGAAACATCTTGCAACTACCTCTGGTTTACCAATGAGGAGTATGCAAAGTCAGGAAGCAGAATGAAATGCAACCCTTCAGTCAAGACTGCAGATGACAGACAGGCATTAAGAACTGCATTGGCAGAAGGCCTGATCGATACAATCGGATCTGACCACGCCCCTCACCTGCTCTCGGAGAAGGAAGGAACATATACCAAGGCTCCTTCAGGTCTGCCTACAATCCAGCAGAGCCTGCCGGTTCTCCTTACCATTGCAAAGGAGGAAGGCATCGAGCTTACAAGAATCGCATCTGTCTTCTCGGAGAAGGCATCAGAAATATATGGTCTGAACAGAGGAAAGATCGCCAAAGGATATGAGGCCGATCTTGTAGTATTCGACTATGAGAAGGAATTCACTGTAAAAGCCGAAGACCAGAAGAGCAAATGCGGCTGGAGCCCGTTTGAGGGAACTACACTCACAGGAGTGATCGAAAAAGTGTTTATTGACGGAAAACTGACTAACCTATAATAATAATAATAATAATATTATGGCACCAAGGGTTCATCCAAGCAAGATCCTTACATATATTGCATCCATATTCGCCATCACCCTGTGGGGTATGTCGTATATATGGACTGACAAACTGATCGCGCTTAATATCCCTATATTCTATTTTGTATTCGTAAGAATATTGCTTGCAGGTATTGTACTGTTCCTTTTCAATACTGCATACGGACGAATCAAGCGCATCCAGAGACAGGACTGGCCGAAGTTCCTGCTCCTTGCCTTCTTTGAACCGTTCATATATTTCATATGCGAGACATACGGTCTGAAGGTCACAGGCTCCCCTACCTTGAGCGCAATGGTGATCGCTACAATTCCTATCTTCTCGATCGGTGCAGGAATGCTTTTCTTCAAGGAGAAAGTCAACTTCATTAATATAATAGGTATACTCTTCTCGCTCGTCGGTATCGTGATGGTGGCAATGGCGAAGGGAGAATTGGGAGATAAGTTCATATGGGGAATTGTCCTCCTGCTTATCGCCGTAATCGCAGAGGTTGGACACGCATCGATTACGAAGAGTCTTGCAGGCAACTATTCAAGCCAGATCATCGTGATGTACCAGTTCCTTATCGGATCGATCTATCTATTCCCGCTGTTCCTCACAAAAGGATTGAAGGGATTCGATGCGGAAGTCTATTTTTCTCCAGAGGCCTGGTATCCGCTCATCTGCCTTGCAGTTCTTTGTTCTAGCCTTGCATTCTCATTGTGGGTGAGCACCATCAAGAATCTTGGAGTCGCAAAGTCAAGCATCTTCTCAGCCCTGATTCCTGTTGCGGCAGCAATCATCGCCTGGGTTTTGGGACACGAATATTTGAATTCACGCCAATGGATAGGCATCTTCGTGTCAACCATCGGCGTGATAATGTCGCAATATACAATCAAAAACAAGATTAGCGAATAAGCTTGAGACCTATACGGTTCCTTTCAAGATCCACAGATATGACCGATACTTTGATCTGCTGATGAAGTTTCAGCACCTTCGAAGGATCGGTCATTCCTTTTACACCCATATGTGATGCGTGGATAAGACCGTTCTGCTTGATTCCCACATCTACGAATGCTCCGAATGCAGTGATGTTGGTCACAATTCCAGGAAGTTCCATTCCTACCTTAAGGTCCTCGATGCTATGAATATCGTGATCGAACTCGAATTCGCTGGCTGATTCGCGCGGATCCAGACCAGGCTTCTTCAACTCATTGATGATATCGTTGATGGTTGGAAGTCCAAAATCGCCTGCCACATATCTTGATGCATCGATCTTTGTGCAGAGTTCTGCATTGCCGACCAGTTCCTTGGCAGACACTCCAAGGTCCGCAGCCATCTTATCCACGATATGATATGCCTCCGGATGAACCGCAGAATTATCAAGAGGATTTGATGCGCCGTGGATACGGAGGAATCCGGCACACTGTTCGAATGCCTTTTCACCAAGACGCTTTACCTTCAGGAGTTCACGTCTTGACCCATATGCTCCATTCTCAGAGCGGTATTCCACGATATTTTCAGCCAATGCCGGACCGATACCCGAAACATAGCTCAAAAGATAGCTGCTGGCAGTATTGAGATTCACTCCGACACTGTTCACACAGCTCTCGACAACATTGTCAAGCTTCTCCTTCAGGAGATTCTGGTCAACATCGTGCTGATACTGTCCCACTCCGAGAGACTTCGGATCGATCTTCACGAGTTCTGCAAGAGGGTCCATAAGTCTGCGTCCGATAGACACCGCACCGCGCACTGTAACATCGTATTCAGGAAATTCCGCACGCGCAACTTCTGATGCCGAATAGATGGATGCACCATCCTCACTTACAGTAAAGACTCTCACTCCCTGCGGAAGAGGAACTCTCTTGATGAAATCCTCTGTCTCACGGCTTGCAGTACCGTTTCCGATAGCAATGACTTCGACTTCATATTTTGCAACCATTGCAGACACAGCCTGAATGGCTTTGATCTTTTCGTTTGCTGGCGGATGCGGGAAGATAGCCTCGTTATGCAGAAGGTTTCCCTGCTCGTCAAGGCATACCACCTTGCAGCCTGTTCTGAAACCAGGGTCGATGGCAAGGACGCGTTTCTGTCCTATCGGTGCAGCAAGCAGCAGCTGTCTGAGATTCTCGCCGAAGATTCTGATAGACTCCAGATCTGCTCTTTCCTTAGCCTCCTTGATCACCTCATTTGAAATCGAAGGCTCGAGAAGTCTCTTGAACGCATCATCGAAAGCAAGATGTATCTGCTCGGCAAGCGGTGCAGCAGGATATCTCTTCTCCTGACAGAAGTCATAGTAGAGTTTCTTTCCGCATTTCTCTGCATCAGCGTCAACCTTCAGATTAAGGAAGCCCTCCTCCTGAGCTCGAAGCACAGCGAGAAGTCTATGCGGAGCGATGCGTTCCAATGATTCAGAATAATCAAAATAACTGCGGTACTTCATAGCCTCTGGACCTGTTGCCTTCTTCGTTGCCTTGGCCACAAGCCTTCTGGTTCTGAATATCAGTCTCAAGGTTTCACGCACCGAAGCGGTTTCGCTCAAGCGTTCCGCGATGATGTCCCTTGCACCTGCAAGTGCATCTTCGACAGAGGCCACCTTGGGTCCCACATATTTCTTTGCCTCCACAGCAGGGTCCACCATAGCGACATCGTACATCCTGTCAGCCAAAGGTCCAAGTCCGGCTTCCTTTGCAGCTGTCGCTCTTGTACGTCTCTTTGGTCTGTATGGAAGATACAGATCCTCAAGTTCCCTTGACTCGACGCAGAGTTCAATGCGGTTCTTCAGTTCTGCTGTCAATGCACCTGCAGCCTCGATAGTCTCAAGAACAGTAGCCTTACGTTTCTCGAGTTCGACGAAGTTGTCATTCCAATGTTTGATCTCAGCGACCGCAACCTCATCAAGGCCACCGGTCTTTTCCTTTCTGTATCTGCTGATGAACGGGATGGTCGCACCATCACCGAAGAGTTTTACGCAATTCTCAACCTGCCAGTCGCGTACACCGATGCGCTTGGCAATATAATCAATGTAGATTTGTTTCATCTTGTTAATCGTGGGATACCTGTTTGAGCTGCTCTCGATATGCAGAGAAGATCTTGGATTTTGATACGAATCCTATGTATGTTCGCTCGCTGTCGACCACCGGAAGGTTCCAGGCACCGGTCTGTTCGAACTTGCGCATCACGCTGTCCATCTTCTCGTCGATATAGACGTAAGCAGGAGCAGAGCGCATAAAGTTATACACGTGAAGCGAATCGTATTTCTCGTATTTGAACATATCCCTTCTGATGTCCTCCAGTGAGACGAAGCCCTGGAAATGGTTTCTTGAATCCACCACAGGGAAGATGTTTCTCTTTGAATTCGAAACTATCTCGACAAGTTCTCTGAGTGTAGCGTCTATCCTTACAGGGATGAAGTCTGCCTCGATGAGATCGTTGGTCTTAAGGAGGGTAAGCACGGCCTGATCGCTGTCGTGAGTCAGGAGTTCACCCTTCTTGGCAATACGCTTGGTATAGATCGAATAAGGTTCTACGGATCTTGTCACAGCGTATGAGATAGTCGATGTAATGATTAGCGGAATGAGAAGTTCATATCCTCCTGTCATATCCGCAATAAGGAAGATCGCAGTCATAGGAGCCTGCATCACTCCCGCCATCAGTCCGGCCATTCCCACAAGCACGAAGTTCTGCTCGGGAACGAAAGCCGGTCCGGCTATGAGATTTATGGTCCTTGACACCACAAAACCTGCGATTGCACCGATGAACAGTGTAGGACCGAATGTACCACCGACTCCACCTCCGGCGTTAGTGAACGACATCGAAAACACTTTCAGAAGGAGAACCAGAAGGAAGAACACCGGCACAAGCCAAGCCTTTCTGAGGAAGAAGGCAAGGAGGGTCTTTCCTTCAAGGTCGATCGTACCTCCGTTGAGAAGTTCGTGGAGACATTCATAACCCTCACCGAAGAGAGGCGGGAAAAGGTATATGAGCAGACCAAGGCAGAATGCGGAAATAGCCCAGCGCGCATATGGCTTGCTGATACTCCTGATCTTATCCTCGAGCCAAAGCGTCATTCTTGTAAAATATACAGAACACATCGCGCTGAAGAGTCCCAGAACGATGTAGAACGGGATATTCTGCATAGCGAACGGCGACAACGTACATTCAAACGCAGGAGCGTCACCAAGGAAGATGTACGATATTACGGTAGCCGATATTGTGGACAGAAGAAGTGGGAGGATGGATGACATCGAAATATTGAAGAGCAATATCTCGAGGGTGAAGAGCACTCCGGCAAGAGGAGCCTTGAAGATACCCGCTACCGCACCTGCCGCACCGCAACCGAGGAGGATTGTCATATTCTTGTATGACAGACCCATATACCTGGCCACATTTGAACCGATTGCCGCTCCTGTATATACGATCGGAGCCTCGGCTCCTACCGAACCTCCGAATCCGATAGTCACAGATGACGCGATCATTGACGACCACATATTGTGGGGACGGATCTTCGACTCGTTCTTGGAAACAGCTACGAGCACCTTTGTCACACCGTGTCCGATGTTGTCCTTGACGATGTGCTTGACGAAAAGCATAGCCACAAGCATACCGACACCAGGACAGATCAGATAAAGGATGTTATACGCCTGTCCACTGAACCAGGTGGCAAGTGTATGATGGACGAACTCGATGCCGAGCTTTAGGGTCACGGCGGCAAGACCGCAGCAGACTCCCACGAAGAGGGAGAGAATGAACATAACATTCCTCTCCGGCATCTTCTTCAAGAAATGTCTGAGAGGTGCAAGTATGTCTCTTACTACGAACCGCGTACCCATATATAGAAATATATCGTACAAATATACAAAAAAGACCGGACGTTCAACACGACCGGTCTGTAAATATATTTATGTTTCTTACTCTGCGTCTGCAGCATCGTCATCACTAGAGTACTGAGAGATGTTGTCATCAGGAAGACCGTCGCCCTCGCTGTCTGTATCCTCTCCATCCTCGCCATCAAGCCAGCGCTCGATATCCTCTGCATCATCAGTCTTGACCTTGATCTTAACAAGGTAGATAGCGTCAGTAATCTCTACTGTAACAGCGTAGAAACTGTCGCCGGTAGGCTTGTCATACTTTACAAGATCCGGAAAATAATCCGCATAACCCTTCGGGTACTTCTCTGCAAATGCAGCTGCCAGCTCCTCTGACATATTCTCGTAGCTGATTACAGCTCTTCTCTTCGTAGTTGTAGACATATTTGTTAGTTCTTTATTCTGTTTGTATTGAAATCGGGTGCAAGTGTAGGACATTTTTTTTAAATGAGCAACAATGAAGGCACTTTTTTTCTATTTTCCTCTACGGAAAAAGAATGACTTCTGCTCCCTCTTTCTCTGTATGTCTCTTTCCACAAATACCTTCTGCAGATTCTTAGGGTCGAGACCTGTATAATACATTACAGACGACGTTGTCATTGGGGTAGGTGTAAAGTCCTGAACCTGATCCATATAGAGTCCTTTCAAGGCAGGTTTTGCCGCAAGGTTTCTCATCTCTCTCATTCCACATCCAGGGTGTCCTGAAATGAAGTAAGGGATGAGTTCGCAGTTCCTTCCGCTGCCCTTGACAATGTTGTCGAACTCGTAGCGGAGTCGTTCGAAAAGCTTGAACGAAGGCTTCGCCATAAGCTTGAGAACCGAATCCTCTGTATGCTCCGGAGCAACCTTGAGACGACCCGAAGTATGCTCGAGAATGAGTTCCTTGAGATATGGATATGAAGTCTCGTCGACAAAGCCCTTTTCATCAAGGAAGAGATCATATCTGATACCGCTGCCGATGTACGAATGTCTGATGCCCTTTACAGCCGCGATGCGCTCGTAGAGCTTGAGCAGACGGGCGTGTGAACGGTCCATATTGCGGCAAGGCGACGGATAGAGGCAGGACTTTCTGCGGCATTTGCTGCAGAGTTCCTTGTTCTTGCCGGCCATACCGTACATATTCGCGGTAGGTGCTCCGACATCGGAGATATTGCCGGCAAAGCCTGGGAGTCCGTTCAGATTCCTTATCTCATTGATGATAGACTCCTCGCTGCGGGACTGGATGAACTTGCCCTGATGTGCTGCAATCGTACAGAAATTACATCCTCCGAAGCAGCCTCTATGGGTATTGATCGAGAACTTGATCATCTCATACGCAGGAATATGCCTTCCCTTATATCTCGGATGAGGGAGCTTTGTGAAAGGAAGGTCCCAGAACGAATCCATCTCCTCCTGAGTTGCAGGCGGCCAGGTAGGATTTATCTGGACATATCCGTTTCCGACAGGCTCGATCATCACCGGAGGCTGAAGCATATTCGCATAAGTCTCGATTACGTGGAAGTTCTCTGCGAATGCGATCTTGTCCTTGCAGCATCTCTCGAATGAATTCAGGATTACCGCATCCTTGAGTTTCGAGCGTCCGTCCATATAGAACGCCAACTGAGGTATCTTCCTGATATCATTGAGGTTACGTCCCGACTCGATAGCCTTGGTAAACTCTATCATTGTCCTCTCGCCCATTCCGTAGCAGAGCCAGTCGGCACCACTGTCCACAAGAACAGACGGCTTGAGGCAGTCCTGCCAGTAGTCGTAGTGGGTCACTCGCCTGAGCGAGGCTTCGATACCGCCGATGACTACAGGGATTTCCGGATAGAGCTGTTTGAGGATCTTTGTATATACTGTAACTGCGTAATCAGGGCGCTGTCCGGCCTTTCCGTCCGGAGTGTAGGCGTCATCACTGCGAAGACGTTTGGCTGCAGTGTAATGATTGACCATCGAGTCCATAGCTCCGGCATTGACTCCGAAGTAAAGTCTCGGTGCACCAAGCTTTCTGAAATCACGCAGGTCATCACGCCAGTTCGGCTGCGGCACGACCGCTACGCGGTAGCCGTGCCTCTGCAGCCATCGTGCGATGACCGCTGTGCCGAAAGACGGATGATCGATGAATGCATCACCGGTGAAGAGGATCACATCGATGTAATCCCAGCCTAAAGCCTTAACCTCCTTTGCGGAGGTCGGTATCATATATGATTCAGGCTTCGGCATATGTTACATTCTCTCAGGAAGAGTGATGCCAAGGATTGACATAGCCTTGCTGAGAACCTTTGCAATAGACTCGACAAGTGCAAGACGGTACTTGAGAAGCTCCTGGTTCTCCTCTCTGAGGATAGGAGTATCGTGATAGTACTGGTTGAACTCCTTCGCAAGTTCATAAGCATAGTTCGCGATGACTGCTGGAGAATGAGCTGCACCAGCCTCTGCAACCTTCGCAGGGAATGTGTTGAGAGTCTTGATGATGCGTACCTCCTTCGCAGTAAGCTGAGACTCTGCCTTCACGTCTGCTGCCGAATGACTTACACCCTTCTCTGCAGCCTTGCGGAGAATCGACTTGATACGTGCGTGAGTATACTGGATGAAAGGTCCTGTGTTTCCGTTGAAGTCGATAGACTCCTTAGGGTCGAAGAGCATAGTCTTCTTAGGGTCTACCTTGAGGATGAAGTACTTCAATGCGCCGAGGCTGATCATTCTGAAGAGAGCATCCTGCTCCTCCTCTGAAAGGTTGTCGATCTTGCCGAGCTCGAGTGAGGTCTCCTTAGCTGTGTTGTACATAGCTGCGATGAGGTCGTCAGCGTCAACCACTGTTCCCTCACGTGACTTCATCTTACCCTCCGGAAGCTCCACCATACCGTATGAAAGGTGGTAGATGCTGTCTGCCCAGTCGAAGCCGAGCTTGCCGAGGATGAGCTTGAGCACCTGGAAGTGGTAGTTCTGCTCGTTACCTACAACGTAGATATGCTCGTCAAGGCTGTACTCTGCGAAACGCTGCTCAGCTGTACCGAGGTCCTGAGTCATATATACTGAAGTACCGTCGCCACGGAGGAGAAGCTTTCTGTCGAGACCGTCTGAAGTGAGGTCGCACCATACTGATCCGTCCTCCTGAGTCTCGAAGATACCAGCCTCGAGTCCCTTCTGCACGAGGGCCTTACCAAAAAGGTAAGTCTGTGACTCATAGTATGTTCTGTCGAAGCTGATTCCGAGGTCAGCGTATGTCTTGTCGAAGCCCTCGTAAACCCAGCCGTTCATAGTCTTCCAGAGTTCAACTACCTCAGCGTCACCGTTCTCCCACTTGAAGAGCATCTCCTGTGCGGCCTTCAATGAAGGAGCGTTCTTCTCAGCCTCCTCCTTTGCCATACCGCCGGCTACGAGCTCGTCAACCTCCTTCTTGTAAAGGTTGTTGAATGCCACATAGTAGTCACCCACGAGGTGGTCACCCTTCTTGCCGCTTGACTGTGGAGTCTCGCCGTTGCCGAGAACCTTCCAGGCATACATCGACTTGCAGATGTGGATACCGCGGTCATTCACGAGGTTCACCTTCATAACATTGTGGCCACATACCTCGAGGAGCTTTGCAACCGACCATCCGAGGAGGTTGTTGCGGATATGTCCGAGGTGGAGAGGCTTGTTGGTGTTAGGAGATGAATACTCCACCATAATTGTCTTTCCGGTAGGAGCAAGCTGACCGAAGTCCTCTGCAGCAGCGATCTCTGCAAACACGTTGTTCCAGTATACCTCAGAGAATGAGATATTGAGGAAGCCCTTTACTGTGTTGTATGCAGCAACCTCTGCAACATTTGTCTTGAGCCACTCTCCGATTGCATTTCCTGTGTTCTCAGGAGTAGTCTTTGACACTTTCAAAAGAGGGAATACAACGAGTGTATAGTCACCCTCGAAC